>JAUIJI010000109.1 GCA_030431435.1 Alphaproteobacteria bacterium | reverse complement strand
GCAGCTTCGGGGCCGGTGAGGTTTTCGCCCATCATGGCGTGATACATGGCATCGCGGAAGTTGAGCAGTTCTGCTGCCACCTTGGACGCGCCGCCGCCGGGCAGGATTGCCCAGTTGATTTCCGACAGGCCAAACTGCGCTTCATCAGAGCAATAGGCGAGGTCGCAAGCGAACAGCGGGCCATAGGCACCACCGAAGCACCAGCCGTTGATCATGGCGACGGTCGGCTTTTCATACCAGCGCAGGCGTTCCCACCAGCCATAGGCCTGGCGCTGGTGCTCGCGAACCTTGTGCAGGCCCTGCACTTCGGCTTCACGGAAGTATTCCAAGAGGTCCATGCCGGCCGACCACGAGGTGCCCTCGCCGGTCAGCACCAGCACCTGCACATCATCACGGAATTCCAGCTCTTCCAGAACGATCAGCATCTGCTTGTTGAGCTTGGGGCTCATGCAGTTGCGCTTGTCGGGACGGTTGAAGGATACCCATGCCACGCCGTCGACGATGTCGTACTTGACGGTTTCTTCCTGCGGGCGGGGATCGGGCTGTGAGGGTTTTGCCATTGTATGCTCTCCACTTGGTTGCGCGAATCACGCGGCAGAGGCCGCGCGAATTGTTATCGCTCATAGCTATATGGATTGCTATACGCAACAACAATCGCTAATGTCCTGATCATGCACGATCCGCTTTCCCACTACCCCGGCTATTCGCTGCGCCGTGCCGCCAATGCGACGGCTGCGGAACTCGCCGCGCGCCTGTCCGATATCGGGCTGAAGCAGGTGGACGCTTCGCTGCTCCTGTTGATCGGCGCCAATCCCGATGTCACGGCCAGCGCGCTGGGCCGCGAACTGGATATCCAGCGTGCCAACATGGTGCCGCTGCTCAAACGGCTGGAAGATGGCGGGCTGATCGATCGCAACCCGCTGGACGGCAAGTCGCAGGGTCTGGTGCTGACCGCCGATGGTGAAGACCGGCGCAAGGAAGCACTGGCGATCATCGAAGCATTCGAGAGCGCCCTGCTCGCCCGCATTCCTGCCGATCACCGCCATCACTTGCTTCCGGCGCTGCAAGCCCTCTGGCGGAACGCGTGAGGATTTCCTACGTCTGCTTGTGAGAGCAAGTGGGAGTTTGGAATGCACGAGCACGTCACCCATCCGGTACCGGCGGAATGGGCCGCAAATGCCAAGATCGACGCAGACGGATACGCGCTGAAATATCGCGCCAGCGTGGATGATCCCGACAGCTTCTGGCTGGGCGAGGCGCAGCGGATCGACTGGATGCGCCAGCCCACCAGGATCAAGGACACCTGCTTCGACGCGGACGATTTCCGCATCAAGTGGTTCGAGGATGGCACGCTCAACCTTGCTGCCAATTGCCTTGACCGGCATTTGGAGAAGCGCGGGCAGGACGTGGCGATCATCTGGGAGCCTGACCATCCCGATACGCCCAATCGCATCATCACCTATGCCCAGCTGCATGCCGATGTCTGCCGTTTCGCCAATGCGCTGAAGGCCGATGGCGTGAAGAAGGGCGACCGGGTGACGATCTACCTGCCCATGGTGCCCGAAGCGGCCGTCGCGATGCTCGCCTGCGCGCGGATCGGCGCGGTCCATTCCATCGTCTTTGCCGGGTTCAGCCCTGATGCCCTCGCCCAGCGGATCACAGATTGCGAAAGCGATATCGTGCTGACTGCCGATGAAGGCCTGCGCGGAGGCAAGAAGGTCCCCTTGAAGGCCAATGTCGACGCTGCGTGCGAGAAGGCCAATGTGCGCACTGTCATCATGCTGCGCCATACCGGAGCTGACGTTCCGATGGTGGAAGGACGCGACGTGGACTGGCACGACGCCATCGAACCGCACACGGCGGATTGCGCGCCCGAGGAAATGAACGCGGAAGACCCGCTTTTCATCCTCTACACCTCGGGCTCCACCGGAAAGCCCAAGGGGGTGCTCCACACTACCGGCGGCTATGCCGTCTGGGCCAGCATGACGCATGAATATGTGTTCGATTACCGCCCGGGGCAGATTTACTGGTGCGCGGCGGATATCGGCTGGGTCACCGGGCACTCCTATGTCGTCTATGGCCCGCTCACCAACGGCGCGACCACGCTGATGTTCGAAGGCGTGCCGAACTATCCTGATTTCAGCCGCTTCTGGCAGGTGGTGGACAAATACAAGGTGGAGCAGTTCTACGCCGCCCCCACCGCCCTGCGCGCGCTGATGCGCGAAGGCGATGAGTGGGTGAAGAAGACCGACCGTTCCAGCCTCAAGATTCTCGGCAGCGTGGGCGAACCGATCAATCCCGAGGCGTGGGACTGGTACTATGACGTGGTGGGCGACAAGCGCTGCCCCATCGTCGACACATGGTGGCAGACCGAGACCGGCGGCCACATGATCACTCCCCTGCCCGGCGCCCATGCGCTGAAGCCCGGCTCTGCCAGCTTCCCGATGTTCGGCGTGCAGCCTGCAGTGGTCGATGCCGAAAAAGGCACCATCCTCGAAGGCGCAACAGAAGGCGCATTGGTGATCCTCGACAGCTGGCCCGGCCAGATGCGCACCGTCTATGGCGATCATGACCGCTTCATCCAGACCTACTTCACGCAATATCCCGGCAAGTACTTCACCGGCGATGGGTGCCGCCGTGACGAGGATGGCTATTACTGGATCACCGGCCGCATCGACGATGTGATCAACGTCTCCGGCCACCGCATGGGCACCGCAGAAGTAGAAAGCGCTCTGGTCGATCATGACGCGGTGGCCGAAGCCGCCGTGGTCGGCATGCCGCATGATGTGAAAGGACAGGGCATCTACGCCTATGTCACCACCATGGAAGGCGTCGAGAACACCGAGGATCTGCGCAAGGAGCTGATCCAGTGGGTGCGCAAGGAAATCGGCCCCATCGCCACGCCTGACGTGGTGCAGTTCGCCCCCGGCCTGCCCAAGACCCGCTCCGGCAAGATCATGCGCCGCATCCTCAGGAAGATCGCCGAGAACGACACGGGCAATCTGGGCGACACGTCTACGCTGGCCGATCCGGCTGTGGTGGATGATCTGCTGGCCAATTCGCCACATGCAAAAGACCGAGGAGCCTGACCAATGATCACCATCTACCATGTTCCCAATTCGCGCAGTCAGCGGATCGTCTGGCTGATGGAAGAGATGCAGGAGGCCTACAAGCTCGAGACCTTCGGCATCCCGGTTCCGGAGAGCTTCCTCGAAATCAATCCGCTCGGTTCCGTGCCCACGATTGTCGATGACGATGCGGACGAGCCGATCACCATGTTCGAGAGCATCGCCATCCTCCTCTACATCACCGGCCGGCGGCTGGTGGCGGGAAACGAAGCGGCGACCGCGCTCGCTGTCGGCCCGCGCCCATCAGCCGAGCATTATGCGGCCCACCTGCAAATGCTGCATTTCGGCGAGGCGGACCTGGCCACGCCCATCGGCACCATCTTCCGCACCCGTGTGTTCACCGGCGAGCAGACCAACAACACCATCGCCGACCAGCTGGGGCAGTTGGACAAGCGACTCGCCTTCCTCGACAACTACCTCGCTGACGGGCGCACATGGGTAACAGGCGAGCGCTTCACCATTGCGGATATCTCCATCGGCTATGCCTTCCTGCTGGCAGAATTCACCAAAAGCGAGATCACCCTGCCCGCCCATGTCGCCGCTTACTGGCAAAGGCTGCAGGCACGACCGGCCTACAAACGCGCACAAGCGGCAGACTGACAAGAGTCATTACAAATTCGTTCTGGCACCTAACGGATTAGTGGCTATTCTCGCTCCCCGAGAGAGGGAGAGGGACATCATGAAACAACTGATCCGCAACGCGCTGGTCGCTGGCGCCGCCATGGGCCTTGCCGCCGTATACGCGCCTGCATCGGCGCAAGTCGCCGGTGTGCCGCTGGAAATGGAGCCAAACACTTGCGACCGAGCATGCCTTGAAGGCTATGTCGAAAGCTATCTGCAGGCCATGAGCGATGGCGAGGTTTCGGACGAGCTCTTCGCCCGCAATGTACGCTTCACCGAAAACGGGATCGAAATGCCGCTGGGCAATGAAGGGATGTGGGCGACCACGGTCTCGCCTGACGGCTATCGCCTGATCGTGCCGGACGTGGTGACCGGGCAAGTCGCGGCGCTGGTGACTGTGCAGGAGCAGGCCTCCAGCTCTGCCACCGGCCCTTCGCGTGATCCGGAGCATGTCGCGCTCAGCCTGCGCCTGCGGATCAACCGCGATGGCAAGATCACCGAAGCAGAGCAAATCGCTGCGCGTCCGGAACGCCCGCTTGGGCCATCCTCTGGCGCTCCGTCTAGCCCCTTCCCCGCAACCGGCGCCGCCGTCCATGCGCTCGGCTCACCGTGGGAAGGCTACCTTGAAGCGGTTCCCGAAGCCGAACGCCATACGCGCGCCGAACTGGTGGAAGTGGCCAACGCCTATTTCGAGGCGGTCGAACGCAACACCACCAATGATTACTACCCCTTCACCGATGATTGCCTGCGGCTGGAGAACGGCATCATCGCCGCCGCGCCTGATGGGCATGATCTGGGCGACCGGCCCAGTTTCGGCGCGGTACAAAGCTGCAAGGGCCAGTTCGAAACATCGCTGGTCGGCACTGTCACCGGCGTGCGCGATCGCCGCGTGGTGGCGGTGGACATCGAACGCGGGATCGTCTTCGCCTTCGCTTTTTTCGATCACCGCCCGATAAACTGGACATGGCAGCTGGGCGAGCTGTTCAAGGTGGAAAATGGCGACATCAGCCGCATCGAGGCGATCTTCATTCGCGGACCTTATGGCGTCTGCTCCGGCTGGAGCACTTACGAACAGTGCCGCAGCGAAGAACCGATGGATGTGCGCTGAGCGCCGACAGGGAGAGAGAAATGCTGAACAAACTTGCCGCATCCGCCATCGCTATGGTGATTGCCATGACCTCCACCCACGCCATAGCGCAGGCCCGCCCGGGTGTGGAAGGCCTTGCCCCACGGGTCGACAGGCCCACCTGCACCAAGGATGAGCTGAAGGAACTGACTGACGCTTATGTCGCCGGGCAGCGCACGGGCGACATTTCCGCCCTGCCGCTGGTTGGCAACGCGCATTACCTTGAAAACATGGAGACGGTGGATGCCTCCGCCGGCCTGTGGAACACGCCGCTGGAAATCGACCATGCGATGAGCTTCCACGATCCGCTGCGCTGCAAGACTTTCACCGAAATCATCGTGACCGGACCCACCCCCTATGTGATCGGCACGCGCCTGTTCGCGCATGAGGGGGAGGTTTACAGGGTCGATTCCATCACCATCACCACGGGTGACTGGCTGTTCAACGCCGATGCCTTCCTGCGTTACACACAGCAGGAGGACTGGAGCGATCTGCACCCCTACCAGCGCACCGAGCCTTCCGAGATGATCCGCGGCGCCAATGCCTATCTCGACGGGTTCATGGACAAGTTTACCGACATTCCCTGGGGCGTGCCATGCGCACGGCTGGAAGGGGGCCTGTATACCAACCGCGACAACCTTCCCGATGCCAGCTGCGAGATCGGCATGCCACCAGGCGTGCTCTACCTCACCAATCGCGATTACCTGATCGATGAGGAAAAGGGCGTGATCAACGTGTTCATGCGCTTTGGTTCATCCGAGAACGGCGGGCCTGACAGCCACACTTTCCGCTACATCGACGGCAAGTTTCGCCAGATCCATACGCTCACCGCCATTCCCGGCCCGCAGGTGGACGAATTTGGCGCGCCGGTTGACTGGGATCCCAACGCAGGCCCGGATTAGGTCGCGCGATCAGGTAAATTCACCTACCCAAATATCCAGCGTACCTTAGCCAACTTCCTGCACATTTGCCCCTCTCGCAACGAGAAGGGATGAGCCATGGGTGCAGCGCAATTTGGGATTAGGCGGCGGCGTGACAGTCGCCTGCGCACGGATATTCCCGCGAAGCTGATCACGCTGTCATCGGCTCCTTCGGTCAAACTGCGCGACCTGTCGCAGACGGGTGCGCAAATCGAATGTCCGGAACCGCTTTCGATCGGCAGCGAAGCATTGCTCAACTGGCTCCATTTCGAAGCTTTCGGAACCGTCCAGTGGAACCACCCGCCCTTCGCCGGTCTTGAGTTTGACGAACCGCTGCCGGAAGAAGTGGTGCTGTCGACGCGCGAGAAGATCGACCGGGGAGAGGTACTGAATACGGCCAAGGCTGCCGAAAAGGCGGCGCACAACTGGTACCTTGGCTTGCGGGACTGAGTGGCGTTTTTCGCAAGCGGACGTGCAACAATTGCAATCTTTGGTGTATGGTTGCCTGACCGGCCGCCTGCTAGGGCGCGCCATGACAGATGAAGGGACCATACATGCCCCGCACAAGGCTCTACCCGCTCGAAGATCTTGAAGATATTCCCGGCACCAAGGTGTTCACCGCTCTCCGCAGTCGCCAGGGATATTACCTTCACAAGTTCTGCATGAGCCTGATGAAGGAAGCGAACCGCGAGGAATTCAAGGCTGACGAAAAGGCCTACCTCGACAAGTTCAGGATGACCGAGGAGCAGAAGCAGGCCGTGCTCGATCGCGACCTGACCAAGCTCATCGATCTTGGCGGCAACATGTATTTCCTCGTCAAGCTCGCCAGCACCGATGGCATGTCAGCCCAGAAGGCAGTGAGCGCCACGTCCGGCATGAGCGCCGATGAATATGCAAAGATGATGCTGGAAGGCGGGCGCAACCCGGCAGGCATCCGTTCAATCAGGGACAAGAACTGATGGCCAGGATCACCGCAGGCATCGCCACCAGCCACGTGCCCGCCATTGGCGCGGCCATCGATCTGGGCAAGCAGAAGGACCTTTACTGGGCTCCGGTCTTCCAGGGCTATGAGTTCGTGAAGGAATGGATCAAGAAGAACACGCCTGATGTGGTGATCCTTGTCTATAACGATCACGCCTCGGCGTTGATGATGGATATCATTCCCACTTTTGCCATCGGTTTTGCAGAGGAGTTTCTCAGCGCTGACGAAGGCTGGGGCCGACGCCCCGTGCCGGTGGTGAAGAACCATATCGAGCTTGCCGCCCATATCTCCGAACAGCTGGTGATCGACGAATTCGACATCACGCTGATCAACGAGATGGATGTCGACCACGGCCTCACCGTGCCGCTGTCGCTGGTCTTCGGCCAGCCGGAGGAATGGCCGTGCAAGGTCATCCCGGTGTGCGTCAACGTCTCGCAGTTCCCCACCCCCAGTGGCGAACGCTGCTGGAAGCTGGGTGAAGCCATCCGCAATGCGGTGAAGACCTTCCCCGAAGACCTCGACGTGCAGGTCTGGGGCACCGGCGGAATGAGCCACCAGCTCCACGGCAGCCGTGCAGGCCTGATCAACGAGGAATTCGACCGCAAGTTCATCGACCTGCTCGCGCACGAGCCGGAAGAGCTGAAATACATCACCCGCCTCGAGTACCTGCGCGAAGCAGGCACCGAAGGGATCGAGCTGATCATGTGGCTCGTCATGCGCGCGGCGCTGGGATACGGCGTGGAAGAGAAAAAACGCTTCTATCGCGTGCCTGCCAGCAACACCGCCGTGGGCCATGTGGTGTATGAGGCGAAGAGCTAAGCTCCACGCTTGACAATTCGTAGCAATTGAAATCACTTCAGCGCTTGAGGACTCGCCACTATACGGCGGGCCAGCGCCAAGAGGGAATTTCAGTTTGACCTTGCGACTTGTCATCACGGCTATTGCTGCCGCAGCCATCAGTGTTTCTGCCCAGGCCCGCCCGGTAACGATTGAGGACCTGCTCAAGACGCGGACCGTCTCTTCCCCCAGCCTTTCGCCGGACGGGAGCATGGTGGTCTATACCGTGAGCTCGATCGATCTCGAGGAAGACAAGAATACCACCCACGTCTGGATCGCCAATATTGATGGCAGCGGCGAGCGACAGCTGACGCTGCGCGAAGGCGAAAACGAGAGCAGCCCCAGGTTCAGCCCCGATGGATCGCAGATCGGTTTCCTGTCCTCACGCGGGGACGAGGAAGAAGACGCCCCTACGCGGCTGTGGCTTTTGCCGCTGAACGGCGGCGAAGCGCGTCCGGTTGAGGGCATCGAGGGATCAGTAAGCGATTTCGTGTGGTCGCCCGATGGCAGCAAGATGGCGCTGATCGTCAAGGACCCCGAACCCAAGGATGATGAAGCAGAAGACGAAGACAAGGACCGGCCCGAACCGATCGTGATCGACCGTTATCGCTTCAAGGAAGACTATACAGGATATCTCGACAACCGCCGCGAGCGGTTGTGGCTGTTCGATCCCGCAACCGGCGCGCTGGAGCGGCTTGCCGACGGCGATTTTGACGAATCCGACCCCACCTTCTCGCCTGACGGAACGGAAGTGGCCTTCGTTTCCAATCGCACGGCAGAACCAGACCGCAACAGCAACACCGATGTGTGGGTTGCAAGTGTTTCTGCGCCAGGCGCAGCACCTCGGCAACTGACCGTGCATCCCGGTACGGACGGCTCTCCCGCATGGAGCCCTGATGGCGACTGGATCGCCTATGTCCATGGCGCTGATCCGCAAAAGATCTGGTATGGTGTCACGCCGCTCGCAGTAGTTCCTGCCACGGGCGGCGAGCCGGTAATCCTGACCCCGACGCTGGATCGCAACGTCTCTGACCCGCTGTGGACCGAGGATGGCAGCGCAGTCCGCATGATCGTGGAGGATGACGGGCGACAGTACCTGGCACAGGTTTCCGCCGGAGGAGGCGCGGTGGAACAGCTGGCCGCGGGCGATTTCGTCCTCAGAAGTCCCACAGCCGTGCGCGGCGGGACCATGGCCCTGCTCAGCAGCACCAATTTCACCCCGAACGAGGTCTTTGCCTTCACCGGCGGGAATCTCACCAAGGTGACGTCGCAGAACGACGAATGGCTTGAGGGGATCGAATTCGGCTCTGTCAGCATGGCTAGTTTTCCCAGCGAGGACGGCACCGAGATTCACGGCTTCATCTACCTGCCCCCCGGCCACGATCCCCGCGCGCCGCAGCCGACAACCCTCATGCTGCACGGCGGACCGGCCTCGCAGTTCGATTACAGCTGGGATAGCGAACCCTTGTGGCAGGTGGCCGCAGGCTATGTCGTGCTTGCCCCGAACCCGCGCGGCAGCACCGGACGCGGAGATGCCTTTGCGATGCAGGGCCACAGCCGCTGGGGCGACCTTGACGTGGACGATGTTCTGGCAGCGGTGGACGATGCCGTTGCCAAAGGCATTGCCGACCCTGATCGGCTGGGCGTTGGCGGCTGGTCCTATGGCGGGATGCTGACCAATTACGTGATTGCCAGCGACACGCGCTTCAAGGCAGCGGTTAGCGGCGCATCCATCTCCAACATCTTCACCGGTTTCGGCCATGACGAGTACATTCGCGAGTACATCGCCGAGATCGGCACGCCGTGGGAGAATTTCGAAGGCTGGATGGCGATCAGCTATCCCTTCTTCCAGAACCAGCGGATCGTGACCCCGACCTTGTTCATTGTTGGCGAGGAAGACGTCAACGTGCCGACCATTGCCAGCGAGCAGATGTACCAGGCGTTGCGCCATCGCGGCATCGATACGCGGCTGGTAATCTACCCCGGCGAATACCACGGAATCAGCCGGCCCAGCTTCCAGCTCGACCGGATGCAGCGCTGGAATGCGTGGCTGGACAAGTACCTGAGGGATTAGGAGCGCCGATTCGTTCGCGGAATTTGCGCCAGATCATTAATCGCTGCCGGCAATACACCTATCAGCCTAAACTGGAGCACTTCGCATCTGGGGGAGAGGTGTCGTGGAACAAGCAGAACAGGCGCCCGTAGCGCCTGTCACGGTGGCTGATGACCTGACGCTGGCTGACTTGACAGCGGCGCTGGCTGCTGGCTGGCGGGACTTCATCGCCTGCCCGCAATATGCGCTTGTGATTGCAGCGGTTTACGTACTGGCGGGCCTTGGGATTACCTACGCGCTCTATACCTATGGCGAGGCGATCTGGCTGGTGCCCGCCATCGCCTGTTTTCCGCTGATCGCGCCCTTTACGGCAGTCGGCGTTTACGAAGTCAGCCGCAGGCGGGAGGCTGGTCTACCAATCAGTTGGCGCGATGTGCTGGGGGGGTTGCGCGGACGCGGGGATGACCAGATCATGGGCCTAGGCGTGATCATTTTCGTGATCGTCGCCTTCTGGGTGATCCTGGCCCATGGCATATTCTACATCTTTCTCGCCGATGCCGGGATGACGCAGGAAAGCCTCGCCTTCCTTACCACCAGTTCGGGCTTGCTGATGCTGCTGGTGGGCGGCGCTGTGGGTGGCGGGATCGCGCTGTTCACCTTCACCCTCACCGTGATGAGCATGCCCATGCTGCTGGACCGCGATGTGGACCTGATCACCGCGATGATCGCCAGCTGGAAATGCGTCAGCCAGAACCGGCCGGTCATGCTGGTCTGGGCGGCAGTGATCGCAGTGCTGCTGTTCGCCGCCAGCGTGCCAGCCTTTCTCGGCTTGCTGCTGGTGCTGCCGCTGCTCGGCCATGCCAGCTGGCACCTTTATCGAAGAGTGATCAGCTAATCCTCGCGCTGCACATCCGGGCAACGCTCCAGGATCGCGCCGACATAGGACGGGGACTGCTGCGCCAGTTCCACCAGTCCGGTGTTGGAGAAGGGAATGCGGCGCAGGACGGTGGCGGAACCTTCCTCCGGCCTGAATTCCAGCATCATCTCGAGATCGTTCGAGGGGAACCTCGTCAGGCGGCTGACGAGCTCCTGATTGCGCTCATTCTGTGGTCCGGGAAGGAATA
>JAUIJI010000108.1 GCA_030431435.1 Alphaproteobacteria bacterium | reverse complement strand
GCCTGAGCGCACCATCCTGGCCTTCGGGGACAGCCTGTTTGCAGGCTACAACCTCGAGGAGAACCAGGGCTATCCCGAGAAGCTGCAGGCCGCCTTGCGTGCCAATGGCATCAACGCCCGCGTCACCGATGCCGGTGTTTCCGGGGACACCACGGCGGCCGGTCGCCAGCGGATCGGCTTCGTGCTCGACAATATGGACACGCCGCCAGAACTGGTGATCGTGGAACTGGGCGGCAATGACATGCTGCGTTCGATCATGCCTTCCGAAACGCGCGAAAACCTCGCGGCGATTCTGGAAGAGATCACCACGCGGGAAATTCCCGTGCTGCTCATGGGCATGCGCGCGCCGCCAAACCTTGGACCGGAATACCAGCGCGAATTTGACGGGATATATACCGATCTTGCTGCCGAATACGGCGTGCCGCTGGTGCCGTTTTTCCTGGAGTCGATCTACGAGCGGCCCGAACTGTTCCTGCCTGACAATATCCACCCAACAGCTGAAGGGGTGGACGTGATCGTCGCGGACACGATGGATGACGTTGCTGCGGCCTTGCCGGAGGTTGAATAATTCCCCCGTCATTGCGAGCGTAGCGAAGCAATCAAGCGCGTAAAGCCGTATCGCTCTGGATTGCCGCGCGGCTTCGCCCCTCGCAATGACGGTAAACTAAAGCCGCTCCACAGCCCCATCGGCCACGCGCCAGGTTGCGGCGTTGCCTGCAATTTCCTCAAACGGGGCGAGTTCGGTGCCGGTCAGCCAGACCTGCGTCTTGCTCGCCGCCAGCCGTTCGAACAGCGCGGCACGGCGCAGCGGGTCGAGATGCGCGGCAACCTCGTCGAGCAGCAATACGCCGGGCCTGCTGCCCGCAGCCAGCTCCGCATGCGCCAGCGTCATGGCGATCAGCATGGCCTTCTGCTCTCCGGTCGAGCATTGTGCGGCCGGGGCGCCCTTGCCTGACATGACCACTTCCAGCTCGTCGCGGTGAGGGCCGGTCAGCGTTCGGCGCGCGGCACGATCGCGCGGTCGCTGGCGTTTCAGCTCGGCCAGCATGCCGTGATAGGTGACCGGGCCGCCGGGCACATAGGTCAGGGTAGGGCGGGCGAACGGTTCCTCCGGCTCGCCCGCCAGCTTGGCGGCGAGCATCTCCACAAGCAGTTGCCTGCCTTCGGTGAGGGTGGTGCCTGCGTCTGCCAGTTGGTCCTCGATGGAATCGAGCCACGCGGGATCAGGCTCGCGCTCGTCAGACAGCAGCCGGTTGCGTTCGCGCAGCGCGCCTTCATAGCGGTTCGCGTGGCGCGCGTGGGCGGGGTTTATCGCCACCGCCAGCCTGTCCATATAACGGCGGCGAACGGTCTTGCTGTCCGTGAACAACCCGTCCATCGCCGGGGTGAGCCAGCCTATCGCCAGCCACTCGCCCAGTCCGATCGCGGTCGATTCCGCGCGATTGACATGGACCAGCCTGCGACCGGGCTTGTCTGCCCGTGTGCCGGTGCCGAGCGTGATCGCCTCGCCGCCATCGCCGGGATCGAGCTGCGCGTTGATGCCGAAACCGCCGTTGCCGTCCTTGCTGGCCATGTCCTGCAATGCAGCGCGGCGCAGCCCGCGACCAGGCGCGAAGAGCGAGATCGCTTCGAGGATATTGGTCTTGCCCGCGCCGTTCTCCCCCACCAGCAGATTGAACTGCGCAGTGCCGTCCAGCCGGGTTTCGGCATGGTTGCGGAAGGTGGAAAGGGTGATGCGGTCAAGCGACATGGGCTGCCTTGCGAAGTAGGCGAGGGGCAGCGCGGATTCCACGAAAAAGCGCATCTCCAAAAGTTGGTGAAAAATACCAATATGCGGTGCGGTTTCATATGCAACCTTTCCGCTTGCTGAACGAGAATGGCAGAATTCCGCCATTTTTCGAGTTTGGCACACCCCCTGCAATGTAATGGGCATCGGGCCAACAGGGGCTCGCCACTCAAATATAGGGGATACCAAATGTCTACTGAAACCAGCTTCCTTCACCGCGCCATGGCCGGTGTGGCCTCGGTCGCAATCACCATGTCGATCCTGGTGAGCTATTTCGCAACGCCGGGCGTGCAGGCCGTTTCCACGGTGCTGGCATGAGCCAGATCGACCGGAAACGAACTGGCGGCTCGCCGAGGAAGTTCGGGCTGGACAGGCACAACGCCAAGATCGGCGGTGTCTGTTCGGGCCTGGGCCGTTACTTCGGGATGGACCCGCTGCTTGTCCGCCTGATCTTCGCCGTTGGTGCGATTGCAGGCTTCGGCAGCTTCATCCTGATCTACCTGGGCATCTGGCTGGTGGCGGACTGATCCGCAGGGATCAATCTGCACCTGGCCGGGTGTTCACCCAAGCTTCTTCGCCTTCGCGAAGGGCGAGAAGTCCGTATCGGTGTCAAACACCTCGATACCTTCGCGTCTCTTGAGGAAGCCCACCACCTGGTACGTCACCGGCGTGAGAAGGGCTTCCCACGCGGTTTTCAAAAGCCATTGCGTCAGCGCCAGCGTGGCCACCAGTTCCACGCTCCAGCCGGCCACGCCAAGAAAGGCGATGGGGTAGAACAGCGCGCTGTCCACGCCTTGACCGACCACGGTCGATCCGATCGTGCGGCTCCACAGCGCCTTGCCTTTCGTCCAGATCTTCATCCGCGCCATGACATATGAATTGGCAAATTCGCCCGCCCAGAAGGCGATGATCGAGGCGAGCACGATGCGCGGAACCTGCCCGAACACCTGTTCATAGGCTGCCTGTCCGGTCCACCCGGCAGCAGGCGGCAGAGCAACCACGACAAAGGCCATCAGCGCCATGAAGATGAGCGCCACGAAGCCCGCCCAGATGCACCGGCGGGCACGTTCATATCCGTAGACTTCAGTCAGCACGTCGCCAATGACGTAGGAGATCGGGAAGAACAGGATCCCTGCGCCGAATTCCCACACACCGATACCGGGGAGGGTGACAAAGGAAACCTTTGCCGCCCCGATCACGTTGGACAACAGCAGTATGGTGACGAATGCCACCATCACGAAGTCGAAATAGCGGAAACGGGTTTGCGCTGTGTGGCCTGTCTCGACGGACTGCGGTGGATTGCTCATGGACGGGCAGCGTATCGCGATTTGCGCGAGCCGCAAAGCCCGCTATGGAGCAGCCCACGCGCCCATAGCTCAGCTGGATAGAGCACGGGACTTCTAATCCTGAGGCCGCAGGTTCGACTCCTGCTGGGCGCGCCATTCCTTCTGCTGCCGGAGAAGCGTTTTCTCCAGCGGAAGCGTCAACTCTACGGGAACCTAGGTTCTCAGATTGTGGGCGGTCAAGGTGAAGAGCAGGACCACTGCGGGCGAAAACAGCATCAGCAACGTCATCGTCAGAGTGGCTTCATCCCTGCTGCTGAGCACGAGCATCCACCACATCGCACATAATACCACCGACGTGGCGATGCCAACGAGCCACACCCGCCAGTCATCGATTCCGGCAAAAGCGAGGATTGCATAGGGAAGGCCTCCAAGCCCGGTGTGCAGCGCGAGTGCAATCCACTCGTTCGCAATGTCCCATTCCCGCCAGCCTGCGCTTGAGACAAGTACCCAGGGAAGGAAAGCCAGCGCCAGGCCAATCAACAATGCGGTACCAAAGGCGAATGTACGATCTTCCAGAAAATCCATTCGCAGCACGCTATATCCGACGAACTTCGAAATCAAACTTGAAATAAATAAAGAGCGTTAATATGGAATTTTTTTCTTATTCACTCGTATAATAAAAACAACCAACTTACTTAAATGGCTAAATAATATTATTTTGAAAAATATCACGACGCAAAATTATTTTGAAATTTGCGCAATGCCAAATTTCAATACGAGAGGCCGGCGTTGACGGGCGAGTATGGTGGCTATCGAGGTGGGCTGGCTGGCGATCGAGCAGGGCTTTGCCGACAAGCGTCAGGAATTTTTACAGCCGCTGGTCGCGTTAAGGTTTCGCCAACCATCGTGTTCCGCAGAAACACTGGAATCCTCAAAACTGGCACGGGCCGTGCAATGTAATTGGCGTACCCTAGAGGTCTTCGAACGAGGCGGAGCCGACCCCTGGATCCCCAAAGTCTCCCGGCTCCGCCTCCCCGAAGACCATTCTCCCAAAAATCACCGGAAACTCAGCGCCGCGCGACCCACGGATCGTCTGTGCGCTCCACAAGCATGTCGCCCGCATAGGGCTGGCACAGCTCGTAAGCAGCCTGCGGATCATCGCCCAGCCATGTCTGCCAGTCATCGGGCGACAGGATCACCGGCATCCGGTCATGCAGGCTGGAGACTTCGCGGTTCGCATCGGTCATCACCATCGTATAGGCCGCGCCCCATTCCGCAGTATCGCGCCAGAAGCCGCCGACGGCCATCAGCGGCGCATCGGGCAGCGAGAACCATGTACGAGTTTTGCTTCCGCGCGGCCCTTCGGCCTCGGCAAAGCGTGTGACGGGGATGAGGCAGCGCCGGTCGCGGAAACTGGCGGACCAGAAGGGACTGCCAAGCTTGTCTGACCGGGCGTTGTTCACTGGCCTGGGCTTCAGCGGCTGGCCCTTTGCGCCCTTGCGCGCCAGCGGGAAGCCCCACGCCATGCTTTGCAACTCACCATCGGCGAGCACCAAGCCCGGATAGCCGGGGTAGATTTCGGCAGGGGCATTGCCGGGCGAAACGCGCATGTCCTGCGCAATGGCAGCGAAGAAATCCGCCACCTCATTGGCGCTCTTGCTCATGCGGTAGAGGTTGCACATCCGTTCGCTATAGCCTCAAGCGCCCGGCGTTTCAGGGGCAAGAGTAGAACCCGCAAAGACGGGTTCGCAAGAATCAGCTGGCCTTGGCGACCTGCTTTTCCTCGAGGAAGGCCTGCAGTTCGCCAGCCTCGTACATCTCCATCATGATGTCGCTGCCACCGAGGAATTCACCCTTCACGTAAAGCTGGGGGATGGTCGGCCAGTCGGAATAGGCCTTGATGCCGCTGCGCACGTCCATGTCCTGCAGCACGTCGACTGATTCAAATGCGACGTTGCAATGGTCAAGGATGGCCACTGCACGGCTGGAAAAACCGCATTGCGGGAAAAGCGGCGTGCCCTTCATGAAGAGTACGACGTCATTCTCGTTCACGATCTTGGAAATGCGTTCATTTACGTCAGACATGGTCCCACCAGTCGGTTTGTTTTGATCCGCCGCCTAGTTGGGAACGGCTGTGCTGAGTTGCAAGGCGTGAAGTTCGCCGCCCATGCGCCCGCCCAGCGCTTCGTACACCATCTTGTGCTGCATCACGCGCGGCTTGCCCGCGAAGGCAGCACTGGTGACGGTGGCGCGATAGTGATCGCCATCGTCGACAAGCGCCTCGATCTCGACAATTGCATCAGGGATCGCGGCCTTGATCAGGGCCTCGATTTCGGCAGCGGGCATGGGCATGCGGTGTTACCTTCCGGCGCGTATCGCGCTCAGGATTCGCTCATGAACTGGCGTCTCGCCTCGATGGCGCACTCTTCCAGCTTGGCGCGCACGGTGGCTTCATCGACATCCGTTTCGGCAGAGGTGAGGTCACCCAGCACCTTGCGGATCACGTCTTCGTCACCGGCTTCCTCGAAATCGGCCTGTACCACCGCCTTCTTGTAGGCTTCGGTTTCTTCAGGCGTCAGTTCCATCAAGCCAGCGGCCCATTCACCCAGCAGGCGGTTGCGGCGCGCGGCCACCTTGAATGCGGTCTGCTCGTCCATTGCGAACTTGGCTTCTTCGCCGCGTTCACGGTCTTTGAAATCGGTCATGGCGTGTCCTTCGATAGGGGCAAACTTGAGAATATGTGCGCAGAGGTCAGGCGGCAAGTCCCGTGCCGCTGGCGAGCCAGGGCTGTTCGTCACGCTGGCGCGTTTCATAGGCGCGGATGGCGCTATCGCTTTGCAAGGTCAGGCCAACTTCGTCGAGGCCTTCGGTCAGGCAATATTTGCGGAACGGATCGATCTCGAAGGTCCAGCGGTCCTGAAACGGCGTGGTCACCGTCTGCGCTTCAAGGTCGATGGTGATGGGATCGGTCTCGGCCACTTCCATCAGCCGGTCGATCGCGTCCTGCGGCAAGGCCACGGTGACGATGCCGTTCTTGAAGGCATTGCCGCTGAAAATGTCCGAAAAGCTCGGCGCGATCACGGCCTTCACGCCCATGTCGAGCAGCGCCCAGGCGGCATGTTCGCGGCTGGAACCGCAACCGAAATTGTCACCCGCCACGATGATCGGCGATCCGGCATATGCGGGATTGTCGAACACATTGTCGGGATTCTTGCGCAAGGCCTCGAAAGCACCCGCACCCAGGCCCTCGCGGGTCACGGTCTTCAGGAAGTGCGCGGGGATGATGATGTCGGTGTCGACATTCTTCATGCCGAAGGGATAGGCGCGGCCTTCGACGGTGCTGACCTTTTCCATCAATCGGTCTCCGGCTTTTCGCCTGACGGGATGGGACCCAGCTGTTCCGGCTCGTTCTTCTTCTTGCGCTTGCTGGCATAGAGAAGTGCGGCCGCAACGGCAGCGGAACCGATGGCGGCACCGGCAGCAATCAGCTTTTTCTTGTCTTCGCTCATGGTTTCAATCTGGGTCCTCGAAGGGCGTTAGGCAAGCGCGGGCTCTTCATTCGTCAATTTCCGCACGTCGGTGAGCCTGCCGGTTACGGCAGCGGCTGCGGCCATGGCCGGGCTGACGAGGTGGGTGCGCGCACCCGGACCCTGCCGGCCAACGAAATTGCGGTTGCTGGTGGAGGCCGAGCGTTCGCCAGCGGGCACCTTGTCCGGATTCATGCCGAGGCATGCCGAACAGCCCGGTTCGCGCCATTCGAGACCTGCGTCGGTGAACACCTTGTCCAGCCCCTCGGCTTCGGCCTGCATCTTCACAAGGCCTGAGCCTGGCACGATGATGCCCCACTTGATGTTGGGGTGGATTGTGCGGCCTTTCAGCACTTCTGCAGCGGCGCGAAGGTCCTCGATGCGGCTGTTGGTGCAGCTGCCGATGAAGATGTTCTGTACCTCGATCTCGTCCATGCGCATGCCCGGCGTGAGGCCCATGTAATCGAGGCTCGCCTGCGCGGCGCGCTGCTTCGATGGGTCAGCAAAGCTCATCGGATCGGGAACCACGCCGCCGATGGCGACCGTGTCTTCGGGGCTGGTGCCCCATGTCACGGTCGGTTCCACTTCTGCGGCGTTGATGGTGACGGACTTGTCGAACGTCGCGCCATCATCGGTGTGCAGCGTGTTCCAGTAAGCCACCGCCTTGTCCCAATCCGCGCCCTTGGGTGCATAGGGGCGACCCTTGAGGTAGCGGAAGGTCGTCTCGTCCGGCGCGATCAGGCCCGCGCGCGCGCCGCCCTCGATGCTCATGTTGCAGACGGTCAGGCGGCCTTCGACGCTCATATCCTCGAACACCTTGCCTCGGTATTCGATCACATGGCCGGTGCCACCGGCGGTGCCGATGGTGCCGATAATGTGCATGATCAGATCCTTGGAGGTCACGCCGGGGCCAAGATCGCCCTCGACGCGTACTTCCATGGTCTTCGACTTGCGCAATTGCAGCGTCTGCGTGGCGAGGACATGCTCCACCTCGCTGGTGCCGATCCCGAAGGCGAGCGCGCCGATGCCGCCGTGGCAGGCGGTGTGGCTGTCACCGCAGACGATGGTCGCGCCGGGCAGCGAGAAGCCCTGTTCGGGGCCGACCACGTGAACGATGCCCTGCTGCGCGGCGGTGGCGCCGAAATATTGCACCCCGAATTCGGGCGCATTGCGTTCGAGCGCTTCGAGCTGGCCGCGGCTCTGTTCGTCCGCGATCGGCACACGGTTGCCCGCTGCATCGACGCGCGGCGTGGTCGGCAAATTGTGATCCGGCACGGCCAGGGTCAGCTCCGGGCGGCGCACCTTGCGGCCGGCCATGCGCAGCGCCTCGAAGGCCTGCGGGCTGGTGACTTCGTGCACCAGGTGACGATCGATGAAGATCAGGCAGGTGCCGTCATCGCGTTGTTCGATGACATGGGCATCCCAGATTTTTTCGTAGAGTGTGCGCGGTATGGAAGACATGATGCGCTCCCGTTAGACCCCAGCAAGGGGTGGGGCAAGATGCGGGGAGGGCCAGCAATTCTTTTTGCGGACAAAATACGTCTATGCGGGACTTGGAATTGTCATGCAGAATTGCTAATTTACAGCCATGTCAGCTAACCGCCATGCGATTCCGATCACCATTGCCCCTGAAGACATCGACTTCATGGGCCATGTGAACAATTCCCGATACCTCGGCTGGGTGCAGGACGTGGTCCTCGCCCATTGGCAGAAGGTTGCCCCGCCGGACCAGGTGGCAGCGCATCTGTGGGTGGCGCTGAAGCACGAGATTACCTACCGCCGCCCGGCCTTCCTCAAGGACACGGACGTGGTGGCTGATACGGTGCTGGAAAAGATCGCCGGTGCGCGTTCCTTCTACAAGACAGTGATCAAGCGCGGCGAGGATGTGCTGGCAGAGGTGCAGTCCATGTGGTGCTGCATCGACAGTGAAACGCACCGACCCGCAAGGATCGACCGGGAAGTGGCAGAGAAGTATTTCGGCCTGCCGCGCAAGCAGAAGGCCCATACGGGCGATTGATCACCTTTGCGTCCTGCGTCGTGCAGGATTATAGACTGGGCCATGCCTGACACACTGCTCGCCATATTGATCGTCATCGCCACCGTGGTGTGGATGGAGTGGGTGGCGTGGGCCAGCCACAAATACATCATGCATGGCTGGGGCTGGGCATGGCATCGTGACCATCACGAACCGCATGACAATGTGCTGGAGAAGAACGACCTCTACGGCGTCGTCGGCGCGGTGATGAGCATTTCCATGTTCGCCATCGGCAGCCCGCTGGTGATGGGCGATGCAGCATGGTGGCCTGCGACCTATATCGGCATCGGTATCCTGATCTACGGCATCATCTACACGCTGATCCACGATGGCCTCGTTCACCAGCGCTATTTCAAATGGGTGCCCAAGCGCGGCTATGCCAAAAGGCTGGTGCAGGCGCACAAGCTGCACCATGCAACCATCGGCAAGGAAGGCGGCGTCAGTTTCGGCTTCGTCTTCGCGCGCGATCCGGCCAAGCTGAAGGCGGAACTGAAGGCCCAGCGCGAAGCGGGGATTGCGGTTGTGCGGGACAGTGCGCAGCCGGTCGGGCGGAACATGTGAATGGAGCGTGATGAATTTTCTGATCGCGACTGGATAGAACTGGTCAAACACACGCGGGAGAAGTTTGGAGACAGCTTGCCCGAGGCGTTTGAACGGCTCTTTGCTGACCCTGAAGTGCGGCGGCTTGTTGCACTCCGTGTGAATCGAAGTGCAGAGTGCAGGAAGCAGGCTCTCTCCAATATCCGACGCGCAGGCGATCAGTCGTATTTCGTTATGGTCGATGACAAGATCTATTTTCGAGATAGCGCGCCGAAGTAAGGGTGATCATTCGGCTCTGGTCCAGATCCAGCTGCCGGTAATCGATACGATCCCGAGCACCACCAGCCACCACGGCCAGCCTGCGGTGAGCGCGGTGATCAGCACGCCTGCACCCATGGCCACCAGCGAGGAAATCTTGGCGCGGCGCGAAATCGCGCGGCGGCTCTTCCATTCCAATAGCGGCGGGCCCCAGCGCGGGTGATCGAGCAGGCGCTGCTCCCATGCGGGATTGCCGCGCGCGAAGCAGAAGCAGGCGAGCAGCAGGAAAGGAACGGTCGGCAGGATCGGCAGGAATGCGCCCACCGCTCCCAAGGCCACGAACAGCAGGCCAGCCGCCATCCATAGCGGCCGCGCGATCATGTCAGCTTTGCGCGATGCGCGCGGCGTGTTCCTTCACCAGCGCGATCATGTTGGGCACGCCTTGGGTGCGGTTGCTGGACAGCTGGTTTTTCAGATCGAACGGGGCGAGGGCGCCTGTCACGTCCATCTCCGCCACTTCGGCAGCGGGCTTGTCCTGCACGGCGGAGATTACCAGCGCCACGATGCCCTTGGTGATCGCGGCATTGCTGTCTGCCATGAAGTGCAGCTTGTCCGCCTCGCCTGTGGGATAGACCCAGACCTGCGCCGAACAGCCGCGCACCAGCGTGGCGTCTGTCTTCAGCGGCTGGGGCATGTCCTCCAGCTCGCGGCCAAGCTCGATCAGCAGGCGATAGCGTTCATCGCCTTCGAGGAATTCGTATTCTTCAAGGATGTCTTCGAGGGATCGCAACTGGCTATCAACCCGTCATTGCGAGCGGAGCGAAGCAATCCAGGGCCTTGCGCGCTTCCGCCCCTGGATTGCTTCGTCGCTGCGCTCCTCGCAATGACGAACCCTGGGGAACAGTGCGCATGTAGCGATGCCAGCTTACAAATCCACCCCGCTGGCAATCGCTTCCAGCTTGCGGATGCGTTCCTTGAGGTCGGAAATCTCGATCCGCGCGGCACCTTCGGATGCGCCGCCTTCGATTTCGGGCGCGCGGCGCGAGGTATGGAGCGCCAGCTCGCGTTCCTTCAGTTCCAGCCATCCCTGCCAGCCTTTCAGGGCTGCCATGGCCAGCACAACAAGGCCAAGCAGCGAACAGGTGGCAATCAGCAATTGTTCGCTCATCATGTCACGTCCTTTCCTATTCGTCGCGCAGCTTGTCGATTTCGGCCGACAGGCGCGTAGTGTCGTTTTCGTCTGTGGCAATGCGTTCGAGCACTTTCACCCGCTCGCGCAGTTCTTCCAGCTCGGCTTCCATTTCCAGTTCGCGCGGGGACTTGCCCTGCGGATCGCCCTGCCACTGCGCAGGGTCACGGTCGGAACCGTGACGGTTCCGCAAATATCCGCCGAGGATCATGATCGCGACGATGATG
>JAUIJI010000107.1 GCA_030431435.1 Alphaproteobacteria bacterium | reverse complement strand
GAAGGTGACGAGCACGATGCGGTGGTGCGCGAGATGCGCATGGCGGATGCGCGGCTGGTGCTGCTCAACCGGGCGATCCTGCTGCTGGTGATGTCAGGCGTGTGCATCGGCACCACGGTGGCGCTCTTGTTTCTCGAGGAGTTCGCGCACCTTGGCCTCAACCCCGTTGCGGCAGGGGTGTTCATCGTGGCCATCGCCTTGCTGATGGCCGCGCTCTTGCTGTTTCTCAAGGAAACGCGCGAAGCGGCAGCGGCGCTGCGTATTCCGCGCAGCTATCTCGAAATCGAACGCAAGCTCTAGGGCCAGGACCTATTCGGGCGGGCGGTTGTCCTCGCGCGGGGGAGCGACAAGGCGCTCGCCCTGCTGGCGGATTGCGCCTTCCACCATCGGCTTGATGAAGCCGAGCGCGGCAGGCAGTTCCACCACGAACACCACCTGGTTATCGGCAATGTCGATATGGCCGTTGAGGTCCTGCCCCATGGCCTTGATCGCCATGGTCATGCGGTCCTCGCTCGGCCAGTCGGTAACGACTTCGGCCATGCCGCCGGGCACGGCATCGGCGATGGTATGGCTGTTGCTCTTCAGGCGGCGGCGCACTTCCTCGCGGCCCAGATCATGCGGAATGGCGACTTCCATATTATCCTCTTCCTAGCTCTTGTCTGGTGGCGGAAGCCCTTCGGCATCGCCATATTTGTAATCGAGATAGCGCGTGCGGATCGCGAGATCGTCCAGCGAACCTTCGGCCAGCTGGCGCGTGACGTGATCGATTTCCCTGCTGATCTTGCCGAGGCTTTCGACCAGCTGCTTGTCCGGGGTTGACCCGGCGCGTTCCTCGCGGCGCAGGTGATCGGGGATCTTGCGATAGCTGTCGATCATCTCGGGCAGCACTTCGCCCACCAGCTTGCGCGTTTCGCCAGCGGCGGGATGCGCGGGATCGACATGCTCCAGCTGCGCGCCGAGGCTGTCGAGTTGCAGGCCGATATCCTCCACCAGCCGCACGGCGGGCGGGGGCAGGGCAGGCCGCTGGCTTTCCAGCCACAACTCGGTGCGGGCGACCAGCTGGCGGGCATCCTGCGTCCGGCTGAGCGTGTCGCGGGTGGGCACGTTGATCTTGCGCGTGGCGAAGAAGCCGATGGCCGCCATCAGCGCGATGAACGTGACCATCACCCCGACAAAGCCGATTCCGTCGATAATGACGCCTGCAACCGATGCCGCAACAAGAATGCCGACCACGGCCAGCGCGATATTCCTGAGCTTCTTCGCCAGGTGCTTGCGCCTGAGCTTGCGTGAACCTTCGGCCACGCCTTCCATCCGGTGGCGGCCACCGTTCTGGTTGTCGCGCACCAGTGACCGGCCCTCCTGTATCAGCCGTTCGCTTTGCCTGGTGAGGTCACTGGCCATCAGCTATCGAGGCTCAGGAGCGAATTCTGGTTCGACACTTCCTTCGCAGCCTGTGCCTGGCCTTCGGCGCGGGCGATGTAGCCCTTCGACTTCTCGACCTCGTCGGATAGCGTGTTGACCGTCTGCTTCATGGATTCGAGCGCGCGCAGCTTGAAGCTGTCGACCTCATCCATCGTGTCGTAGATGTTCTGGAAGGCGCGCTGCAGTGTCTCCATCGGGATGGTGCTGGACGCGGCTTGCTCATGGATCTGCGCGGTGTTTTCGCGCAGCAGCTGGCCGGTGGAATCGATGATCCCGGCGGTGGTTTCGTTGAGCGCGGTGATCTGGCCCAGCACCAGCTTCTGGTTGGTCATCGCCTGCGCCACCGTTACCGCAGTGCGCAGCGCGCCCACAGTGGTGGTGCTGGCGCGGTCGACGCCCTTCACCAGCTCGACATTGTTCTTCTTCACAAGGTCCAGCGCGAGGTAGCCCTGCACCGAGACCGCCATCTGCGTGAGCAGGTCCTGTTTGCGCTGGCGGACATAGAACAGCGCGGTTTCGCGGATCGCCTTGGCCTTTTCCGGATCGCTGGCGTCGAGTTCGGCAGCCTTGTCCTCCAGCCGCTCGTCCAGCGTGCCGGCGATATGGATCATCTGCTCCAGATTGCCCATGGCTTCCCACAGCTTCTGGCGCTCCACATCGATGGCGGCATTGTCCATCAGCAACTCGTCCTTGCCGCTGGCAAGGCGGGCGAGGATCGCCTGGATATGACCCTGGGCAGAGGTGTAGCTGTCAAAATAGTTCTTCAGCTTGTTGCCGAAGGGGATGATGCCGAACAGCTTGCGCGGCGTCATCTTACCGCGGCGGCCGGGATCGAGGTCTTCCACCGTGCGGCGCAGCTCGGAAAGGTCCGCGCCCACGCCGGTTTCCTGGTCCATCGCGCGCACCGGACGATCAAGGAAGCGGTTGGACATGCCGGCTGCCGCCATGATTTCCTTGCGGCCCATATTGGTGATCTGGTCCACCTTCTGGCCGAAGTCGGGCGACTTGGCATCAAGCGACACAAGCTCATCGACGAAGCCGTCCACCTTCTTGTCGAGCGCCGACTTCTTCTCTTCGGTGACGGGGACAAGGCCGATGGCCTTTTCTGCCGAAACGGCAGGCACCGGATCGGGAGGCGTAAGCTCCAGGTCGGTTTCAACCTTGGTCGTGGTTTCGTTGCTGGTCGCCATTCCCTCAAATCCCTCGTTGAACAGGTGATAACTGTATTAGGAATGCAAGACACGTATTTCAAGCATTCCGGTTTTCATGTGACACCCGGTTTACAGGGCAATATACCGCGCTTTGGATCGTGAGGCGAATATCAATGGCAAGTGAACCTCCTGCAGCGGCGGGAAATTACAGTTTCGGCAATGTGCTGGAGACCTGGCGGCGCTGGTGGCGCATGTCAGTCATGGCAACGGTGGACCAGGCGGCGGTTATCGCCAAGCGCCGCGCCGAATGCGAGGTCAGTTCGCGTTATTTGCTGATGATCAGCATGTCGGCGGGCATCGCGATTCTCGGCCTGCTGCTGTCTTCGCCTGCGGTCGTGATCGGCGCCATGCTGCTCTCGCCGCTGATGGACCCGATTATGGGGCTGGGCTTCAGCCTTGCGATCGGCGACTTCAAATGGATGAAGCAATCTGCCCGCTCGCTGGCGATCGGCACGCTGTTTGCGGTGATGTTCTGCGCACTGGTGGTGTTCATGTCGCCGCTGCAGACCGTGACCAGCGAGATCGCCGCACGCACCCAGCCCAATCTGTTCGATCTGCTTGTGGCGCTCTTCTCCGCCGTTGCCGGTGCCTATGCGATGATCCGCGGGCGCGAGGGGACGATTGTCGGCGTGGCGATTGCCACGGCCTTGATGCCGCCGCTGGCGGTGGTGGGCTTCGGCCTCGCCACCTTCAACTGGACGGTGTTCTCCGGCGCGCTGATGCTCTTCGTTACGAACCTGATGACGATTGCGCTCACTGCTGCGGTGATGGCGCGGCTGTATGGTTTCCGCACAAGCCTGTCCGAACGGCAGACGGCCTTGCAGACCTTCGTGATCGTCGCGAGCTTCGTGGCGCTGGCGATCCCGCTGGGCATTTCGCTTCGGCAGATCGCATGGGAAGCCAACGCCACCCGCCAGATCAATTCCGCAGTGCTTGACGCCTTTGACAGCCGCGCCCGCCTTTCGCAGATCGAGACGGACTTCAAGTCCGACCCGATCCAGGTGTCCGCCACTGTCCTCACCCCGCAGCTGGAAAGCGATGCCGAACGCATAACCGCGCGCGCCATGAGCCGCACACTGGGAGAGCCGGTGGAAGTTTCGATCAACCAGTACCGCGTCGGCACCAGTGCACAGGCTGCCGAACAGGCGCAGCTTTCTGCCGTGATCGCCAGCCAGGAGGCCGATCGAGAGGCGGCAGAGGCACTTGCCGAAAGACTGGCGCTTGTGGCGGGCGTCTCGCCAGATGACGTCACCGTGGATCGCGAGCGCCGCCGTGCGACGGTGGTGGCAAGCCCGCTGCCCGGTGCCACGCTGGCCGCCTATGCCGAACTGGAACGAAGGGTGGAAGCTGTTGCCGGAGAGGGGTGGGATATCCGCCTGACCCCACCGTTGCGCGCCCTGCCGCAAATATCCTTTACCGATGAGGAAATCTCCACGGCCGGCCAGGAATCGCTGGGTCTGGCTGAATGGGCTATCCAGCGCGTGGGGCTGCCCGTGCGCATTTCGGGCCGGGCCGATGCGGTAGAGGCTGTGCGCCTTGCCTTCGCCGAACGGGGAATTACCGTGGAAGCAGAGCCGGGCCGCGCCGGCTATGACACGGTCACGCTAGCATGGAGCACGGAGACCCAATAGCCATGTCGAGCGAACTTCTCGTCCTTGTCCTGTCCACGCTGCTGCTGCTCGCCCATGTGATGCTGGCGATCCGCTACAAGACCAAGCAGTACGGGGTGGAATGGAACACCGGCGCGCGGGACGAGGACCTGCCGCCGCTCAACCCGATAGCGGGAAGGCTGGACCGTGCGCGTGGCAATTTCCTCGAGACATACCCGGTCGCCATCGTCGCGCTGCTTGCGGTGGAAATCACCGGCAAGTCCAGCGACATCACCGCCATCGCCGCATGGGCCTGGTTCGGTGCACGGGTGGTCTACCTGCCGCTCTACTGGGCAGGCATTCCCATGGTCCGCACGCTCGTGTGGGGCGTGGCCCTGCTTGCGCTGCTGGTGCTGATCGGCGCGGTGCTGGTGCGCTAATCAGGCCGCCAGCTGGATCGGTTCGATTTCGCCTGAAAGGTAGAGCTTCTTCGCCTTGGCGCGGCTCAACTTGCCCGAGCTGGTGCGCGGCAGGGTGCGCGGCGGCACCAGTTCGACGACGCAGTTCATGCCGGTGACGGCGCGGACCTTGTCGGCGATATCGTTGCGCAGTTTCACCCGCTCATCGGGATCGGTCACGCGGCAGTGCACCAGCACGGCAGGGGCTTCCTCGCCATTCTCGGTCTCGATGGCGAAGGCGGCGATGTCGCCGTGGTTGAAGCCGGGCAGCTGTTCCACCGCCCATTCGATATCCTGCGGCCAGTGGTTCTTGCCGTTGATGATGATCATGTCCTTGGCGCGGCCGACGATGAACAGGTAGTTCTCGGCATCGACATAGCCCATGTCACCGGTATCCAGCCAGCCATCCACGAGGCACTCGTCCGTCGCTTCCTGGTTGCGGAAATAGGAGTGCATTACGCTGGGGCCGCGGCACCAGACCTTGCCGATCTGGTGTTCGGACTTCACCTCGCCCTTCTCGCCGCGAATTTCCACGTCCATGTCGGGCAATGGCTTGCCGCAATTGACGATGGCGCGATAGCGGGCCGGGCGGGACAGGTCGCGGCGGGTGCCGGACAGGCGCTCTTCTTCCACCAGCTCCACGCGGATGCCTTCACCCGGCGGCATGACGGTGACAGCCAGCGTTGCCTCGGCAAGGCCGTATGATGGGGTAAAGGCGTTTGCCTTGAAACCGGCTGCAGCAAAGGCATTGACGAAGTTCTGCATCACGTCCGGGCGGATCATGTCCGCACCATTGCCCGCTAGCCGCCAGCGCGACAGATCGAAGCGTTCGGCCACGTTGGTCTGGCTGGAAACGCGACGGGCGCAGATGTCATAGCCGAAGGTGGGCGAATAGCTGAGCGTGGTGCCCTTGTTGCGGCTGATCAGGTCCAGCCATGCCAGCGGGCGGCGGGCGAAATGCTCTGTCTTGAGGTAATCGACCGAAACCTGGTTGGCGATCAGCGACAGGAAGCAGCCGACAAGGCCCATGTCATGATACCACGGCAGCCAGCTGGCCACGCGGTCATTGGTGCCGATATCCATGCTGGCGGCGTGGCCATAGAGATTGTGGAGCAGCGCCTTGTGCGTCACCGCAACGCCCTGCGGAAAGCGGGTCGATCCGCTTGAATACTGGAGATAGCAGATGTCTTCCGGATCAGCCTTGGGCAGGTCCACTGCGGGAGCCGGACGCTCGCCCAGCACATCCCATGAAATGCCCTCGCAACCCTGCCGCTCTGCCGCCGCGCTGGCCATGTCGACAATTTCCGGCGGATAGATCAGCATTTTCGGATCGGAGCTCTGCAATTGCACAGAAAGCTGGTCGATATAGCTTTCCTTGCCGC
Organism: Alphaproteobacteria bacterium; assembly: GCA_030431435.1. GTDB lineage: Bacteria > Pseudomonadota > Alphaproteobacteria > Sphingomonadales > Sphingomonadaceae > Alteraurantiacibacter. The sequence continues at coordinate 5,106 of JAUIJI010000107.1, read as the reverse complement.
CAAATGTGGTGGGCAGCGGCAAGGGGACGGGCCATGCGCCGACATAGGTGCAGGCACAGAACAGCGCCGCAAAGTCTGGGCCGGTCTCTGCAATCAGCGCGACCCTGTCCGCCTTTTGAACGCCCGCATCGATCAGGCGATATGCCATGGCGATGGCGTCTTCGCGCATCTGCGAATAGGGATAGACGAGTTCCAGCTCGCCGCGCATATCGTGGAAATTCAGCCCCTTTTCGCTGCGCGCGGCATAGTCCACCGCATCATTGAAGGTGGCAAAATCGGCACGAATGCGGGGCAGGGCGCAATCGTTGGGAGTGGGTGTCAGCTCGGTCATAGATGTAAGGGCAACCCTCATGCTGCGCGCTTCTGCGGCGCTTCCCGAAATCAAAAAAGGGGTATCGGCTGTGCACCGACCCCATGTCAATCTTTCCCATTTGATAGGAAGTGTGGCACGAATAAGGCCAATGGCGCGCTATAGACAGGGCAGAGTGGAAGGCAAGAGGGCGAAAAAGCCACTCACAGCCACCCAATTGCGCGATCTCGCGCTGGCCTATGTCGCGCGCTATGCCACATCCTCTGCCAAGCTCGAACGCTATCTGGCGCGCAAGCTGCGCGAGCGGGGGTGGGACGAAAACGCCGAGGCGCAGCCCGATATCGCCGCATTGGTGAGCCGCTATGTCGAACTGGGCTATATCGATGACGAAGGCTTTGCGCGTTCGAAGAGCGCCAGCCTGATGCGCCGCGGATATGGCAAGCGACGGGTCGAGCAGGCACTGGGACAGGACGGGATCTCGGCAAACATCCGCGAGGATATCGCTCCTGCCGAAGCGGAGCTGCGTCATGCCGCGCTGGCTTTGGCCAAAAAGCGGCGTTTCGGCCCTTTCGGAATCGAGCCGCCTGACCGGGACAAGCGCGAAAAGCAGGTGGCGGCGATGCTCAGGGCTGGTCACAATCTCGACAGCGCGCGCAAAATGGTCGATGCAGCCACCACCGATGCTGCCGAGGAATGGGCGCATGAACTGGATGAGGATGATTTCGCGTGATCATTGACCTTTCCGCGCTGCGCAAGCTGGCATGCTGGACCGTGCCCGCCGTGATGGCGCTCGCCGCCTGTTCAACGCAGGCGGGGTCAACAGCTACAGCCGCCCCGACAGAGGATGCCGCGCCAGCAGTCCATCCGCAGTCCGGCCTCGAACTCGTGCCGCTCACCATCACGACCCAGGATGGCGCTGAACACAGCTTCACCGTGGAAGTGGCAGCGACGCGAGACGATCAGCGACAAGGCCTGATGTTCCGCACCTCCATGGGCGCGGACGAAGGCATGATATTTCCTTTTCCGCAGCCTCGCATGGCCAGCTTCTGGATGCGCAATACGGTGATCCCGCTGGACATCATCTTCATCGATCCGGATGGCCGCATCCTCAACATTGCCGAGAACACCGTGCCCTATTCCGAAGAATCGGTGCGTTCGGTTGGGCCGGCAGGCGCAGTGCTCGAACTGAACGGCGGGCGCACGGCGGAACTGGGGATCACCGCAGGCGATCTGGTGGAGTGGTGAGTTGAGGCTTTTCCAAGCCCGCAAAATATACTAACCGCGCGGTCATGAATTTCCTGATGAAGATCTTCACCTGGTGGGAAGGGGCCACGATCGGCACCCTCCTGTGGTCTGCGCGCAAGGGCGAGCATGTCGGCACCGATGCGCAGGGCAATAAATATTACCGGTCGAAGAAGGTGAAGGGCGGCGAGCGGGAACGGCGCTGGGTCATCTATGATGGCGCCAATGATGCCAGCCGCGTGCCTTCCGAATGGCACGGCTGGCTGCACGGCTCCTATGACGAGCTGCCCGAAAGCCATTTGCCGCCCTCGCGCATCTGGGAAGCGGACTATACGCCCAATGCCACCGGCACGGCCAACGCCTATCGCCCGGCCGGCGCGCTGGAACGCGGTGGCAAGCGTGCGCGCGCCACCGGCGATTACGAAGCCTGGACGCCCGACGCGTGAAGAACCTGCGGTTCGCCGCTGTTCCTGTTGCGCTGCTGGCACTGGCGGCTTGCGGCGGCGATGCGCCCGAGCCCGAAGCGATCGATACCGAGATTCCGGAAGAACTGGCTGGCGATACCCCGCCGCTTGTCGAGGTGGACGACAGCCTGGGCACTCCACTCGAAGAACGCGTGGCCACGCTTGGCCTCATCAACAAGCGCAACAACATCTCGCAGGATATCGAGATTCGCCCGGGCGAACAGCAGCGGATCGATGATGTTATCATCCGCCTGTCCAGCTGCGAGAGAACCGCGCCCTGGGAAACCCCGCCGCTGACCGGTGCTTTCGTGCAATTGCTGGTGCAGGAACGTGCCGATGCCGATTCCGACCCGCAATGGAACCGCGTGTTCTCCGGCTGGCTGTACAAGGAAGCGCCTGCCGTGAACGTGGTGGAACACCCGATTTACGATGTCTGGGTGAAGGATTGCGCGATGAGCTTCCCGGGTGAAGAGGAGCCCGTTGCTTCCAGCAGTTCGGAATAGGCAGCGGGCAGGTCTGCCGCAAACCCATCGCCGCAAGCATCCGTGAGAAGTACGGCATATTGGTCGCGCGTGACCGTTCGCGCGCCCAGCGATTCGAGATGGTCAGTGATGAACTGGCAATCGAGCAGCCTGTATCCTGCCAGCCGCATAAGCGACACCAGCCAGGCCAGAGCCACCTTGCTGGCGTTGTCTGCACGGCTGAACATGCTTTCGCCGCAAAACACCCGATCGAAGCTGACGCCGTAGAGGCCGCCAACCAGTTCCTCTTCTCGCCAGCACTCGATGGAATGGGCATGCCCCGCCATGTGCAGCGCGTTGTAGCTCGCCTCGATCCGCGGGTTGATCCAGGTGTCGGGATGGTCGGCGCGCGGCGCTGCGCAAGCGGCGATCACAGCGGCAAAATCGCGGTTGCAGGTAACGGTATAGCGGTCCTGTTTCACGACCTTGGCAAGCGAGCGCGAGAGGTGGAAGCCATCAAGCGGGATGATCGCCCTTTCGCGCGGTTCGACCCAGAAGATATCCTCGTCCTGTCGCGAATCGGCCATCGGAAACACGCCGCTGCGATAAGCGAGCAGCAGCATTTCGACAGGCAGGATCTGGGGGATCGGGGCGTGCATCTGGCCCTTGTAACACCATCACCAACCTTCGTCGCTTGCCAATGCGATCAAGGCGCTATAGAGGGCCGTTCCGCTGCAGGGGTGTAGCTCAGTTGGTAGAGCATCGGTCTCCAAAACCGAGGGCCACGGGTTCGAATCCTGTCACCCCTGCCATTTTTTCTGGCCTCAAGCGCCGGCGTTCGCATCCGCTCACTTGGCTATCCTTGCTTCCTGACGCCTTTCGGCGTCATCGCTGCGGGCGCGCGGTCGCGCTTTGGTTCGGCTTTCGCCGAACGTCAGCCAGGATTCTCCTTCCTCAATATTCCTCGGGTTCTTCCGGCGTATCGGCGAGATGGTCCTTGCCGGCATTGCGGTCACCCTTGGCGAGCTTGAACACCACGCCTGAGAGCAGCGCGAGCGCCAGCAGGTTGGGCAGCGCCATCGCCGCGTTGGAGATATCGCCCAGCCGCCAGACTTCTTCCGACGGGCGACTCGCGCCGATGAAGATCGCCACGCACCAGATCACCCGCCAGATGATGTGCAGCACCTTCTCGCCGCCACGGGTAGATCCCGGCACGCGGTCATAGATGAAGGTGATCGCCCGCTCGCCGTAATAGGACCACGTCAGCAGCGTGGTGAACACGAACAGGATCAGCGCCAGCGAAGCGATCAGCGTGCCGATGGGAACGCTGGCGATATCGAGCGGGAAGGCTGCCGCAAAAGCGCCGCTGGTCATGGCAAAGCCGGTCAGGTCCGATTGCCATGCATGCAGCACCGGTTGCCCGCCGCCGGTGAATTCGCCCTCCACCGTCAGGATCACCAGCGCGGTCATGGTGCAGATCACGATGGTATCGATGAAAGTGCCGAGCATGGCCATGCGGCCCTGCTGCTCGGGATCGTCGGTCTGCGCCACGGCGTGCGCGATAGGGGTCGAACCCTGGCCAGCCTCATTCGAAAACAGGCCGCGCGCCACACCTGCGCGGATGGCGATGATGATCGCCGCGCCCACGAAGCCGCCTGTCGCGGCCTGCGGGTTGAACGCGCCATGGAAGATGCGGGCAAAGGTTTCCGGGATGTCCTGGATATCCAGCAGGATCGCGATCAGTGCCATCACGATATAGGTCCCGGCCATGAAGGGGATGATCTTTTCCGCGACATTGCCGATCGACTTGATGCCGCCGATGATGACCACGAAAACGGCAACGGCCACGATAATACCGCCGATCCATTCCTCGATGCCGAACAGCTCGTTCAGCCCGTCTGCCACCGCATTGGACTGGATGGCATTGCCCGTCACCAGCGCGGAAAACAGCGTGCCGATACAGAAGACCAGCGCCAGCCATGTGTATTTGGGGCCAAGGCCGATCATGATGTAGCTCATCGGGCCGCCGCGATAGGTGCCGTCAGACGTCTTTTCACGATAGCGGATCGCCAGCGAGCCTTCGGCAAAGGCCAGGGCCATGCCGATCAGGGCGGTGATCCACATCCAGAAGATCGCACCCGGTCCGCCCAGCGCCAGCGCCGTCGCCACGCCCGCCAGATTGCCGGTGCCGACTTGCCCGGAAAGCGCGGTGGAGAGCGCGGCAAAGGGGCTGATCTCGCCAGCGCCGGAACTCTTGCGGCCCTTGAACAGGCCGGCAAAGGCGCTGCCCAGGTTGCGGATCGGATAGAACTTCAGCCCCACCATGATCCACATGCCGATGCCGAACAGGATGATCACCATCGGCGGGAAGGGCAGCACTTCCTGTCCGTTCCACAGGCCCGCCCAGATGAAGTCCGAGACATTGGTGACCTGGTCCAGGAAAGTTTGCGACTGTTGTTCCGGTGCCAAGATAGCGACCCCCCGATTGTGTTCCCGTCAAACATGGCAGGCTATCGGCGCGCTGCCCTTCTGCCTAGCCCCTATGTTGCATCTGTAACCAGCCCTGCAAACGAGCGCGAATTTCGCGAGGCTTGCCAAGGCCTCGCATGCACCCTAAATACGCCGGTGT
>JAUIJI010000106.1 GCA_030431435.1 Alphaproteobacteria bacterium | reverse complement strand
TGCGCTATGAAAATGAGGATCGCCAGCGCGTTGACGAAACCGGTGATGACCGATCGCGAAACAAACTGCATCAGCAGGTCTAGCCGCAGCACGGCGGCGATCGCCTGGAATATGCCCATCAGGATCGTCGCGGCGAAGAGGTATTCCACCCCGTGATCGCGCACCAGCGGCACCACCACCACGGCCACAGCCGCCGTGGCGGCGCTAATCATGCCGGGCCGCCCGCCGGTAAAGGCGATGACCATGGCAATACAGATCGAGGCATAAAGGCCCACGCGCGGGTCTACCCCGGCGATGATCGAAAAGCCGATCGCTTCGGGGATGAGGGCAAGGGCAACGACGATGCCGGCAAGGATGTCCTTGCGCGGGTTTGCCAGCCAGTCACGCTTCAGCGCGGCGGTATCGAACATAGGCTTTGATCCATGGATGGGCGCTGCGATTGTGCGGTGCAGCGAAAAAATCTGCGGCCCCTAAACATGGATGCCGCCCAAAGGGCAAGTGTCAGGGGGCATTTTCTTGCCCCTGCGCGAAGCTCGATCCCGAAGGGCGCAGCGGTTTTGCGCACCTGTTCGAACATATCCGCAGCAGCAAGTCGGTGAACATGCCTTACAACATGATCTACGGGCTGACGGCGGATATCGGCGGCACGCGCAATGCCTCGAACAGCGTCGATCGCACCAATTATTACGAGCAGGTACCGGCAGAATATCTCGAGACCATGCTCTGGACCCACCGCGAGCGCATGGCCTTCCCGGTGATCGATGACCACGTGTTCGACAGCGAACGCGACGTGGTGAAGGAAGAACTGCGCACCCGCGTCCTTGCGCCGCCCTATGGCCGGTTCTCGCGCTTCGTGCTGCCGGAAAACACCTACGACACGCTGCCGCATCGCCGCCCCAGCATCGGTTCGCTGGAGGACCTTGATGCCGCCACGCTCGATGATGCCCGCGCCTTCCACCAGGCATATTACGGGCCTGACACGGCGACCCTGATCGTGGCCGGCAATTTCGAGATGGACGAGCTGCGCGCGCTGGTGGACCGCTATTTCGCGGATATCCCGCCGCGCGAAAACCCGGTCGACGTGACGATCACCGAGCGGGACACAAAGCGTACAGAGCCGCGCACAGTCGCTTCCTATGGCCCCAATGTGCCGCTGCCTGCCACCGGAAGCCTGTGGCAAGGGCCGGGCGCAGCCGATCCCGATGTGGCGGTGCTCGAAGTGCTTCTTGCCATCCTCAATCGCGGCGAGAACAGCCGCTTCAACTCCGCGCTGATCCGCACCGGCCTTGCGGTGCAGGCGGAGATGGCGGTGGACTGGTCAGAGGAGGCAAGCCGCATCGCGTGGTTCGGCCTTGCCAGCCCCAATGGTGACCTTCCCTCGGTCAAGGCGGCGCTGGATGCCGAAGCCGAACGTATCCGCACCGAGCCTGTCACCGCAGCAGAGCTGGCCGAAGCGAAGAACGAGATTATCGGATCGGCCCTGCGCCGCCGCGAGACTGCGCGCGGGCGGGCCTTCGAAATCGGCGAATATCTTGTCCTCAGCGGCGATCCGCAGATGGCGGATGTGCGGTTGCAGCGGATTGCGGCGGTAACACCGGAGGATATCCTGCGCGTCGCCAACGAATGGCTTGCCCCTGAAGCGCGGGTGGACCTGACCTATGAGCGCGGCGAGCCTGATCCGGCGAGCTATGCCAACCCGGTGCCGATGCCGACCTTCCGCACTCTGCCCGAAGCTGTGGGCGCGCCGCGCGAAGTCTTGCCGGAAGGCGTTCGGCTGGAACCGCCCGCTCCCGGCGTAAGGCCGGAAGTGACAACGCCTGAACTGGTCCGCCACACGCTCGGCAACGGCATTGAGGTGCTCGCAGCACAAACCGGAAATGTGCCGGTGGCCACGCTCACCGTGCTGGTCCCCGGCGGCAGCGCCAGCGACCCGCGCGAAAAGGCGGGTATCGCCAACATGGCCGCCACCCTCGCCAACAAGGGCACAGAGACGATGAGCGCGGAAGCGATCGCTGCCAGGCTCGAAAGCCTCGGCGCGACGCTGGGCGCTTCGGCGCGCAGCGACGGCTCGACCATCACCCTGACCGCGCCGACGCAGAACCTCCATGAAGCTGGCGCGGTGCTGGCGGACATGTTGCGCAACGCCAGCTATCCGGCAGACGAGGTCGAGCGCGAACGCAGCCGCACGATCGACAGCCTTGGCGCAGCGATGAGCGATCCGGGCTCGCTCGCCTCGATGGCGCGGCGTCCGCTGCTTTATGGCGATGCTCCCTATGGCGGGCAGACCGTCGGCTTGCCCGAAAGCATCGCCGCGATCACGCGCGAGGACCTGATCGATCACCGCCGCACATATTGGCACCCGGGGGCGATGCAGGTGATCATCACCGGCGGCATTTCGCCTGAAGATGGCTTTGCCCTCACCGAGAACCTGCTGGGTGACTGGCAGGTTGACGAGCCCGCTCCTGTTGCACCTGAAGCCCCGGCCGGCACGCCTTTGCCGACGCGCACCGTGGTGATCGACAATCCCGATGTCGGGCAATCGGCCGTTTACCTGTTCGGACGCGGGCCGGAACTCGATGATCCGCAATATTACCCGCTCGATCTGGCCAATGCCGTGCTCGGTGGCGGATCGAGCGGGCGCTTGTTCGAGGAAATCCGCACCAAGCGCAGCCTGTCCTACGGAGCCTACTCGGGCCTCGGCTCGCTGGCGGACGACCCGCTGATGGGCGCCAGTGCGCAGACCGCACACGAGACAGTGGATGAAGTTGTCGAAGTCATGCTCGGCGAATTCGCCCGCATCGGCAGCGAGCCGCTTGACGAAGATCACCTCGCGCGCCGCCGCCTTTACCTGACCGGCGGCAATGCCCGCGCGATGGAAAGCTCGGCTGGGTATGCCGGGACAGTCGCCAATTTCGTGGCGCTGGGCATCGATCCGGCAGAGGCTGACCGTTACGCGGAGAGGCTCGATGCGGTAAGTGCCGAGGCAGCATCAGCCGCAGCGGCGCGCTATTTCGATCCGGAGCAGACCTCGATCGTGATCGTCGGCAAGGCAGAGGCCTTTATCGACGAACTGCGCGCCATCCGCCCGGATGTGGAAGTGATCAGCATGGACGAACTCGACTTGTCGAGCGCATCGCTGCGCTAGTTCTCACTCCACTTGCGTGTAAGCATCGCCAGCCCACTCCCCCTCCCGGCCACCCAGCAGGATACTCTCATGGGTGGCCGGGAGGGGGAGTGGGCCGGTGCCGAACCAATTCAGCGCAGCTGAATTACTCAAAAGCTATTGCGCTTCGGCGTACCAGAACTGCGCGTGGCATACCGTGCATTCGGTATCCATCTGCGCCACGAGGTCGAGCGTGGTCGCGCCATCCTTTGCCATGGCCGCAACCTCCAGATTGCGGGCGAGCGCGGCAAAGCTGGCGGACATGTCGCGGAATCCTTGCGGGTCTGCGCTGATGAAGCTCTGCACATCGGCCATCGGCACTTCATATTCGCCGGTGGCCATGTTGCCGGGTGCCGCCGCGCGAATATCGCCCGCCGCTGCCATGCGCTCACCCGAAGCGGCAAGCTTGCCTGCGTTCTCGGCAAGGCTCGCCCATTGTTCGTCGGTGATCAGCGAGGGGTCCTGCTCGCCCGCGTCAGTGAAGATGTTGTTGGTCACATTCCAGATGCCGACGATGGCAGGGTTCACTTCGGCCTGCATGGCGTGGCGCACATAGAGCGGGCCTGCGGGCGTAGTGTTGCTGGCGACGGCTTCGGCATCGCCCGATTGCGCTGTGCAAGCTGCAAGGGCAATCGCGAGGATCGAAAGGGCAGGGGCAACATGGCGGCGCATCGGGCAGGTCCTTCCTATTCGGCGGCGTCTTCGAATTCCGCCTCTTCATTCAATTGCCTGTTCCACATCTCGGCGTAAAGCCCGTCATGGCGCAGCAACTGCGTATGATTACCCTGCTCGCAAATCCGCCCGTCCTGAATGACGTGGATCAAATCGCTGTCGGCAATCGTCGACAGGCGGTGCGCGATGGAGATGGTGGTGCGTCCTTCGGATACGCGCTTGAGGGTGGAGAGGATGTCCTGCTCGGTCCGCGTATCAAGCGCGCTGGTCGCCTCGTCGAGCAGCACGATGGGCGGGTTCTTGAGGAGCGTGCGGGCAATGGCCACGCGCTGTTTCTCGCCGCCTGACAGCTTGAGGCCGCGCTCGCCCACTTCTGTTCCGAGCTGCTGCGGCAAGCTTTCGATAAAGGGCCAGATCGCCGCGTCACGCGCCGCCTGGATAATCGCGGCCTCGTCCGCATCCTCGCGGCCATAGGCGATGTTGTAGCCGATGGTGTCGTTGAACAGCACGCTGTCCTGCGGGACGATGCCGATATGCGCGCGCAAGCTGTCCTGCGTGACCTCGGAGATATCCTGCCCGTCGATCAAGATGCGGCCCTGCCACGGATCGTAGAAGCGGAACAGCAGCCGCCCGATGGTGGACTTGCCCGCGCCGGACGGGCCGACCAGCGCCACCTTGCCACCTGCGGGCACTTCGAAGCTCAGGCCGTGCAGGATCTTGCGCTCAGGGTCATAGCCGAAATGGACATCGTCGAAGACGAGGGTGGGGCGACCCACCACCAGCGCAGGCGCGCCGGGCTTGTCCTCAACCTCGACATTGGTGTCGATCAGGCGGAACATTTCCGCCATGTCGACCAGCCCCTGCCGGATCGTGCGATAGACCCAGCCGAGCATGTCGAGCGGGCGGAACAGCTGCTGCAAATATGTGTTCACCAGCACCAGATCACCCACGGACAGGCGGCCCTGGCTCCAGCCCCACACGGTCCACGCCATCGCCCCGCCCATCATCAGTTGCAGGATGAAGGCCTGCACGATGTTGAGCATGGCCAGCGAATTGTCCGTGCGGATCGCGGCTTCGGCATAGTCATTGGTGGCGCTGGCGAAGCGGTTCTTCTCGCGGCGTTCCGCGCCGAAATATTTCACCGTTTCATAGTTGAGCAGCGAATCCACCGCGCGCGACATGGCCTGCCCGTCCAGCCGGTTCATCTGCGCGCGCAGGCGGGTGCGCCACTCGGTAATCATCTGGGTGATGCGGATGAAGGCGAAAATGGTGACAGCGGTTGCGGCCACGATCTCCCAGCCGAACAGCGTGTAGAAGATCACCGCCACCACCACCAGTTCGATGATCGTGGGCAGTATGTTGAACAGCAGGAAATAGATCATGTTGCTGATCGACTTCGTGCCGCGTTCGATCACCCGGGTCAGCTCACCCGTGCGGCGCGAGAGGTGGAAGCGCAGCGAAAGCTGGTGCAATCGCTCGAACACATCTTCCGACAGATCGCGCACCGCGTCCTGCCCCACGCGGTTGAACACCATGTTGCGCGTCTGGTCGAAGAAGGTGGTGGCAAAGCGCCCGGCGGCATAGGCAAGCACCAGCCCCAGCGCGACCCACAGCGCCTCGTCGCCGCCTTCCTCTGCCATGGCATCGACCGCGCGGGCATAGGCAAAGGGGACGGTGAGCACGATCACCTTGGCAGCGATCACGAACAGTGCAGCGATTGCGATGCGCCAGCGCAGGTCCGGCCTGTTCTTCGGCCATAGGTATGGCAGGAACCGTCGGACGGTTGCCCATCCGGCCTGTTCGATCAGCTCGTCTTCATGTTCGCTTCTGCCCGCCATGGCCCATCAATTGGGGGCTGGCGGGCCGGGCGGCAACAAATAAAGCCTGTCACATGCCAAAGGTGGTGAAATGGTCGCGCGAGGGGAGCCTTGCTGAATCGGGCAGGTCGAACAGCACGCGGCGGCTGGCGAAATCGATGGCGACCCGGTCGAACAGGCGCAATTCGCTCATACCCAGGATCAAGGCGGGTTCGGCATCCAGCCCCATTGCGGCAAATGTCGGGCTGTCGGCAAAGGATATCGGGAAATTGGACAGCTCGGCGCGGCCCATTTCCAGCCTGCGCGCGATCCGGACGAGGCCGGTGGCCTGCACGCCGTTGATATCGGTATGCTCGGAATCGGTTGCATCGCGCGCACGGCGCATGCGTTCGAAGAGCATGGTGTTGCCGACAGAACCCTGCGCGCCGGTATCCACGATTACCGCCGTGCGCACGCCATCGACTTCTGCGCGGGCGATGATCAGCTGGCCTTCGATGCGGCGGGCACGGACAACGATTTCATAACCGCGATTGTTGCGCCGGTCCTCGTCATGGGCGATCTCTATCTCGCGATTGGCGAAGTCGAGCAGCACGCGTCGGTCCTGCAATGAATCGAGGCCGAGGATACCGTCAGCGCCGCCGATATTGTCTCCCGCCACCAGTGCTGCGGTGGCGCCGAAATGGCTGTGGCTGCCGAAAGTCACTTCATCGAGCAGAGCGGTCTCCACCTGCCGACGGCTTGCCATTCCCACCAGCGTTGCGGTCTGCCGTTCAGTCAGTTGCAGCTGGTCTGCCAGCGTATGGCTGAGAACGGTCGCTTGCGCGCCTGTATCGATCATGAAGTCGAACGGTCCTTGCCCGTTGATCGTGACCGGCACCGTCATCCGGCGATAGCGTTCGTCCTGCATCTGCAAGATTTCGGTCGCGGCCTCTTCAGCTGCTGCGGTGATCTCGGTTTCGGTTACGGCCGCGCCGCTGCCTGTCAGGAACAGGGCCAGCGCGCCGCTGATATTGAGCCAAGCCATGGCATCCTCCTCGGCAGCTTATACCACCGCAGGGGCGCAACCGGAAATACCGCCGTTTAGCGAGGGGCCGGAAGCAACCGGAGCCAGCCGAAGCGGGAGAGGGCTCCCTCGGCTATCGCGTGGATTTCCATGTAGGCGGGATGGCGGATCATCCGCAGCAGCGAGAGCCAGCACAGCACACCGATGCCGCTCGCCGTGGCGATCTGGATGAAGCCTGCCTCCAGCGGCGGGGCCCAGATGATGTAGGACAAGGCCACGGGCAAAACCGCTGCGCCCGATACCAGCGCGGATTGCAGCCAGCCGACCATCAGTGCGGAGATGGAGAAGCCGACCAGCCGGTGCAGGAAGGGCAGGTATATACAGAGCCACACGAGGCCGTATGCCACGCGGCTGGCAGCGGCCATTTCCAGCGAGATCCACGCGCCGATTGCCAGCAGCAGGATCGACGCCGCATTGTCGAGCAGCGAACGCCCGACCAGCTGGCGCATCCGGCCCAGCAGGATCGGCAGCTCGAAATTCAGCGGCAGCGCGACGAACAGGATCTGCGAGATGGCGATCCATTGCAGCAGTTCGGCAGCCCCCAGCCAGCGATCGCCATAGAGGATGCGCACCAGCGGCACCCCGCAAGCAGCAAGGCCTGCCATGGCGGGCCAGGTGATCGCGCTGTAACAGGCAGCAACGCGCAAATAATGCGGGGCAAGGTCCTCCCCGCGATCGCGCAGCCGGGCAAAAGCAGGATAGAAGACGGTCGCCAGCGCGCCGGACACCAGCAGCCGCAATTGCGCGGCAAGTCCTGCGGCGCGGGCATAGAGGCCCACGGCAGCGGAATCGAGCAGGCGCCCGATCAGCAGTTCGGGCATCCGTGCGCCGGTCTGCGCAAGGACGTTGAGCGTCGTCGAAAAGCCTCCAAAGCGCAGGATCGGCATCGATCCGGCAAGGCGCGGCGGGAAGGGCAACATCCAGCCATTGCGCCACTGCGCCAGCAGTACGCGCGCGAATTGCTGGGCAAAGGCACCCCATGCCAGCGCCATTGCGCCATAGCCCATGAAAGCCAGCGTGATCGCCACCACAGCATTGGCCAGCACCACGCCCACCTCGATGAAGGAGTTGGAGCGGAAATCCATCCGTCGCTGGATCAGCGCGCTGGGCACGATGGATAAAGGCACAAGGAAGTATGATGCCGCGATGACCAGCATCAGCGGCAGCAGTTCGGGCATGCCGTAGAAGGCCGCCATCGGCCAGGCGAGCGCGACGCACAACACCGCCACCAGCCAGGATACTGCCAGCGACAGGGTGAAGGCGGTGCGCGTCTTTTCCTCGTCCAGCTCTGCCTCGCCCGTCACATAGCGGGTGATGCCGAATTCCTGCAGCACCGCGATCAGCCCGACAAAGGTGAAGGCGATGGAGAACAGCCCCAGCTCATCGGGATCGATGAACCAGCGCGCCAGCACCACGCTGGCGACGAACTGGATGGTGAAGGCCACATATTGTGACCCCATGGCCTGAAGGGCTGCGAACCGGACGGACACGGCGGGCGGCCTATCGCGCCATCAGCAGCGCCCGCGCCATTCCGGCAGCGTGGCGCGGATGGCCGGATTTTAGCAAGCGCGCGCTTGCACGCCAGAAGCGCGGCTCGCTGCCAGCCTCGGCGATATGATCGAGGATGATGGGATAGCCATCGCCAGTCAGCGCCTCGGCAGAATAGAGCATGCGGTTGACCACCCGGCGCCGGACATAGGCGGCGACCCCTGCGCGCCCGAACAGCGCATCGATTTCCGAAAGCGGCGGCAGCTCGGCCAGCCCTTCGGTCGGATCGGGCCTGCCAGCGAGCCTTTCCTCGCGCGCCTGGAAGCTGATCGCGGCATTGCGCGCCTGCTCCACCAGGTGGCGGTTGCTCACCTGCCCGGGATAGATGCGATAGGCGACCAGTTCTTCGGGCAGGTTGGCAAACTCGACCCTGTCGATCAGGCGCGACCACAAGTCGTAATCCTCGCAATGTCGGTATGCCGGGCGATAGCCGCCCACTTCGAGCACCGCATCGCGCGCGATCAGCGCGGCATTGTGGTTCATCAGCGGCTTCAGCTCGAAATGGTCGAGGACTTGCTCGTGGGTCAGGGGTTTGCCGATGTCCTTGCGATCCAGCCGCTCGCCGTCAGGCCCGATCATATAGGCAAGGCAGCCGAGCACGCCGCATTTGGGACGGCTCTCTATATAGGCGACCTGCTTGGCCAGCCGGTCAGGCGTGGAAATATCGTCGCCATCCATGCGCGCGATCCAGCCTGACCTTGCTTCATCGAACATGCGGTTGAGGCTGGCGATGAAGCCGCGGTTCTCCTGGTGGATCACGCGGATGCGCTTGTCTTGCGCAGCACGCGCATCGATCACTTCGGCAGACCCGTCGGTCGACCCGTCATTCACGATCAGGAATTCGAAATCACCGAACTCCTGCGCGCAGATGCTGTCGATTGCTTCGCCGACATAGGGGCCGTTGTTGTAGACGGCCATGGCAACGGTGAGGCGCGGCGTGGTCATGGCTCAGGCCGCCTCATTCTTCGGGCGGCTGGCACGCCTGCCCGACTGGCTACGTTCGCTTTCGGGTGCACCGGCACCACGGGCATTGCGGCGCTGGCGGAAGGCGAGCATCGGCGGGGCAAGTGCAGGCACTATGGACCACAGCAGGAAATAGGCCTGCCAGGCGAGGCCGAGATCTTCCGGCGCTGCATCGCGCAGTTGTTCGAGTGCGCTGGTGTCACCATCGATGATCCGGTCGATAGCGAGTGCAAAGCGCAACTGGCGGCGATTGTCCGCGATCATCGCGCGGGCGATATCGGCTTCAGGCGCACCATCGGGCAGCAAGGCAAGCGCCTTCTCGAATGTATGGATGTTGCCCTTGAGCATCTTGAGACCGGACGCCGAGGCAGACTTGCTGCGCACGCGGTAATCCGCCAGCACCTCGTCTATATATAGCGCGTGCCCGCCCAGCAGCATCAGCCGCACCCACAGATCGAAATCCTCGGCATGCGTCATCGCGGGGTCGTATCCGCCCACCGCATCGAAATCGGCGCGGCGGAATGTCGAGCCTATATAGACACCGAAACTGCGGTCGAGCACGTCAGCCAGCGAGCCACGCATGCCATCGCCGGTGCCTTGCTTGCCAGAGAAGCAGGGGCGTTCTTTCGGCACAGCGCCAAATATGCGCGCATTCACCGTGACCAGCCGCGCTTCGGGATCGGCATCGAGCGCGGCGCATGTGTGGGCGAGGTAGTCCGGCCGCAGCAGGTCATCGCCATCGAGCAAGGCGACAAGCGGCGCGCTGGTCTGTGCAATGGCGCGATTGCGCGCTGTACTGACCCCGGCATTGTCGGTTTCGAGCAGGCGGATGCGTGGATCGCTGAGGAACGGGGCGACAGCACCAGCCACGTCGTCCGGCGCGCCATCGTCCACCACCACGCATTCCCAATCCGCCATTACCTGGCGCTGCAGCGATGCCAGTGCCTCGCTCACGAGGTGAGCCACGCCATAGGCAGGCACGATCACCGCCACGCGCGGTGCATGCTTGGTGTCAGCAAGGGAGGGCGCGTTGGTGCCCTTCAGGTCTGTCATCGGCTGGCCTTGTATATATGTGCCTGTGCGCGCGTGCTTAACCGAAGGAGCGTAAAGATTGCCTCAATGACAGGGAACGGGCGGCGAAGCGGGGTTAATCCCGGCAGCCGGCTTCACCACTACGCGACACGATTCGCCGAATCGCGGCAATGATTCGACGAATCGGCGCAATGATTCGCCTGTCGGACGGACTGAAAAGTGATTCTCGACAATCCGTGATCGGGAATCAGAGGGCCTGATCGGCTCTCGATTGCAGCTAAACGGCAATCTGGCGGTATGCGTTTACCTTTGCCTGGTCCTGGCAGCGCAATTTCGCCAGTTGGAACAAGGGGGGCACTGCGTCACTGCATCTGGCGGGGAGCCTTAAGTCTTTGTTTTTACACCTTTCTGGAAGAAATTGAAAGAAAAGTGCAAAAAGCCGTTGACCGAATCCGGAAGCACGCCTAGATGCCACTCCACCGACGCGGCGCTGACGGTTTCCACCGGCCTCGCAGCTCGGTCGCCAACATTGATCGGACAGCCGGATCCCCCGGTGTAAATCGGGGAACCAATCGCTGTCCGCTTTAACTGTCTGGTGGCTCTTTGACATTGTCGTATTTTAGATGAAGGGACATGTGGGCGACGGCGCCCGGTCCGGGGACCTCAAGGCTCCGAGTACCGGTTAACCTAAGCCGACGCCACATCCATGGTCTGCTACCACGCAGTCATGTGATGATGCATGTCCTTCGTATCCATTACGTTTGACAGTGCAGGTATCGGCTCCTTGAAGCTCATGCTTGATCGGTCGGCGATCTTCGGATCGTGCCGGTTTTGTATGTGACACAAACTTGAGAGTTTGATCCTGGCTCAGAACGAACGCTGGCGGCATGCCTAACACATGCAAGTCGAACGAACCCTTCGGGGTGAGTGGCGCACGGGTGCGTAACGCGTGGGAACCTGCCC
>JAUIJI010000105.1 GCA_030431435.1 Alphaproteobacteria bacterium | reverse complement strand
CCGAAGCCATGGAAAAGGTCGGCAAGGAAGGCGTGATCACCGTGGAAGAGGCCAAGGGCCTCGAATTCGAACTCGATGTCGTCGAAGGCATGCAGTTCGACCGCGGCTACCTGTCGCCCTACTTCGTGACCAATCCGGAGAAGATGACTGTCGAACTCGACAATCCCTACATCCTGATCCACGAAAAGAAGCTGTCGAACCTGCAGCCGATGCTGCCGATCCTCGAAGCCGTGGTCCAGAGCGGTCGCCCGCTGCTGATCATCGCCGAGGACATCGAAGGCGAAGCGCTGGCCACCCTGGTGGTCAACAAGCTGCGCGGCGGCCTGAAAATTGCTGCCGTGAAGGCACCGGGCTTCGGCGATCGTCGCAAGGCCATGCTGCAGGACATCTCGATCCTGACCGCAGGCGAGATGATCTCCGACGAACTGGGCATCAAGCTGGACGATGTTTCGCTGGGCATGCTGGGTGAAGCCAAGTCGGTCACCATCGACAAGGACAACACCACCATCGTTGACGGCGCCGGCGCTGCTGACGACATCAAGGCCCGCGTGGAGCAGATCCGCAACCAGATCGAATCCACCACTTCCGACTATGACCGTGAGAAGCTGCAGGAACGCCTCGCCAAGCTGGCTGGCGGTGTTGCCGTGATCAAGGTCGGCGGTGCTTCGGAAGTCGAAGTGAAGGAACGCAAGGACCGCGTTGATGACGCGCTCCACGCTACCCGCGCTGCCGTTGAAGAAGGCATCGTCCCCGGCGGCGGCACTGCGCTGCTTTACGCCACCAAGGCGCTGGAAGGCGTTGAAGGTGCCAACAATGACCAGACGCGCGGTATCGACATCGTGCGCCAGGCCATCCTGTCGCCGATCCGCCAGATTGCCCAGAACGCAGGCCATGATGGCGCTGTGGTTTCCGGCAATTTGCTGCGCGAAGGTGACGAGACGCAGGGCTTCAACGCTGCCACCGACACCTATGAAAACCTGGTGGCTGCCGGCGTGATCGACCCGACCAAGGTCGTGCGCACCGCACTGCAGGATGCTGCTTCCGTGGCTGGCCTGCTGATCACCACCGAAGCTGCCATCAGCGAGATCCCGGAAGACAAGTCCGCTCCTGCAATGCCCGACATGGGCGGCATGGGTGGTATGGGCGGCATGGGCTTCTAAGCCTCTCGCAAGTCACCAGCCATGTGAGCTCCCGCGAAGGCGGGAGCCTCCATCGGGAGGTCCCCGCCTGCGCGGGGACTCACAGACAGAAAACGGGCCGGGAGGAGCGATCCTTCCGGCCCTTTTCCTTGCCCGCCCGAAGCAGTGACTCGCCAATACGCCGCTTTACTGTAAGCTCTCGTTCCACGGGGGCTTTCTTGGATCAGGCAAACACTCCAGCAAGAGAGATCGGCCTGCCCGGCGCGGTGCTGATCAACCTCAATGCCGTGATCGGCGCAGGCATCTTTGCCCTGCCTGCGCTGCTCTATGCTGGCACCGGCGGCTTTGCCCCGCTGGTCATCCTCGGCTTTGCCATCCTCGCTGCGGCACCGATGCTTGTCATCGCCAGGCTGAGCACAGCGTTTGACCGGTCAGGCGGGCCGCAGCTCTATGCCGAACACGCGTTCGGCCGCTTTGCCGGTTTCCAGGTCGGCTGGTTCATGCTCAGCCAGAACCTCGCAGCGCGGGCCGCCAATTTCCATGTGCTGGTGTCCTATCTCGCGGCGATCTTCCCGCTGTTCGACGATCCGGCGCTCCGGCTCGCCACCATTGCCACGCTGATCGCGCTGTTCACCGGCATCGCGATCATCGGCACGCGGCGATCAATCGGGGCGCTGTGGGTCGGCACCGCTCTCAAACTTGGCCCGATCCTGCTGATCTGTTGCGCCGGGCTGTTCGCCAACGGCCTGCCGTCCACCTTCGTCATGCCCGAATTCACCGGGGTGGAATCGATCGCGCTGCTGCTCGCCTATGCCTATTCAGGCGGCGGGCTATCGACCATCGTCGCGGGCGAGGTAAAGGATGCCCGGCGTACCGTCTACCGATCGATCATCGTCAACCTCGCGCTGATTGCGGTGCTCTACGCCTTCGTGCAGCTGGCCTATATCGCCATCGATCCGCAGGATGTGGACGTGGACCGTCCGCTGGCCTCGGCCGGAGAAGCCGTGTTCGGACAATGGGGCGTGGTGCTGATCAGCGTGGCGGCGATCTTCTCGACCGGCACCAACCAGATGAGCTATTTCGTCTCCATGCCGCGCATCCTTTTTGCGATGAGCGAACAGGGCCTCTTGCCTCCATTCCTGTCGCGCATTTCCTCGCGGTTCGGCACGCCCGCCAATGCGATCCTGCTTTACGGGGGCGTTGTCGTGCTGCTGGCGATGAGTGGAACATTCGCCATCCTGGCCACATTCATGGTCGCCCAGGAAACATTGACGGTCCTGCTGGTGATGTTCGCCTTGCCGGTCATGTGGCGCAGGGGCGAGGTCGCGCTAGGCTGGCGATGGGCGGTGATCCTGGTGGTGGCGATTGCCTTCAATGTCTGGCTGCTGATGCAGGTCGAACTCAGTTCCGCCCTGCCCACGCTGGCAGTCCTCCTGATCGGCAGCGCGCTTTACGCCCTTGCCCGCCAGCGCAGGCCACTTTGAAGCTTGCTGCGAGCCTGCTATCCTTGCCCCATGCAGGAGGGAAGCGAGGACATCAGCCGCCCGCAACCGGCAGGCGAGGAGCGCTATAGTCGCCCGAAGCAATCGCTTGGCATCAGGATTGGACGTGAACTGCGTCATCCGGCCAATGATTTCCTTGCAGGCAAATCGCTGATCGGCAAGCAGCCGGTCTTTCCTGCAGAAGTGCTGCCCCAGCTTGCCTTGCTTACACCCGAATGGCGCGCCTTCCGGGAAGAGGCGCTTGCGCTGCTGGAAGATCGCGCAAAGGTGCCCGCCTTCGGCAAGATTTCGCCCGATCACCGGCGGATCGCAAGCGATGGCAAATGGAAAAGCCTGTTCCTCACCGGCTATGGCTTCCGGGCCGAGCAGAACCATGCACAGGTGCCACGCATCAGCGCCGCGATCGAGGGACTGGAGGGGCTTGTCACGGCGTTCCTCTCGATCATGGAGCCGGGCACCCATGTCCCCAGCCACCGGGGGCTGACCAAGGGTTGGCTCAATTGCCACCTTCCGCTGGTGCTGCCCGAAGGACAGGGGCGCTGCGAAATTTCCATCGCCGGCGAGATCCACCAATGGCGCGAAGGCGAATGGCTGGTGTTCGACGAGACCTTTCCCCACGAAGTCTGGAACACCACTGCAGAGCCGCGAGTGGTCCTGTTCCTCCAGGTCCGGCGGCCGATGAAGCTGCCGGGCAGGCTTCTGGCCGGGCTGTTTTATCACATCATCCGCCGCTCGCGCTTCGTACAGGATGTGAGGAAACGCTTGTGAGGCGACGACTTTGGGCTAGTCTGCATCGCAACAACAAGAGGGGGAGATAACATCATGAAGAAGTTCATCGGCATTGCCCTTGCCGCCACCATGCTGGCGTCATGCGGATCATCCGAGGAAACCGTGGTCGAGGCGCCGCAGTACGAAGCGCGCAAGTACATGCAGGCGGTCACCGATATCGCCCGGGCAGATGACCAGCAGTATGACGAAAATCGCAAGCCCGGCGAACTGCTCGCCTTCGCGCAGATCGACACCGGCGATGCGGTGGGCGATTTCATCATGGGGGGAGGATACGTCACCCGCCTGCTGGCCACTGCCGTGGGGGCAGATGGCCGCGTCTATGCCTTCCAGCCTGAAGAGTTCATCGCCTTTCGCGGCGAATATGCCGACGAACAGGATGCTGCCATCGCGCCCTACACCAATGACCAGGGCGAGCCTGTGCGGGTTTTTCCGCTGCGCGCGCCACTGGCCGAACCGGGCTGGCCGGAGGAACTGGACACCATCATCACTGTGATGAACTGGCATGATCTCTATATCCAGGAGATGCCGGAAGGCACTGCGGACGCGGTGGCTGCGATGCTGTTCGACGCCCTGAAGCCGGGCGGCTCGCTGGTGGTGGTCGATCATCTTTCGGCCGAAGGGGCCGGAACGCAGGCGGCCGATGACCTGCACCGGATGGATGCCGCGCTCGCCCGCGAAACGCTGACCAACGCCGGTTTCGTGATCGAGGAGGAGAGCGACCTCTATTCGCGGCCCGCAGATGCCCGCGACCTGAATGTCTTCGACGAGGCAATCCGCGGCCAGACGGACCAGTTCGCATGGAGGCTGCGCAAGCCGGAATAGGCGCCAACCGCATCGCCCGGTCCGCTCCGTTTTGCGATTCACATTGTGGCAAAAACGGGGCGGCTCCGGGATTCGAGGCTCGAAATAGGGAGAATTACGCGGCTGGCCGACGATGGGACTCGTTTCATCGCGCAGCAAATTGCCGGGCTGCTGAGTTCCGTTAAGTTATCCACAAGCATAATTATGCCATAACGGGGTCTATGAAAGTCACATTCTTCAGCAAGCTCTTGACTGCCGCTGCGCTGCTCGCCGCACCGCTGGTGCCTGCGCATGCCAGTGACCAGCCCATCGAAAGCGCGTTCGATGCCTATTTCGGCACCGATCTTCGTGAACCGCGCGATTACTCCCCGGTGTATTCGAGCCAATTCGAACGCCATATCGCCACGCTTGCCGATGGCAGTGAGGGCCGTATCGGCGTGGCGGCCGTGGATCTGGCGACAGGCCAGCAGATCTCGATCCTGGGCGACCAGCGCTTCCCCATGGCCAGCACCAGCAAGATCGCGATCGCCGCGACCTATCTGGAGATGGTCGATCAGGGCCGCGCCAGCCTGACCAGCGAATTCCCGCTGCTGCTGCCCGTCCGCTCGCAAAAGTTCTCGACCGCCGTTGCTCCGGTGCGGCGCGGCGATCACATGCCCGCCTATGAGCTGATCGACCTGATGATCACGCGCAGCTCCAACCCTGCCACCGACGCGCTGATCGCGGCTGTCGGCGGGGTGGAAGTGGTGAATGACTGGGCCCGGCGCGCCGGGATCGAGGATTTCAACCTGTCTCGCGACATCGCCACGCTGGTGCGTGATGATGGCGAGTTCGACCCGGCGGTACATATCGACATTCGTGACAGCTCCACGCCGGAAGCCATGGTGCAATTGCTGAGCGGCATTTACCAGGGCCGCTGGCTCACGCCTGCCAGCCGTGAAGTCATCATCGATGCGATGGAACGCTGCCGCACGGGCACTCGCCGTATTCCCGCCCTGATGCCCGACAGCGTGACGGTGGCGCACAAGACGGGATCGCTCAACAACACCTCGAGCGATATCGGCATCATCACCGGCCCGGACGGACGCTCGATAGCCGTGGCGATCTATGTCACCGGCCAGGGCACCCGCCGCAATCGCGAAGCGCGCATCGCCTCGATCGCCCGCGCCATCTATGATGGCTATACGGGGCCGGCTGGACGCGTTTATGCCAATGCCGAATATGACGGGGCGAACGGCGGACGCTGATCCTGCCGCATGCATTCAGCAGGCAAAAGAAAAGGGCGTGACCGGATAACGGCCACGCCCTTTCTGTTTCTGCAGGTCAGCCCCGCCAAGGGGCAGACCCCGCCAGATTACATGGCGTCTGCAGCAGCGTCCACAGCGGCGCCGGCAGCGTCAACTGCTTCACCAGCAGCGTCAACAGCGTCACCAGCAGCGTCGACGGCACCGTCAACACCAGCTTCAGCAGCTTCACCGGCTTCAGCAGCCATTTCGCCAGCTTCGTCAGCAGCGCCTTCCATGGCGTCGCCAGCGGCTTCGGTGTTGGCTTCCATGTCAGCAGCCATGCCTTCAGCAACTTCACCAGCGTCGTCAGCGGTTTCGCCGCAAGCAGCCAGGGTCAGAGCGGCACCAGCTGCAGCAGCAGCGAGAACGATCTTGCGCATGAATTCAATTCCTTACACAGCAAAAGGAGTGGACCGGGCGAAAGCTCGCGATCCAGAGCCAGCCGCAATGGCCGACCTGCTGCCTAATTACTGCCACAATTGTGACAGCGCAAGAGAAATGTGGCGACAATGGGGCAGCCCCATCTCTGTGGCTGGTTGGGCCAAGGTGAATGACCGGCGCGAATTAGGCTGCTAGCAATCTGTCCATGAGCGAAAAGCAGCACCTCTACCTGGTGGACGGATCGTCCTATATCTTCCGCGCCTATCACCGGCTGCCGCCGCTGACCAATCCCGAAGGAACGCCGGTCGGCGCGGTCTATGGCTACACCACCATGCTGTGGAAGCTGGCGGAAGATCTCGACAAGGCGGAAGGGCCCACGCACCTTGCGGTCATCCTTGATGCGGCGAGCAAGAGCTTCCGCAACGAGATCTATCCCGAATACAAGGCCAACCGCCCGCCAGCGCCGGAAGACCTGGTGCCGCAATTCCCGCTGATCCGCGATGCCACCCGCGCCTTCAGCCTGCCATGCATCGAGGAGCAAGGGCTGGAAGCGGACGACCTCATCGCCTCCTATGCCCGTGCCGCAGCGAAACAGGGGTGGGACGTGACAATCGTCTCCTCCGACAAGGACCTGATGCAGCTTGTCAGCACGGGCGGCGACGGCGTGGGCGAGATCGACATGCTCGACACGATGAAGAACGTGCGCATCAAGATTCCCGAAGTGGAGGAGAAGTTCGGCGTGCCGCCCGAACTGGTGGGCGACGTGCTGGCGCTGATGGGGGATTCGGTGGACAATATCCCCGGCATCTTCGGCATCGGCCCCAAGACAGCGACCAAGCTGATCCAGGAACACGGCAGTCTGGCCGCAGCGCTGGATGCAGCGGCTGACATGAAGAAGAGCAAGCTGAAGGAACGCCTGCTCGAACATCGCGCTGATGCGGAAATGAGCCGCGTGCTGGTGGAACTGAAGCAGGATGCCGCCCTCCCCCAGCCACTCGAGGAGTTCAGGCTGGAAGGCGTGCCGAAGGAACCGCTCGCCGCATTCCTCGAGAAGCACGGCTTTTCCAGCCTGCTGCGCCGCCTCGGCGCCGGAACGGGCAGCCCGACGCGCGCGACCGACCTCAATCCGGCAAAGCAGGAAACCGCCAGCGAAGCCCACGCGCCCGAAGGCAATCGGCAGGACATGCCCGAATGGCCGGATATCGACCGCGACGCCTATGAATGCGTGCAGACGATGGAGCGGCTGGAGGAATGGATCGCCCGTGCACAAGCCGCGCGGATCGTGGCGGTCGATACGGAAACCAATTCGCTCGACGCCATTTCGGCGGACCTCGTTGGCATCAGCCTTGGCCTTGGCCCCGGTGAAGCCTGTTACATCCCGCTGGGCCATGGCGGTTCTGACATGTTTGCCGAAAAGCCCGAGCAGGTGGACCGCGAGGCTGCCATCGCCGCGCTGAAGCCGCTGCTGAAGGATGATGCGGTTCTCAAGATCGGGCAGAACATCAAATATGACCTCAACGTGCTCGCCCGCCACGGGATCAGCGTGGCCCCCATCGATGATACGATGGTGATGAGCTTCGCGCTCGATGCGGGGCGCGGCACCGATGGCATTGGCGGCGGCCACGGCATGGACGAGCTGGCCGAGCGCCACCTTGGCCACAGCTGCATGAGCTTCAAGGAAGTGTGCGGCACGGGCAAGAAGCAGATTCCGTTCGGCGAAGTACCGCTGGACGTGGCGACCAAATATGCCGCCGAAGATGCCGAGGTGACCTGGCGGCTGTGGAAGCACCTGAAGCCGCGCCTTGCCCTTGAAGGCGGCACGCGGGTTTACGAGCGGGTGGACCGCCCGCTGGTGCCGGTTGTCGCGCATATGGAGCGCGAAGGCATCAAGGTGGACCGCGCGGCCCTTTCGCGCCTGTCAGAGGAATTCGCCAACCGCACCGCCGCCATCGAAGGCGAAATCCACGAGATCGCTGGCGGCGAGTTCACCATCGGCAGCCCCAAGCAGCTGGGCGAGGTGCTGTTCGACAAGCTGGGATACAAGGGCGGCAAGAAGGGCAAGAGCGGGCAATATTCGACAGACCAGTCCGTGCTGGAAAAGCTTGCCAATGAAGGCGCGCCGATTGCCAACAAGGTGCTCGAATATCGCCAGCTGTCGAAGCTGAAGAGCACCTATACCGATGCTTTGCAGGAGGCGATCAACGCGCGCACGGGCCGCGTCCACACCAGCTATTCGCTGGTCGGCGCGCAGACGGGCCGCTTGTCCTCGACCGATCCCAACCTGCAGAACATCCCCATTCGCACCGAAATCGGGCGCGAGATCCGCAAGGCCTTCGTGGCCGAGGAAGGCAATGTGCTGCTCGCCGCTGACTACAGCCAGATCGAACTGCGGCTGGCGGCGCATATGGCGGACGTGCCGCAATTGCGCGAAGCCTTCGAGGCGGGCGAGGACATCCACGCGCGTACTGCGCAGGAAATGTTCGGCAGCGTCGATCGCGACACCCGCGCCCGCGCCAAGACGGTGAACTTCGCCATCCTCTACGGCATTTCGCGCTGGGGCCTCGCCGGCCGTCTGGGCGTGGAGGCTGACGAGGCGCAGGAAATCATCGACACCTATTTCCAGCGCTTCCCCGGCATCCAGAACTACATCCACGAAACGCTCGAGAGCGTGCGCGAGCGCGGCTATTCCGAAACCCTCTTCGGCCGCAAGACATGGTTCCCGCGCATCAATTCGAAGAATCAGGCCGAGCGGCAGGGCAGCGAGCGCGCCGCGATCAACGCGCCGATCCAGGGCACCAGCGCCGATATCATCAAGCGCGCCATGGCCCGCATGCTGCCCGCACTGGAAGAGGCTGGCCTTTCCAATGTCCGCATGCTGCTGCAGGTGCATGACGAACTGGTGTTCGAACTGCCCGAAGGCGATGTCGAGAAGGCCTCTCCCGTAATTGAGAAGGTCATGGCCGAGGCGGCAGAGCCCGCCGTGAAGCTGACGGTGCCTTTAGGTGTGGAGATCGGCACTGGGACAAGCTGGGACGCGGCGCACTAGGGCAGGTTTATTTCGCACTTGCAGCATAGCTGGAGGCAGCATACCTTCTGCCCATGCCGGAACTCACCTTCCTGCCCGCAAGCGCACAGGCATTCCTTGACGGATTGCCGCAATGGCTCGCGGTCGCCACCGTTGGCGGTGCGGCGATACTGATAGCCATCCTTGCCGCGCTTTCCATCCATTCGCTGCTGTTCCGCGTGCTGCGCCGGATCGCCAGATCGAGCCATAGCGAGGCGGATAATATCGTGGTGCGCAAGCTCGCCCGCCCCACCCGCTGGGCGCTGGTGGCTCTTGCGCTGGTGCTGGTGTCAGATGTCTTCCCTGCCTTCGAGACCCTGTGGGACCGCATCGGCGCACTGGTGATGCCGCTGCTGGTCGGCTGGATGGCGCTCGCCATCATGCATGCGCTGGTCGAAGCGGCGATCCTGAAAAACGATGTCGAGGTGGCGGACAACCGTTCTGCCCGGCGCAAGCGCACCCGCCTCACCATCTTCAACCGCATTGCCACCTTCGTGATCGTCTTCGTCACCGTGGGGCTGATGCTGCTCGCCATCCCCGGCGTGCGCGATATCGGGGTGACACTGATGGCCTCTGCCGGGCTTGCCGCGCTGGCCGTGGGGGCCGCCGCGCAGCCTGCGCTGAAAGCACTGATCAGCGGCTTCCAGATGGCGCTGACCGAGCCGGTGATCGTGGGCGATGCCGTGATCATCGGCGGCGAATGGGGCTGGGTGGAGGAAATCCGCACCACCTATGTAGTGGTCAAGGTGTGGGACGAGCGGCGGCTGGTGGTGCCCACCTCCAAATTCCTGGAGGAAATCTTCCAGAACTGGACCAAGACCACCGCCCAGCTGATGGGCACCGTCTATCTCTATGTCGATCCCGCTACGAAGCTGGACCCGATCCGCGCCAAGGCGCTGGAACTTATCGAAAGCAATGACCGCTGGGATGGCCGCGTCAAACACATGCAGGTGACCGACCTCGCGCGCGACGCCATCGAACTGCGCTTCCTGATGACCGCCAAGGATTCGCCCACCTTGTATGACCTCAGGTGCGATTTCCGCGAAGCGATGATCCAGTGGCTCGCCGCCGAAATGCCCGAAGCGCTCGTGCGCAGCCGCGTTATCTCTGTTGGCGACGATGGCAAGCCGCTGGGAGCACCGTCAGCCGAAGCGCTGGCGCAGATGGGCGGCGATCAGGCCTGAGGCATACCGTTCTTGCTAGAGTGCGCCAAAGTTCAATGCAAAGGCTAGACCAACAAGCAGCAAGCCCGTCGTGACTTTGGCAAGCTTCCGGTGGTTCTCACGGGCTAGATACCCCAGCCTCAAGCCGACGTAAGAAAACATCACTGAAAAAGCAGCAATTGACGTTGCCACGAGAAGCGGACTCACTTTGCCGAGGCCAAGACTAAAGCCGGCCACAAGGTTATCCAGGCTGAGTCCGGCCGCGACAGCTACGAGACCACGCCACCGTGTGACGCGCCTCGCCAATTCTTTTGTCTCCTGCCGAGTCGCGAAAGCGGTGTAGATTGTCCATATGCCAAGCAGACCCAAGACCGTTGGGCCGAGCCAAGAAACAATGCTCCCGACCGATTGTGCGGTCTGTTGGCCGATCCATAGGCCAATGAGCGGGATACTAAACTCGAAAGCGCCAAACACTGAAATGATCCGCCAGCGGCGCTTGATTTGACCGACAGAACCCAAGGCTAGGGAGGCTGCAAAGTTATTGCTGCCAATAACAGCGCCTAAGATCAGCAGCTCTCTGAGCATTTCCTCAACATAGCCAACCGCCTTGGCGGCAGCCAGATTGGATTGCGTCCCGCCCCTAGTGCTTCTGGTCGCGCGTTGATTCCACCATGCCTTCGTGGATGAAGCCGATGGGCCGCACCTCCATGGCCTTGCGCTTCAGCTCGCCCTTCATCGCGGCATATTCGCGTTCCATGCGTTCGGTCACGGTGGGGCGGCTGTCTGCCAGCGCTTCCTTGAAGTCTGCTGCGGTCACGTTTTCCGGATTGTCCGTGCGGCGGATGGCGACAAGGCCGGCGCGGCGGACCACGTCTTCAAGGTCAGCACCGGTATAGCGCGGAGTGGCCTTGGCCAGCTGGGCAAGGTCCACATCGTCAGCCAGCGGCATGTTCTTGGTGTGAATCTTGAGGATATGCTCGCGGCCACCCTGGTCCGGTGCGCCGACATAGATCAGCTCGTCGAAACGGCCTGGGCGCAGCAGCGCGGGGTCGACCAGTGCGGGGCGGTTGGTGGCGCCGATCACGACGATGGAGTTCATCTCCTCCATCCCGTCCATCTCGGCAAGAATGGTGTTGACCACACGCGCCGTTACCTGCGGCTCGTTCCCGCTGGAACCGCG
>JAUIJI010000104.1 GCA_030431435.1 Alphaproteobacteria bacterium | reverse complement strand
GTGGCGCAGGCGCTGCTCGAACTGCCGTTCAACCACATCTTCTTCACCGGCAGCACTCGCGTGGGCAGACTGGTGGCCGAAGCCGCGGCCAAGAACCTCGCCAGTGTGACGCTGGAACTGGGCGGCAAATCACCTGTCATCGTGGACGAAGGTGCCAATATCCCTGCCATTGGCGCGGCGCTGGCCGGTGCAAAGCAGTTCAACGGCGGCCAGGCCTGCATCTGCCCGGACTATGTTTTCGTGAAGGAAGACCAGAAGGATGCGCTGGTCGATGCCTTCAGGACCAATGTCGAGAAGAACCTCTACGAAGGCGGCGAAATCAACAAGTCGGCCATCGCGCAGATCGTGAACAAGGGCAATTTCGACCGCGTGAAGGGCATGGTCGACGATGCCATCGAGAAGGGCGCGACCGTTGCTGTCGGCGGCCAGATGGACGAGGACGACCTCACCATCCACCCGACCATGCTGACTGACGTCACCCCGCAGATGACAATCCTGCAGGAAGAGATATTCGCGCCCGTACTGCCGGTGATGACTTACGACAATCTCGACCAGGTGATCGATTACATTTCCTCGCGCGACAAGCCGCTTGCGCTCTACATGTTCTCGCCGGACGAGGATAATGTGGACCGGGTGCTGAAGCGCACCTCATCGGGCGGCACCACGATCAACGGCGTGTTCTCGCATTACCTTGAGAACCGCCTGCCGTTTGGCGGCGTGAACAGCAGCGGCGTGGGCAGCTATCACGGCTATTTCGGCTTCAAGGCCTTCAGCCACGAACGCGCGGTCTATCTGCACCAGTAAGCGAGCAGGCAATTTCAGGGGAGGGCCAGTCCACAGCGGGCTGGCCCTTCTTCATTGCCTAGACAGGAAGCGCCACCTAAACGCCTTTCCTACACCTTGAACTCATTGGCAGGGCTATCCGCTTGTTCCTCTCTTCCTTCGAATGGACCATTGCCAAGCGCTACATGCTGCCCGGGCGCAGCGAGGCGGTGATCACGCTGGTCGCGGCGATTTCCATTTTTGTGGTCATGCTCTCCGTCGCCATGCTGGTGGTGGTGATGAGCGTGATGAACGGTTTTCGTGCCGAGCTGCTTGACCGGATCACGGGGCTGAACGGTCATGCGGTTGTCCAGGCCTATGGCGGCAGGCTGGAAAATTGGGAGGACGTGCTCGCCGAAGTGCGCGAGGCGGACGGGATCACGCAGGCAAGCCCCATGGTGGAGCAGCCGCTGCTCGCCACGCTGAATGGCCGCGCGGAAGCGGTGCTGGTACGCGGCAATTTGCCGGAGGATATCAACAGCCTTTCAACCAACGTCCTGATGGGCGATTTGCAGACTCTGGAGCCCGGCAGCCGCAACATCGCCATCGGCTCGCGGCTAGCACTCAAGATGGGCGCGCGGCTGGGCGATACGCTGACGATCATCAATCCGCAGGGCCGCACAACGCCGTTCGGAACGGTGCCAAGGCAAATCGGCTATACCATCACCGGCATCTTCGAAGTCGGAATTTACGACTTTGACGAGCGCATGGTCATCATGCCCATGGAAAGCGCGCAAACGCTGATGCTGATGGGCGATACAATCACCGCCATCGAGGTCACGACCGAGGATGCGGACAGGGTGCGCGAGATCATGGATCCGGTTGCCACCAGCCTGCAGGACAGGGCGGTTGTCACCATATGGCAGGAAATGAATGCCTCGCTGTTCGAGGCTTTGCAGGTCGAACGCGCGGCCATGGCGCTGGCGCTGGGCATTATCGTGGTGGTGGCTGCCTTCAACATCCTCTCCTCGCTGGTGATGCTGGTGCGCTCGAAAACGCGCGATATCGCGATCATGCGGACCATGGGGGCACGGCGCAAAAGCCTCCTCAAGATATTCGTGACCACCGGCTCGACGATTGGCGTGATCGGCACGCTGGCGGGCCTCACGCTGGGCTTCATCATCCTTTATTTCCGGCAGGGCATCGTCAGCGGGATCGAGTTCCTGACCGGCCAGCAATTGTGGGATCCGTCGGTGCGTTTCCTCACCGAGCTTCCGGCACGCGTCGATCCCGGCGATATCATCGGCATCACGGTGATGGGCATGGGCCTGTCCTTCCTCGCCACGCTCTATCCCGCCTGGCGTGCGGCGAGCACCGATCCGGTGGAGGTTCTGCGCTATGAGTGATGCTGCGGTGAAAGAGCCGATCGTTTCCCTGCGCAATCTGACGCGCAGTTTCAGCCAGGGCGGGGAAACCATCGAGGTGCTGCGCGGTGTCGATCTCGACATCATGCCGGGCGAAATCGTGGCGCTGCTTGGCCCTTCGGGTTCGGGCAAGAGCACGATGCTGCAGGCCGTGGGCTTGCTTGAAGGCGGGTTCGGTGGAGAAATCCGCATGGCCGGAACCGATGCAACCCATGCCGATGCCGCCGCGCGCACGGCCCTGCGGCGCGATCATCTCGGCTTTGTCTACCAGTTCCATCATCTGCTGCCAGACTTCACCGCGCTCGAGAATGTCGTCATCCCGCAATTGCTGGTCGGTACATCGCGCGCCGATGCCGAGGCGCGGGCAGGGGAATTGCTCGGCTCGCTTGGCCTTGCCCACCGCCTGACGCATCGGCCGAGCCAGCTTTCCGGCGGCGAGCAACAACGCGTTGCCGTGGCCCGCGCACTGGCCAACGCGCCCAAGCTGGTGCTGGCGGACGAGCCCACCGGCAATCTCGATGAGAAGACTTCGGACAGGGTTTTCGAAGAGTTCATCGGACTGGTGCGCGGGCAGGGTAGTGCGGCGCTCGTCGCCACCCATAACGAACGGCTTGCCGCGCGCATGGATCGCATCGTGCGGCTGCATGAAGGCAGGCTGGCGTAACCACGCGAGGCTTCGGGACGTATTGCCAGCACGAGACATCGTGTGGACAAGGATGACATGATCGAGGCCTTTACCGACTGGTTCCTCTCGCTGGGCGAGAATTACGGCGTCAACCCGTGGATTTTCGGCGCGATCTATGTCGGCGCGATACCGTTCTTCTTCGCTTCGATCGCATGGCTGGTGAAGCGCGCCAGGGCGCACCGTTCAACCGTGGTGCCCACCATGTGCGCGGGCTTCTGCTTCGTGTCGGCCTATCTCTATCTTGCCATTGCGGGACGCAATATCCCCCTGTGGGTATGGCTGTTCCTGGCCGTTCTTGTGGCTTACGGCGCGTGGTCCACAATCCGGGACACGCGCCGCAAGATCGCGGCAGCAAGGGGCGCCGAAGGCGAGGGCTGATCAGTCGTTGTTGTCGACAGTAATGGTGACTTCTTCGCCATCGGGCCCGGTGATCGTCATGGTCGATCCATCCCCATTGGACTGGATGCTGCCCATCCCGCCCATGTCGACAGACATCTGGTCCTGCATGTCGGCTGCGTCGATCAGCGATGGAGCCGTGATCGCAGCGGTGATCGCGCCGATGACGAGCGACACCACGATCGCGGCGATGACCGTAACCACCGTATAGACCGCACGCTTGTCTTCCGGCACGGTCATCACCGGGGTAGCGCCGACGTAGAACAGGTAGAGGCTGTAGAGGCCGAGAAGGCCGAGGATGCCCAGCATCGGGACAAGGCCAAAGATGCCGGCAAGCATCGAAGCCGTCATCGCATAGGCGACAAGACGGAAGGCCGACGCAAAATCATCCTTGCCGCCGAATTTGGGGCTCAGGAAGTTGGCGATCCAGGCTACGATCCAAACGCTCAACAGTGCCAGAACATAGCTTGTCACCAGCGTGGTGATCCCGCTCATCAGGCTGGGCTTGTAGCTGAAACCGAAGGCGCCGATGCCGAAGATCTGCCCGCCGATGAAGCTAGCCAGCGGTCCGATTGCTGCCAGCGGAACCACATATCTGGTGAAGACCTGCATCGGGGCGTCGGTCTCTGCGGCGATCTTCTGCCACTCGGCTGAAGGGCTCATCAGGATGGACTTGGCACGTTCCATGATGCCGGAACTGCCTGGCTGGGCCGGAGTATTATTCATGTCACTTCCCCCAAGATGTGTTCGTTCCCTGCATCAAGGGAACACGAAAATACGAAATTGGCAAGAAATGCGTTTGCTTTTCCCCAAGGCCGCCGCTGCCGGGTCTTGCTTGGAACGGGCTGCTTGCGCAAACTTGTGACATGGCTTTTGCTCCCTTCGTACCGCTGCGTGTGCTCTCCAGCTACTCGATGCTCGAAGGGGCAATCGATCCCAAGGCGATTGCCAAGATGGCGAAGGAGCGCGGTTTTCCCGCGATCGCCATCTGCGACCGCAACGGGCTCTATGGCTCCACCATGTTTTCCAGTGCCTGCATGGGCGAGGGCGTGCAGCCAATCGTGGGCACACTGCTGGGCGTGGCGCGAGGGGAAGGCGGGCCGATCGACTACCTGCCGCTCTATGCGCAGGACGAGGCGGGCTGGCTTAACCTGTGCTACCTGGTCAGTTCGGCGCATCTGGACCGTCCCCTGGAGCAGGAACCGCATGTCGAGCTTGCGGCCCTCGCCGGCCGGACCGAAGGGCTGATCGCCTTGTCCGGTGCTGCGGAAGGCGGCGTTACAAGACTATGTGCCGAAAAGAAGCCGGGCAGGGCCGAAGAACTGGCAGGCAAGCTTTCCGGCCTGTTTCCGGGGCGCTTCTATATCGAGCTGGCGCGTCGCGGCAACGCGGTGGAAGAAGCCGCCGAGCAGGGCCTGATCGACATCGCCTACAAGCTGGACTTGCCTCTGGTAGCCACCAATCCAGCCAATTTCGCCGATCCGCACATGCACAGCGCGCATGACGCCATGCTGTGCATAGCCCACTCCAGCCAGATCGACAGCGCCGACCGGCCGCGTTCGTCGCCGGAAAGTTTCGTCAAATCCGCGAGGATGATGGAAGAACTGTTCGAAGACCTGCCCGAAGCGCTGGCCAATACGCTGGTCATCGCCCAGCGCTGCGCCTTCGCCCCGCCACGCCGCAAGCCGATCCTGCCCAGCCTTGCGGGGGACCTCGAGGGTGAAGCAAGGATGCTGGAGGAGGACTCCCGCAAGGGTCTCGAAGCGCGCCTCGCGCTGTACGAAGACCTTTCCGAGGAAGACCGGAAAGCCTATTTCGAACGGCTCGATTACGAAGTCGGCATTATCCGTAACATGGGCTTCCCGGGATACTTCCTGATCGTTGCCGACTTCATCAAATGGGCCAAGGCGCAAGGTATTCCCGTGGGGCCGGGCCGTGGTTCGGGTGCAGGCTCACTGGTAGCATGGGCGCTGACCATCACCGATCTCGATCCGATCAAGCTCGGGTTGCTGTTCGAACGCTTCCTCAATCCCGAACGCGTTTCCATGCCCGACTTCGATATCGACTTCTGCGAAACGCGGCGCGGCGAGGTGATCCGCTATGTCCAGGAGCGGTACGGGCATGACAAGGTCGCCCAGATCATCACCTTCGGCAAGATGAAGGCGCGCGCCGTGCTGCGCGATTGCGGGCGCATCCTGCAGATGCCTTACGGACAGGTGGACAGGTTGACCAAGATGGTCCCCAACCACCCGACAGACCCGTGGACACTCCCGCGTACGCTCAACGGCGCTGCGGATTTCAAGCGCGAGTACGACAATGACAACGAGGTGAAGCGGCTGGTCGATCTGGCGCTCCAGCTTGAGGGCTTTCCGCGAAATTCCTCGACCCACGCGGCGGGCGTGGTGATCGGGGACAGGCCGCTCTCTCAGCTCGTCCCGCTGTACCGCGACCCGCGCTCGGACATGCCGGTGACGCAGTTCGACATGAAGCATGTCGAGGACACGGGGCTGGTCAAGTTCGACTTCCTTGGCCTCAAGACGCTGTCCGTGCTGCGCAAGGCGGTGGACCTGCTCGCAAGGCGTGGGATCACGGTGGAGCTGGAACAGCTTCCAATGGATGACGAGGCGGTTTTCGGCCTGCTCAAGCGTGGTGACACGGTGGGCGTGTTCCAGCTGGAATCGGAAGGCATGCGGCGCACGCTGACGGCGGTGAAGCCGACCAAGTTCGAGGACATCATCGCGCTCGTCTCGCTCTACCGCCCCGGCCCGATGGACAATATTCCCAGCTTCGGCAAGCGCAAGGCGGGCGAGGAAGGCATCGTCTATCCGCACCCCAAGCTGGCGGGCATCCTTGAGGAAACTTACGGCATCTTCGTCTATCAGGAACAGGTGATGCAGGCGGCGCAGATCCTTGCCGGATATTCGCTCGGCGATGCAGACCTGCTGCGCCGCGCCATGGGCAAGAAGGTGCAGGCGGAAATGGACGCCCAGCGCCAGCGTTTCGTCGATGGCTGCAAGGAGGTTTCCAACATCGATGCGGACGAAGCCAACCGCCTGTTCGACTTGATCGACAAGTTCGCAGGCTATGGCTTCAACAAGTCGCACGCGGCGGCCTATGCCTTGCTCAGCTACCAGACCGCCTGGCTGAAGACGCATTATCCGGAAGAATTCTACGCTGCGGCCATGTGTTTCGACATGCACCAGTCTGAAAAACTGGCGATCTTCGTGGATGATCTGCGCCGCAACGGCTTCGTGCTGCTGGGGCCGGATATCAACCGTTCGGAAGCCGAGTTTACCGTCGAGCAGACCGATGATGGCTATGCGGTGCGTTATGCGCTGGCGGGTGTGCGCAATGTCGGTGAAAAGGCGATGGACGCGGTTGTTGCCGAGCGAGAAGGCAAGGGCAGGTTCGAAAGCCTTGAAGATGTCTTCCGCCGCATGCCGGCGGGCGCAATGAACCGCCGCCAGCTGGAGGGGCTTGCGGGATCTGGCGCTTTCGACAGCCTTGAGCCCAATCGCGCCAAGGTTCTCGCCAATGCCGATATGCTGCTCGCAGTGGCTGATGCCGCCACGCGTGAACGGTCAAGCGGGCAGGCCGGGCTGTTTGGCGGGGATGAACATGCCGAGCCTTCCTTGCGGCTGGAAGATGCCGAGCCCTGGAGCCGCAGCGAGCAGATGGCGGTGGAGCGCGAGAATTTCGGTTTCTATTTCGCCGAGCATCCGGTGACCGAATTCCGCGCCGTCGCCTCTGCCAATGGCGCGCGCACCTATGCCGCGCTGATGCAGAGCGAGGTGCAGGGCGGTCGCGAAACCGCGATGATCGCGGCAATGGTGGAGGGGGCGAGCAAAGGGCGCACCAAGCGAGGCAAGGACTTTATCCGCGCTGATTTCTCCGATTCATCCGGTCAGTTCAGCGCCGCCTGCTTCGAGGAAGGGCTGGTGGAGAGCTTCCAGCGCTGGGGCGCGGACAACATCTGCGTGTTGCTGACGGTGGAGCTCGACAAGCCCAATCCTGACGAAGCGCCGCGCATCACCATTCGCGGGGCCACACCGCTGGCCGATGTCAGCGGCAGCGTGCGCATGGTGCTGGAACTTGAAGTGCATGACGAACTCGCCCTGCAGGCGCTGCGCGATGCGCTCGTGGAAGGAAAGCCGGGGCACGGCGAAGTGCTCGCCCACATTGCCATCGGTGACGGCCCTGCGCCGCTCATCCGCCTTGGCCGCGACTTCGAGCTTGGCGGCGAACTGGTGGACAGGTTGAGCCAGGTTCCGGGGATAGACCGGGTGTCGCTTCGCCCGCGCGGCGGGGCATCGCTCAAGCTGGTGAGCTAGAACAGGGCGAGTTGCCCGTCGCGTGTTGGCGGGCGGAACTGGCTGCAATCGAGGCGGTAATCCGCCTTGGCAAGTCCGGCACGACGTGCGGCGATGCGAAAGCGTGTGCGGAACAGTTCTGCCCATACCCCGCTGGGCCGCATGCGATGGAAGAAGCGCGAATCGTTGTCCTTCCCGCCGCGCACCGACTGGACGATGCCCATCACCTTCGCCGCGCGATCCGGGAAATGCACGTCCAGCCATTCGCGGAACAGCGGCGCCACTTCATGCGGCAGGCGCAGCAATATCCAGCCTGCGGAGCGGACCCCGGCCGAGGCTGCGGAGGCGATGATTTCCTCCATGAAGCAATCGGTGATCGCAGGGATCACTGGCGCGACCGAGCAATGCGTCGGGATTCCCGCGTCTGAGAGTTTTTCCAATGCTGCGAGTCGCTTGGCAGGCGAAGCTGCGCGCGGTTCTAGCTTTGCTGACAGCCGCGGATCGAGCGAGGTGACCGAAATCGACACTGCGACCAGTTGCAGCGCTGCCAGCTCCTGCAGCAGGCCGATATCGTCGAGCACCCGGTCAGACTTGGTGGTGATCATCACCGGATGGCGGGTTTCAAGGCACAGTTCCAGCACTTGGCGCGTGATCCGGTAATCCCGCTCTATCGGCTGGTAGGGATCGGTATTGGTGCCCATCGCAATCGGCGCGGGCACATATTTGCGTCGTGCCAGCGTTTCGCGCAGCAGTTCCGCCGCATTGGCCTTGGCGAACAGCTTTGTCTCGAAGTCGAGCCCGGGCGAGAGGTCCTGCCAGGCATGGGTGGGGCGGGCATAGCAATAGACGCAGCCATGCTCGCACCCGCGATAGGCGTTGATCGAGCGATCAAATCCGATGTCAGGCGACTGGTTGAAGGTGAGGATCGACTTGGGATGTTCCAGCGTCACCTCCGTGCGCAGTTTGGGCGGTCCGTCCTCCAGCGTGCGCATCGCCTCGCGCCAGTCATCGTCCACCAGCCTTTCGGGCAGGGCAAAGCGATCCGAGAGCGCAGAAGACTGCGCGCCGCGACCGTGCACGGGCTTGTGATCCGGTTTCGATGACATGCCCTCCCTATACAAAACGGGCGAGAACAAATAAAGAACATTCGGGTGTGATAAGAACGCGCGTCTACTCGCGGCATCGATTGGACATGGCGACGCGGTAGCTCTCGCGCGCACAGTTGCGCAGGCCGGAAAGCACGCCCACCTGCCTTCGGGCAAAGTCCGTATCGAATGCGCGCAAACCGGCGATTGCATCCCTTATGCCTTGCCGGTCCTGCCTGAACCATGCGAGCACGCCGCTGACATAGATGTTCCAGACCTCCGCTGCAGGATCCTCAGGACCGGGTTCACGCATCGACCGGCCGATCAGGATTTGCGCTGACTCATTGTCACCCAGCATCGCGTACATCTGGCCGCGATGGAACGTGCCGATGCCGCGCGCGCGGCTGTCCGGGTATCCGGAGCCATTTCGCAGCCAGTCGTCATATGCGACGAGGGCTTCACGGTAACATCCGGCATTGGCGAGATTGCGGAAAGATCCGGGTGCGCCGCCGGTCTGGTCAAAGGCTTCCCAGTCGAGCGTCTGTGCGGTCGTGCGCCCGGTATCGCTGACCTTGCATTGCGAATTCTGCGCGGCGGCAGGCTGGCCCAGCAGGAGGATCGCGAAGGCTGCCGCGACCAGCCTCATTTCTCGCGCAGGCGCGGCATCAGTTCCACGAAATTGCACGGCCGGTTGCGGGCGTCGAGCTGTTCGAGAAGGATATTGTCCCACCCGTCCTTCACCGCGCCATTGCTGCCGGGCAGGGCGAAGATGTAGGTGCCGTCCGCCACCACCGCGCAGGCGCGGGACTGGATGGTGGAGGTGCCGATGGTCTTGTAGCTGATCCATCGGAACAGCTCGCCAAAACCGGGAATGTCGCGGGTCTTCACCCGGTCGAGCGCTTCGGGTGTGACGTCACGACCCGTCAGCCCAGTGCCGCCGGTCGAGACCACGGCGTCGACATTCTCATCAGCCATCCATTTGCGCAGCTGGGTTTCGATGATGTCGGCATCGTCCTTGAGGATCGTGCGGGCAACCAGCTTGTGGCCCGCCTCGGCAATGCGCGCAGCCAGCAGGTCTCCAGAGGTATCCTCATCCGGCCCGCGTGTATCGGAAACGGTCAGCAGCGCGATATTGATCGGCTTGAACGCGCGGGATGTGTCGATCGCCATCAGTTGCTCCCGGCAGTCATGTAGACGCGGCCATTGCCGGAAGGCGTCGCGGTGTCCGGGAAGGCGGGCCATGCGTTCTGCGCCAGCGATACGCGGCTCGGTGAAACGGCGTTGGCCTGCCGTTCGTACATCCAGTAATTGCGCATCACGATGGCGACATATTCGCGCGTTTCCCAATAGGGGATCGCTTCCATGTAGAGCAGCGGATCGTCGAAATCGCGCACTTCGGTTTCCCAGCGGCGCACGGGCGTGAGGCCAGCATTGTAGGCGGCCATGATCTTGGGCAGCTGGTCGCGCGTGGCGCGATCTTCTTGCAGCATTTCGAGATTGCGCTGGCCGAAGGCGAGATTGACCTCTGGATCGTAGATATTCACCGCGCCCGCGCTCATGTTCAGCGTGGGGGCATGCTGGCGCACGGTGATCGGTGTGATCTGCATCAGCCCCTGCGCATCTGCCGGGCTGCGCGCGCTGGCGCGGAAGTTCGATTCCTGCAGGATATGGGCATAGGCAAGGGCGGGATCGACGCGCCAGCCCGTCACTGGTGTCCAGCGGGGAGCGGGATAGAAGCTTGCCGGATCGGCCCTGCCGCCCGGCGGGGCGCTATAGGCCATCGCAAGCTGGGTCTGCGGCATGCCGAGGTCGCGGGCGAGGCGGGAATAGGCGGCGAAGTCATCGGGATCGCCGATGCGTGCCTGATGCAGCAGCACCTGGCTGGCGAGCACATCCTCGCCAATCTCTGCCAGTGCCACGGCGATGCGGACATTCTCGATATTGCCGATCGCCGCCCAGTCTTCCTGTGAAAAGTCTGCGCGGGCCACGCGGTCGGGCAAATCGCGGCCCAGTTGCTCTGCGGCGAGCATGCCATAGAGCGTCTGGTCATTGCCTGCAGCCTCGGCCAGCAACTGGTTGGCAAGCTCGGGCTGGCGGCAGCGCAGTGAAGCGCGGCTGGCCCAGTAGAGCGAAGCAGCGCGCAATTCGACGTTCTGGGCGCTGGCAGCGGCGCGGCGGAATGCGCCAGCGGCTCCGCTGCAATCACTCAGGCGCCATGCGGCAAGGCCTGCCACCCATTCGCCCTCTGCCACCCACGGGCCGCTGCCCTGGTTGACCGTAAGCGCCATGGCGAGCGCTTCTGCATCCATGTTCTCGATGAAATAGGACCACGCCACCCGCTGGCGCCACTCCGCCCGTGCCGCCGGACTGAGGTTGGCGTCCACACCGTCGAGCAGTTGCCGTGCGCCATCGGGATCGTCATTCACGATCCTGTCGAGGATGGCGGAACTGACCGACGACGGCATGGTGCCATCATTGGTGGGGGAGGGGCGGGTTCGCTTGGGGAAATTGCCGACCGAGCGGAATTGAGCTTCATTGGGCAGGTTGGGCGGGTTTTGCAGACCCCGGGTCATCCCCAGGCGGATCATCTGTGCGGCCATCGGCAGGCGTTCGGCGCCGTCGAGCCATTCGGCGATCTGATCTGCCTCTACACGGGGTGATCGGGCGTGGAGGT
>JAUIJI010000103.1 GCA_030431435.1 Alphaproteobacteria bacterium | reverse complement strand
CGCTCTATAAGGGCGCAAACCACCCGCAAGAGGCCATGTCCGATATGCTCCTTCCCGATTCCAAACGTATCCTGCTCAAACTCTCGGGCGAGGTGCTGATGGGGGACCAGCAGTTCGGGATCGATCCGGCCACTGTGCTGGAGCTGGCGAAGGAAGTGAAGGCCGCCAAGGACAGCGGTTTGCAGATCTGTCTTGTGATCGGTGGCGGCAATATCTTCCGCGGTATGGCTGGCGCGGCGCAGGGCATGGACCGGGCGCAGGCAGACTATATGGGTATGCTCGCCACGGTGATGAACGCGCTGGCGATGCAGAGCGCGCTTGAGCAGCTTGGCGTGAACACCCGGGTGCAGAGCGCGGTGCAGATGGACCAGGTGTGTGAACCCGTGATCCGCAGGCGTGCCGAACGGCATCTGGAAAAGGGCCGCGTGGTGATCTTCGCAGCGGGCGTTGGCGCACCTTATTTCACCACCGACAGCGGAGCCGCGTTGCGAGCGGCGGAAATGCGCTGCGATGCGCTGCTGAAAGGCACCAGCGTGGACGGGGTCTATGATTCCGATCCCAAGGGCAACCCGGATGCAAAGCGTTATGATACAGTCACCTATGACAAGGTGCTGGCTGACAATCTCAAGGTCATGGATGCCTCCGCAGTGGCGCTGTGCCGCGACAATGACATTCCCATCGTGGTCTTCTCGATCCGCGAAAAGGGCAATGTCGCGCGCGTGCTGGCGGGCGAAGGCGTGCAGACGATAGTACAGAAGGACTGAGACGATGCCGAAGTATGACAAGGCCGATGTAGAGCGCCGCATGGCAGGCGCGGTCGAAAGCCTGAAGGGCGACCTTTCGGGCCTGCGCACGGGCCGCGCGAACACCGCGCTGCTCGATCCGGTGATGTGCGAGGTTTATGGCGCGATGATGCCGATCAACCAGGTCGCCACCGTGTCCGCTCCCGAACCGCGCATGCTCAGCGTGCAGGTGTGGGACAAGGGCAATGTGATCGCGGTGGAAAAGGGCATTGCCCACGCCAACCTCGGCCTCAACCCGATGACCGACGGCCAGACCATCCGCCTGCCAATGCCTGACCTGACGGAAGAGCGCCGCAAGGAACTGGCCAAGCTGGCGGGCAAATATGCCGAGAACGCCAAGATCGCCATCCGCAACGTCCGCCGCGATGCGAACGAGGCACTGAAGGAAGACGAGAAGAAGAAGGAAATCTCCGAGGACGATCGCAAGCGCCTTGAGGACGAGGTCCAGAAGATGACCGATAAATATGTAGGCGAAACCGACGCCGCGGCGGAGGCCAAGGAAAAGGAAATCATGACGCAGTGATTTCGGTCGCTGTTGTGCTCCCCGTTCGCCCTGAGCTTGTCGAAGGGCCGCTTTTCTTCCAGAGCGGTTCCTCGCAAGCAAGGGCAGGAGTTGACGCTGCGCGCCTGCTGCGCAACCGACAAGCTCGGCCCGAACGGAAATGGGAATGCCCGAACCACTAAACACCCCCCGCCATGTCGCCATTATCATGGACGGCAATGGCCGCTGGGCGAAAAAGCGGCACCTGCCGCGCGCCATGGGCCATCGCGAGGGCGGGGAGGCGGTGCGCCGTACGGTCAAGGCGTGCGAAAAGTTCGGAGTCGAATGCCTCACGCTTTACGCCTTTTCCAGCGAGAACTGGAAGCGCGACGAGGAGGAAATCTCCGACCTGATGAACCTGATGCGCCGTTTCATCGAGGCGAACCTCGATGACATGGTGGAACAGCGGGTGAAGCTGAAGATCATCGGCGATTACAAGGCCTTCCAGCCTGATATTGTCGAGCGACTGGAGCATGCCCTGGCAAAGACCAGCGGCGGCACGCGCACGCTGGCAGTGGCTCTCAATTACGGTTCGCAGCAAGAAATCGCGCGTGCTGCTGCCAAGGCTGCTGCTGCGGGCGAGGTCAGCGTGGACAGCATCGCCGCGCATCTCGACACGGCGGACCTGCCGCCTCTCGATTTGCTGATCCGCACCAGCGGCGAGGTGCGCCTGTCCAATTTCCTGCTGTGGCAATCGGCCTATGCGGAAATGATCTTCACCGATGTGCTATGGCCCGATTTCGACGAGAACCATTTGCGCGCCGCGCTGGATGAGTTCGCGAGAAGGGAAAGGCGATATGGCGGACGCTGAGGCAACCGAGGCACCGAAAAAGAAGTCCGACCTCGGAATTCGCACGCTGTCGGCCATTGTCATGCTGGCGATTGTCATTGGCGCATTCGCCGCGGGTGGCTGGTGGCTGAAAGGGTTCATCTACCTCGTGGCGCTGGCGACTTTTGGTGAGATGGCGCGCATGGTGCTGCGCGGCGGTTTCGGTGCTGCAGGCAAAGTCGGCTGGCTGGCTTTCGGTGCGGCCTATATCGGCCTTGCCGCCTGGCTCATGACGGCTGGCGATCCTTACCTCTTGCTGTTTGTCGTGGCGGTGGTGGTTACCGTAGACGTATCCGCCTATTTCTGCGGGCGGCTTTTCGGCAAGCGCAAGATCGCCCCTTCGATCAGTCCGTCCAAGACATGGGCAGGTCTTATCGGGGCCATGGTGATCGCTGGCGGGCTGGTAGGCTGGTTCATGGTCCTTGCCCAGGGGATAACCTCGGGCAAGACGCCAGAGCCGGAACCCTTTTCGATCTGGCCGGTGCTCGCGGGCATAGCGATTGGCGCGTTGCTGGCGGCTGTGGCGCAAGCCGGCGACTTCTTCGAAAGCTGGCTCAAGCGTCGCGCGGGGATGAAGGACAGCTCCAACCTTATCCCCGGCCACGGCGGCGTTTTTGACCGTACCGACGGGTTGATCCCGGTGGCGATTGTCCTCGGCCTCCTGTTCAATATCGGTCAGATGTGATGCCCCGTTCGATTACCATCCTCGGCGCGACCGGCTCGATCGGGGCGAGCACGCTGGACCTGATCCGGCAGGACCGCGACGCATGGCAGGTGAAGGCGCTCACCGCCAATTGCTCGGCGAAGGAGTTGGCGGCGCTGGCCATCGAATTCGATGCGGAGATGGCGGTAGTGGGCGACCAAAGCTGCCTTGCCGATTTGCGCGAGGCACTGTCAGGCACCTCCATCCGCGCTGAGGGCGGGGCGCAGGCACTGTGCGAGGCGGCATCGCTTGGCGCGGACATGACCGTTGCGGCTATCGTCGGCTGTGCAGGGCTGGCCCCGGTCATGGCGGCGGTGGAGCAGGGCAAGACCATTGCGCTGGCCAACAAGGAAGCACTGGTCTCTGCTGGCGATATCCTGATGGATGCGGTGACGAAACACGGTGCCACGCTGCTTCCCACTGACAGTGAGCACAACGCTATCTTCCAATGCCTCGACGGCGGCGAGTTAGCGGATGTGCGCTGGATCACGCTGACTGCCAGCGGCGGTCCGTTCCGCGAATGGAGCCACGAACAGCTCGCCAGCGCCAAGCGGGAACAGGCGCTGAAGCACCCCAATTGGGACATGGGCGCGAAGATCACCATCGACAGCGCCACGATGATGAACAAGGGGCTGGAATTCATCGAGGCGTGGCATCTCTTTCCGGTGGGGCTGGACCGGCTGCGCATCGTCGTCCACCCGCAAAGCGTGATCCATTCGATGGTCGAATATCGCGATGGTTCGACGCTCGCCCAACTTGGCCCGTCCGACATGCGTGTGCCGATCGCCAGCTGCCTTGCCTGGCCCGGCCGCATGGACACGCGCTGCAAGCCGCTCGATCTGCCGACGATCGGCACGCTGAGCTTCTTCGAGCCGGACGAGGACCGCTTCCCGGCAACGAAACTCGCGCGAGAGGCGGCCCAAGCAGGTGGCGCAGCACCTGCCGTGCTCAACGCCGCGAACGAGGTGGCCGTGGCGGCGTTCCTCGACAGTCAGATAACGTTCACGCAAATTTCGTCATTGGTTGCCAGAACCCTCGAAAAAGAGCTGCCGCCAGCGCCCACAAGCCTTGCAGAAGTGCTTGGTGTGGATGCAGAAGCGCGGCAGCGCGCAATGACAATGCTGGAGATAGCCTGATCCATGGCTGAATCGTTCGAAAGCGTCCCGTTCTGGATGATGGTGGTCGGCTTCCTGCTGATGCTGGGGCCGCTCGTCACCCTGCACGAACTGGGGCAT
Source organism: Alphaproteobacteria bacterium (assembly GCA_030431435.1). Lineage (GTDB taxonomy): Bacteria > Pseudomonadota > Alphaproteobacteria > Sphingomonadales > Sphingomonadaceae > Alteraurantiacibacter. The sequence goes on along the minus strand of JAUIJI010000103.1, from coordinate 7,252 downwards.
TACCTCGTCGGCCGCTGGTTCGGGGTAAAGGCGAATGTGTTTTCCATCGGCTTCGGCAAGGAGCTGGCGGGCTGGACCGACAAGCGCGGCACCCGCTGGCGCATCTCTGCCTTGCCGCTTGGAGGATATGTCCAGTTTGCAGGCGACATGAGCCCGGCAAGCGAGCCGTCCGAAGAATATCTCGCCCTGCCGCAGGAAGAGCAGGACAAGTGCTTCCAGTCCAAGCCGCTATACCAGAAGGCCCTGATCGTGGCGGCAGGCCCTGTCACCAACCTGCTGATCGCCGTGGCGATCTTCGCCGCCTTCTTCATGAGTTATGGCCGGCCCGTTCCGGTCGATCCGGAGCAGGAAACCACGGTCGCCGCCTTTGCCGAACAGTCTCCCGCACGCGAAGCCGGGATCGAGATCGGCGACCGGATCATCGCTGTCGAAGGCGAGGAAATGTCCTCGTTCCGCGAAGTGCAGCTGGCGATCATGGTCTATCCCAATCGCGAGCTGGACGTGACGGTTGAGCGCAATGGCGAGCAGCTGACATTCCCGATCACCACCCGTTCCGAGGAGTTCCAGGATCGCTTTGGCAACAGCTCTACGGTCGGCCTGATCGGGATCGAGGGCCAGCGTGTGGAGCGCGTGTTCGAGCGGGTTGGCCCGATTGACGCGCTCGGCCTTGGCGTTGCGGAAAGCTGGCGCGGCCTCAAGCTGATGGTCACCGGGATCGGCCAGATCATCATGGGGGACCGGTCTGTAAAGGAAATGGGCGGCCCCATCACCATGGCCAAGTATTCCGGCGAACAGCTCAGCCTCGGCTGGCCGGAGTTCGTGAGTTTCGTGGCGTTCATCTCGCTTAATTTGGCATTCATTAACCTGCTGCCAATCCCTGTTCTCGACGGCGGGCACCTGGCTTTCTACGCGGCAGAAGCAATCCGCCGGAAACCAGCCAGCGCGCGCAGTCAGGAATGGGCGTTCCGCACCGGCCTGGCACTTGTGCTGGCATTGATGTTGTTCGTCACACTTGTCGATATCGCCAAGCTGACCTTCTGGGGCAGCTAGGCGGGGAAAAGGATACGGCCAACAGCGCGAAACAACCCTCTTCGCTTGATAGTATGGGCAGCATCGGGCAAGGGGCGCCTTTCACCTTGTGAACGGTTACGGTTATTGGCCCGATGGGGGTCGGGCCAGTGCAGTACAAGGTCAATGGCGCAAGGGTCTGGTTTCGGGCCGATGGAAATGGACGGGATGATGAATTCCAGGGCGAACAGCACAACAGCCTCGCACTTTGCCGCGGCCCTCCTGGGTTGCACTATCCTGGCAGGATTGCCTGCAGCAGCCTTTGCGCAGGATGGTGACGGTGAAGCAGCCGCCACTCCGCCGCAGGCAACTCCGGCACCGACGCCAGCGCCCGCACCTGCTCCGGCCCAGCCGCAGGAGCAGGGTGACGTCATCCGCACGATTTCCGTAGCCGGTGCGCAGCGCCTCGAGCCGGAAACGATCCTGAGCTACATCAACTTGCGCGTGGGGCAGGTCTATACGGCGGCCCGCGCTGATCAGGCGCTGATCGACCTTGCGGCGACCGAACTGTTCGCCGATTTCGAGATAGCCAATGACAGCGGGAATGTGCTGATCACGGTTGAAGAAAACCCGATCATCAACCGCATCATCTTCGAAGGCAACAAGCGCCTGGATGATGACGAGATCATCGAGGAGATCAACCTCTCCCCGCGCCAGATATTCACCCGTTCGCGTGTCCGCGCCGACGTGGCGCGCATCATCGAGCTGTACAAGCGCCAGGGCCGCTATGCCGCCGTGGTGGAACCGCAGATGGTGCAGCTGGACCAGAACCGCGTGGACGTGATCTACGAGATTACCGAAGGCCCCAAGTCCAAGGTCCGCCAGATCAACATCATCGGCAACGAAGCCTTTTCCGATGGTGACCTGAAGGGCGAGATGGTGACGAAGGAAACGGGGCTGCTGAAGATATTCAGCTCCAACACCAGCTATGACCCGGACCGCCTGCAGTATGACCAGCAGCTGCTGCGCCAGTTCTACCTGACGGAAGGCTATGCCGATTTCCGCGTCGTTTCCGCAGTCGCCGAGCTGACGCCGGACAAGCGTGACTTCATCATCACCTATGTGCTGGAAGAAGGCGAGCGCTACAAGTTCGGCAATGTCGAAGCGGTCAGCCAGCTGCGCGACTTCGATAGTGACCTGCTCACCGCATCGCTCGGGATCGAGGAAGGCGACTGGTACAACGCCGAACTGGTCGACAACACGATCGAGGCGCTGACAGAAACCGCCGGTACCTATGGCTATGCCTTCGCGCAGGTGCGCCCGGAGTTCTTCCCTGACCGTGAAACGCGCACCATGGACGTGCGCTTCACGCTGACAGATGCGCCGCGCGTCTATGTCGAATCAATCGAGATCAACGGCAATACGCTCACGCAGGACAAGGTCATCCGTCGCGAGTTCCGCATCGTGGAAGGGGACGCTTTCAGTTCGCTGCAGGTCCAGCGTTCGACCGCGCGCATCAACTCGCTGGGCTATTTCCAGGAGAACTTCGAGATCGAGCAGGTCGAAGGCAGCGCGCCCGACCGCATCATCCTGCAGGCCAACCTGCAGGAAGAACCAACGGGCGAGCTCTCGCTGTCCGCCGGTTTCTCCTCGCTCGAAAGCTTCATCTTCCAGGGTTCGATCAGGCAGAACAACTTCCGCGGTCGCGGCCAGACGGTGGGCCTGTCACTGAACTATTCACGCTATTCGCGTTCGGGATCGATCAGCTTTACCGAACCCTATCTGTTTGATCGCAACATCTTTGCCGGGATCGATATCTACCGGCAGGATTACAACAACGGATATTTCAACCGCCAGAGCGCGACCTACGAACAGACTACCACGGGGATCGGCCTGCGCCTTGGTGTTCCGGTCACCGAATATATGTCGCTCATCGGGCGTTACACGCTCAACTTCGAAGACATCACCATCGACGAGCAGGCCTTCTTTGCCGATTTCGATGGCGATGGGGTCAGCCAGTGCGAGCCGCTGCTGGCCGGTCGTTACCTGTGCGATGCCATCGGCAACCGTACGAACTCCATCCTTGGCCTCTCGGCAGTTTACAACACGCTGGATTCCCGCCTGCGTCCCACGCGCGGCGAAACCGTTACGGTCGGCGTTGATTTCGCCGGCCTTGGCGGCAACACGCAGTATCTGCGCTTCAATGCCGAGGCTGCCAAGTTCTGGAACCTTGGCAGCAATTTCATCTTCTCGCTGCAGGCCAGGGCAGGGGCGATCAACGGCCTTGGTGACGGCGTTCGCCTGACGGACCGCTTCTTCCTGGGTGAGCCGGACATTCGCGGCTTTGATATTCGCGGCATCGGCCCGCGTGTCGTGCGTCGTTTCTACACGACTGACGAGGATGGCAATGACGTGCTGCTGCCGCTCACCGGAGAGAACAGGCGCAACAACCAGGATGATGCGCTGGGCGGAAAGTATTTCTACTTTGGCCGTGCAGAACTGGAAATCCCGCTGGGAACCGGCGCGCGCGAGATGGGCCTGCGCCCGTCGATCTTCATGGATGTGGGCTCTGTCTGGGGCATTCCCACCCCTCCGCTGACCCAAAGCCCGCTGCCTGATGGCCTCTTCATCCCGCAGCGCGACGGCAATGGCTTGTCGCAATATACCCAGCTCGTCCGCAATGACGCGGGTACAGTGATCGGCGCGGAGACGGTCACCAACCCGATTGCTCCCGATGGCTCCTTCAACGCACCCATCGGTTTGCAACTGCCGCCGTTTGTCGAAGAATTTCTTGGGGATACGCCGAGCCCGCGCCTTTCTGTGGGCGTGGGTGTCAACTGGAACTCGCCCTTCGGTCCGTTCCGTATCGACCTCGCCCACACATTCCTTTCGGAACGGGGCGACGAAACCAAAACGCTTTCCTTCAATGTAGGAACTTCATTCTGATGATTACCAAGCTTACCAAGCCGGCGCTTGCCGCTGGCCTCGCCATCGCTGCCCTTGCTGCGCCCGCCAGCGCGCAGGTGAACGGCATCGGTTCTTCGCGTATCGGAGTAACCGTGGCCAATTCGCAGGCGCTCCAGAACGGCTACCAGCAGATCGCAACCACCTATCAGGCGCAAATCCAGCAAATCAACCAGCTGGCCCAGCAGCGCGAACAGGTGGTCCGCGGACTGGATACCAATTCCGATGGCCAGCTGAGCGAGGAAGAAGCCAACGCTGCGCCGGAAGCCACGGTGCAGCAGGTGCAGCAGCTCGACCAGCAGATCGCCGAGGCACAGGCGCCTGTGCAGCGCGCGCGCCTCTATGTCGTGAACCAGGTTGGCCAGAATTATGGCCCTGCCGTGCAGCAGGTGATGAGCGACAAGAGCATTTCCATCATGGTTGCGCCCGAAGCCATCGATTTCGCATCCGATGGTGTGGATGTCACGGCAGACGTCGTCACCGCACTCAACACCCGGTTCCCCACCGCGTCGATTACACCGCCCGAAGGGTGGCAGGCCAATCAGGCGACCGTCGAACTGTATCAGGAAGTGCAGCAGCTGTTCACGCTGTTGGCGATCCAGCAGCAGCAGGCGCAGCAGCAGGGCGGCCAGGCCGCGCCAGCTACTGGCGGCGAAGTGCAGCGCAACTGATCAGCTGACAAGAGGGGCAGGGCATGAGCGACAGCGACAAGCCATATGACATTGCACGCATCCTCGAGGCCTTGCCGCATCGCTACCCGATGCTGCTGGTTGACCGGGTTGCCGAACTGAAGCTGGGTGAGGAGATCACCGCGATAAAGGCGGTGAGCTTCAACGAAGCCTTCTTCCAGGGGCATTTCCCCGGTCGCCCGATCATGCCGGGCGTGTTGCAGGTGGAAGCGCTGGCGCAGGCCGCCGGCATCCTCGCGGTGGAAACGCTCGAACTCGCCGGTAGCGGCAAGCTCGTGTATTTCATGGCGATCGAGAACGCCAAGTTCCGCGCTCCCGTGGAGCCGGGTTGCCTGCTCGAACTCAACGTCGGCTTCGTCCAGCAGCGCGCCAAGGTCTGCAAGTTCTGGGGCAAGGCCAGCGTGGACGGCAAGGTGACCTGCGACGTGCAGTTCACGGCTATGATCGCCTGATTTGTCTCATGCAACCTCATCCGCGGTTGCGTCCTCCCGGCTGATCCCTCCGCTTCGCTTCGGGGCCGGTCCGGGCGGGCGGTCGCCCTTGCGGTTGCTGCGCAACCGATTTCCAGCGCGAGTTGTTTGGCCGGGAATGGTCGCGGCGCGGTACGCGACGCCAGCGCATTACCATGCGCCGGCCGTTAGGCCGAAAGCCGAAGCGAAGCTGAACCGCCGCAGGCGGGACAACCGGGGCGGATGCCCCGCGCCCGGCGCCTGAGGGGCTAAACAAACAAAATCCCCACTCCGCACCAACGCTTGCAATTCCGGCGCACCCCCTGTATCGGCGCGCCTTCACGAATTTCCCACAATGCAAGACCGGTCGGAACCGGTCACACGCAAAGGACACATGCCATGAAGGCCGATACGCATCCCGATTACCACATGATCACGGTCAAGATGACCGATGGCACCGAATTCCAGACCCGCTCCACCTGGGGCAAGGAAGGCGACACCATGACGCTGGAAATCGACCCGACCAGCCACCCGGCATGGACCGGCGGCCCGCAGCGCATCCAGGACGGTGGCCGCGTTGCCAAGTTCAACAAGCGTTTCGGTGGTCTGTCTCTCAAGAAGTAAGACAGCGCTTCAAGCGATCTTCGAAAGGGCGGTCCGCTTGGGCCGCCCTTTTTTGTTGGCGCTACCACCCGTCCTTGTGCCATTTCCCATCAGGCGAAGGGGTGAAGGTCAACGTGCCGCTGAGGCGACGCTCGCCATCATGGTCCATCTGGTGATGCTGGCCGTCGTTCACCGGTATCGACGGGAAGTCCTCGTAAGGACGCATGCCCTCCAGCGTCGCGGCGTTGATCGCATACATGTCCGGATCGGATCGCGGCTGGTGGAAGCAGTGGATGCCGCATTTCGAGCAGAAGTAATGCTTCGCCGCATGGGTGTTGAAACTGTAGCAGGAAAGCATGTCCTCACCTGCCGTCACTGTCAGCGCATCAAGCGGGATATAGACCATCACCGCGCCCTTCATCGCGCAGATCGAACAATTGCAGCGCGATCCGCTGAGGTCCTCGGGCAGTTTCGCCTCGAACTTTACCGCGCCGCAATGGCAGCTCGCTTTCCTGATCATCGGCTCACCCCCACGGCTTTTCGCGATACCATTTGGTGATCACATATTTCAGGCCCTTGCGCACTTTCATTCCGTGATGGAGCGTGTTGGGATTGAAGCGACCATCCGCGCGCTTGTTGTTCCAGCACACCAGCGTGCCCGTTTCGGGCTGGAAAGTCTTCTTGATCGTCTTGAAGCGCGTTCCGCCACCTGACGAGACATCGTTCAGATAGATCATGAAGGTCCATGTGCGGTTGCCGGCAACCGAGCAGAACTTCTCGAAATCCGGCCCGCCAGGCTCGAAATAATCCGTATGTGGCTTGAATTCCTGCCCTACGTCATAACGCTGGCCCTGCACCGGTTCGCCATGGTCCGGATCGATACCGTTGAGCGAAAACAGCCGGTCCTCGAGATCACGCACGGCAGGTTCGCGAGCGTCGAGATCGCAGGTTTCGCTGGTGCGGAAATAGTTGTCGCCATTGGCATCAGCGATGGTCGAGGGGCGGCGATCCTTGTCGATCAGCTTCATCAGCCTTGCGCATAGCGGTCCGGGCAGGAAATCGTGGCAATAAAGCAATTCCAGCCGGTCACTGGGCACCCGTCGCATGCCCTTGGTTGTCATCAGCCTTGCTGCAGTCGTGTCGCCGGGATTCGCCATGCAGGGGGTGATAATGCGCGCGCTGCATGAAACAAGCCCGGCAATATTCTGGGCCTTGGTCGGGCGGACGCGCAATTTTTGCTTTGCAAGAGGCCTCCCTTGTGCAAGAGGCGGCCTCCCGCGCGAATAGCCGCTTGACCGGCGCGCGCAGGACCCTAACAGGCACGCATCCTGGCATGCGTGCAAAGGGATATGGCGATCGTAGCTCAGTTGGTTAGAGCGCCGGTTTGTGGTACCGGAGGTCGGGGGTTCGAGACCCCTCGATCGCCCCATTTCCCTCCTCAACGCAGCTTCTCCTGAAACCCGATCAAAAGGGCTGCGGCATGGCGACTTTCCTCAAATCACCCGATTGGGACGAGCACGAGCGCGTCGAGCTTGTGCA
>JAUIJI010000102.1 GCA_030431435.1 Alphaproteobacteria bacterium | reverse complement strand
ACGCTTCCGGTGATCGAGGACCACCATTCGTCCGATGATCACATCAGCCCGGCTCCGGCCAAGGCCTGATGAGTAACTCCCCTCCCGCTCGCGGGAGGGGTCGGGGGTGGGCATGGGCCGAAAGGCCCACCCCGCTGCGACTAGGCCTTGCGAGGCAAGCCCAGGTCTCGCTGCCCCTCCCGCAGGCGGGAGGGGAGAATTGTGAGATGACGATACAAACTGCCCAGACCTTGACTGCGATGCCCGCCGAGTGGCGCGATTTCTTCGCGCTTACCAAGCCGCGCGTGATGAGCCTGGTGGTCTTCACCGGACTGGCAGGCTTGCTCGCTGCGCCCGGCGCCATCCACCCGGTACTCGGCTTCACCGCGATCCTGTGCATCGCGCTTGGTGCGGGCGGGGCAGCTGCCCTGAACCAGTGGTGGGAAGCCGATATCGATGCCCAAATGAAGCGTACCTCCAAGCGCCCGCTTCCCCAAGGCAAGCTGCGCCGCGAGGACGCGCGGGATTTCGGGTTCTTCCTGTCTGGCGCTTCGGTCGTCACGATGGGCCTTGCGGTTCACTGGCTCGCCGCGCTGATCCTTGCAGGATCGATTGTCTATTACGCGGTGATCTACACCATCTGGCTCAAGCCGCGTACGCCGCAGAACATCGTGATCGGCGGCGGTGCAGGGGCCTTTCCGCCGCTGATCGGCTGGGTTGCTGTGACGGGCGAAATCACGCTCATGCCGGTGCTGCTGTTTGCCATCATCTTCATCTGGACCCCGCCGCACTTCTGGGCGCTCGCGCTGTTCGTGAAGACCGATTATGCCAAAGCGGGCATCCCCATGATGCCCGTGGTCGCAGGCGAGAAGAGCACCCGCCGCCAGATCTTCGGCTATTCGCTGGCCCTGCTGGCGATCAGTCTGGTGCCCTGGGCAATTGGCGGCACCGGCGCGATCTACGGTGTTTCGGCACTGGTCCTTTCGGGCATATTCCTTGCGCTGGCTGTTCCGGTATCATTCCGCACTGCACAGCAGGAAGACACGATGAAGCCGGAAAAGCGCCTGTTCGCGTGGTCGGTCATCTATCTCTTCGCGCTGTTCACCGCGCTGGTTGCTGACAGGATGATTCTTGCATGACGCCTGAAGAAGAAGCCGAATTCAAGCGCCGCCGCAGCGCCCGCAACAAGGTGCTGGGGCTTGTATTGCTTGGCTTCGTGGCGCTGTTCTATTTCATCACCATTGTGAGGATGGGTGACTGATGACGACTGCGGCTCTCGAAGATCGTAATCTGCGTACCATGCTGATGGCTTTCGGAATGGCTCTGGCGATGCTGGGCCTCGGCTTTGCCGCGGTACCGCTATACGATCTCTTCTGCCGTGTGACCGGGTTCGGCGGAACAACCCAGGTGGCGAGCGAGGCTGATGCAAGCCTGGCCGAACGCCTGGCCGCAAGCGCTGGCGGCCGCACCTTCTCGATTCGCTTCGATGCGAACACCGCTGCGAATGTGCCGTGGGAATTCCAGCCTGTGCAGGTGACCGATACCGTTTCGATCGGCCAGCGCGACATGGCGACCTATCGCGCGCGCAACAATTCCGACGAGCCTGTGACGGGCACGGCAACATTCAATGTCGAGCCCGAGCAGGCCGGCCGTTATTTCAACAAGATCCAGTGCTTCTGCTTCACCGAACAGACCCTGCAGCCGGGCGAGGAAGTCCGCATGCCGGTGCTCTATTACGTGGATCCGGCGGTGCTGGACGATCCCAACATGGAAGGTGTGGAACAGATTACCCTGTCTTACACGTTCCACCGTGCAATAACTGACTGATAGGCACTGGACCCTTAGGGCAGGGGGCTCTAAGGGCTGGTGCCGAATAGGACTAACCAGGACGCAAGACCAATGGCTGGCGCGAAGAACCACGATTATCACATTCTCGATCCCGACATCTGGCCGCTGGTCGGTGCCTTTTCCGGCCTGACCTTCACCAGCGGCATGGTGCTGTTCATGCACGACATGGCCAATGCCCATCTCGTGCTGGGCCTCGGCATTGCCGGCCTGATTGCCACCTTCTTCGGCTGGTTCTCCAAGGTCGTGAACGAGGCGCAGCGCGGCGACCACACCCCGGTGGTGCAGTTGCACATGCGCTACGGCATGATCCTGTTCATCGCTTCGGAAGTGATGTTCTTCGTCGGCTGGTTCTGGAGCTGGTTCGACTTCGCGCTGTTCCCCGCGCCGGTGGAAATCGTTGACGGCATCGCCTTCAACCGCCTTGGCGAGGACGGCGAATCCGCGTTCCGCACTTTCCCCGCGTCCGGCATCTACGTCCTCGACGCGTTCGACCTGCCGCTGCTCAACACGCTGATCCTGCTGTGCTCGGGCACCACGGTTACCTGGGCGCACCACTCGCTGATCCACGGCGACCGCGAAGGCCTGAAAAAGGGACTTTGGCTCACCGTGCTGCTGGGCGCGCTGTTCACCTGCATCCAGGCCTATGAATATGGCCACGCTCCCTTTGCCTTCGGTGGCAACACCTACAGCTCGGCCTTCTACATGGCGACCGGGTTCCACGGCTTCCATGTGCTGGTCGGCACGATCTTCCTGATCGTCTGCCTCGTGCGCGCCTACAAGGGCCACTTCACCCCCAAGCAGCACTTCGGCTTTGAAGCTGCCGCATGGTACTGGCACTTCGTTGACGTGGTGTGGCTGTTTCTCTTCGTCGTCGTCTATGTCTGGGGCGGCTGGGGCGTGCCGATCCATTAAGTTTATCTTATGAGAACCATGCCCACCCCGCTGCGACTAGCCTCGCCTGCGGCTCGGCAAGTCTCGCTCCCCTCCCGCATGCGGGAGGGGTTGGGGATGGGCAATGGCTGAACCTCGTTTCCCAGAGGCTGCCCTTTTCGGTCTCTGCCCCCGCTGTGGCAGCCGCACCTTGTTTGATGGGGTGGCGAAGTTTGCCGATCGCTGCGGATCATGCGGCCTCGATTATTCGCGCTTCAACGTGGGCGATGGCCCCGCCGCTTTCCTGACGCTGGGCATTGGCGGTTTCATCACCGTGCTCGCTGTATGGCTCGAACTGGCAGTCGCGCCGCCCTTCTGGGTGCACATCGCGTTGTGGCTGCCGCTGCTGATTGTGCTCGTCGTGGGCGGCCTGCGCGTCACCAAGGCGGCCTTGCTTGTCCGCGAATTTGCCTCGCGCGCCGAAGAGCATCGCCACGACGGGAGCGACCTGTCGTGAGTGAACGGCGCATCCCCATAATCCCCACCATTGTGGTCGCTGCCGCAATTGCCACCATGATCGGGCTTGGTATCTGGCAGCTTGGTCGTCTTGATGAAAAGGAAGCGATGCTGGCGCGCTTCGAGGCTGCGGCAGGGAACCCGCAGCGCCTGTCCCAATTCCCGCAAGACCCGCTGGCCAATCTTTATCGCCGCACGCCGTTTGACTGCGAGGAAGCTGGCGAGTGGAACGCCATATCGGGCCGCAATAACCGCGATCAGGCAGGCTATGTCCAGATCGTCAGCTGTCCGGGGGCGGATGTCGTGCTTGGCTGGTCGCCGGGGCCGGACAGGGTGGAATGGCAAGGCGGCGAATTGACCGGAACCATCGCCCCGGGCGGCGAAGCCGGTTTCCGCGTGGTGGCCGATCCACCATTGGCCGGATTGCAGCCCAACGCCACGCCCGATCCCGCCACAACACCCAACAACCACCTCGCCTATGCGGGCCAGTGGTTCTTCTTCGCCTTCACCGCGCTGGTCATTTACATACTGGCATTGCGGCGGCGGTGGCGCTAGGCGCGCAGGCCATGGAATATATCTCGACACGCGGTGGCGCGAAGGCGCTCGATTTCGAAGGGGTGACGCTGGCAGGGCTCGCCAGCGATGGCGGCCTCTATGTGCCTGCCGAATGGCCGCAGTTCAGTGCCGCCGATATCGCGGACATGCGCGGGCTCTCCTATGTCGAACTGGCAGTGAAGGTGATGCTGCCCTTCGTCACGCCCAGCCTGACCGAAGACGAGCTGCGCGATCTGTGCACCCGCGCCTATGGCCGCTTCGCGCATGAAGCGGTGACACCGCTCAAGCAGTTCAACGAACAGCAGTGGCTGCTCGAGCTGTTCCATGGCCCCACGCTCGCCTTCAAGGACGTTGCGCTGCAATTGCTCGGGCGCCTGTTCGAGCATTTCCTTGCCAAGAGCGACGATCACCTGACCATCGTCGGCGCCACCAGCGGCGATACCGGCTCTGCCGCGATTGACGCGGTGGCGGGGCGCGAGCGGGTGGACATCTTCATGCTCCACCCCAAGGGCCGCGTGTCCGATGTGCAGCGCCGCCAGATGACCACGGTGCGCGCGCCCAATGTGCACAACATCGCCATCGAAGGCAGCTTCGATGATGCGCAGGCCATGGTGAAGCGCATGTTCGTGGATCAGGCGATGACCAGCCGTTTCCGCATCAGCGCGGTTAACTCGATCAACTGGGCGCGCCTGATGGCGCAGGTGGTCTATTATTTCGCTTCCGCCGTGCAGCTGGGTGCGCCTGATCGCAAGGTGGCCTTCAGCGTGCCAACCGGCAATTTCGGCGATGTGTTCGCGGGCTATGTCGCGGCGAAGATGGGTCTTCCGGTCGAAAAGCTGATCGTCGCCACCAATGTGAACGATATCCTCCACCGCGCGCTCTCTACGGGTGATTACTCCGCCGGGACGGTGACACCCACTGCCGCGCCGAGCATGGATATCCAGGTCTCGAGCAATTTCGAGCGCCTGCTGTTCGATTGCGGCGGCCGCGATGGCGCTGCACTGGCAGAGCAGATGCGCGGCTTTGAAAGCACCAAGGCGATGCAGCTGACCAATGCCCAACGCGAAGGGGCAGCGGCGCTTTTCACCTCAGCGCGCGCAGATGGCGATGCGATGACGCGGGCGATGGCATGGGCGCATGGCGAATGCGGTGAGACGATCGACCCGCACACTGCCATCGGCCTCCACGCCGCGCGCGAGGCCGGTATCGATCCGTCAGTGCCGGTGGTGACGCTTGCAACCGCGCATCCGGCCAAGTTCCCCGATGCCGTCGAGCGCGCCACCGGCTCGCGGCCGGGCTTGCCGTCGCGCGTGGGGGACCTGTTCGAGCGGCAGGAGGCCGTGGTCGAACTACCGGGTGACTATGACGCTGTGCGCGATTTCGTTGAGGCGCATGCTACTGAGAGCGTCTGATGATAATGGTTCACGCGGAGGCGCGGAGACGCGGAGAGGCAAATCCGCGCCGCAGGCGCGTGGAATCTCATTCGCTCACAGAGGCACAGAGGCACAAAGCGGCGTCGCGCTTCCTCTCTGTGCCACTGTGCCTCTGTGAGCGTCATACAGGATTGCGGCTTCGCCGTAGAATGGGACTCTCCGCGCCTCCGCGTCTCCGCGTGAGTCATCTCAATGGCTGAACTCGCCGCATCTCCCATCGTGATGGAAGGCGCTGCCTGGCCTGATTACGGGCTGGTGGACAGCGGCCACGGGCGCAAGCTCGAACGCTACGGCCCGTTCCGCTTCATCCGTCCGGAACCGCAGGCCATGTGGGCACCGCGCCTTGCCGACTGGGACGCGCATGGCGAATTTGTCCCCGGCTCTGACGAGGACGGCGGCGGCCGCTGGCAATTCAACCGCGACGTTCCCCGCGAAGGCTGGCCGCTATCGTGGAACGATGTGCAATTTACCGCGCAATGCACGCCCTTTCGCCACTTGGGCTTCTTCCCGGACATGGCCCCGGTGTGGGAATGGATGCGTGGGATGCTCAATCCTCCCCGGATCGGGGAGGGGGACCAGCCGCAGGCTGGTGGAGGGGCAGGGTCAGAAGGTGCCCCTCCACCGCCTGCGGCGGTCCCCCTCCCCCAAGGGGGAGGATCGCGCGGGACGATGAACCTGTTCGGCTATACCGGCGTGGGATCACTGGCGCTCAGCCAGTGCGGCCCCGTCACCCATGTCGATGCGAGCAAGAAATCGGTGGCGCAGGCGCGTGAGAATGCCGCCCTGTCCGGCATGGAGGATCGCCCGATCCGCTGGATGGTGGATGATGCCAGCAAGTTCACCGCGCGCGAGGTCCGCCGCGAGAAGCGCTATGACGGGATCATCCTCGATCCGCCCAAGTTCGGGCGCGGCCCTAAGAACGAGCGCTGGATGCTGGAAGAGAGCCTTCCGGGGCTGGTTGGCGATTGTCGGCAACTGCTCGATGCAGACAGCCGCTTCTGCTTCCTCACCGTCTATGCCGTGCGCATGTCCTCACTCGCCATCGGCGGGTTGATGGCAGAGGCATTTGCGGGATTACCCGGCACGGTGGAACACGGTGAACTCGCGGTGCGCGAAGAAGGTGAGGGCGGCCGACTGCTGCCCACCGCCATCTTCGCCCGCTGGAGGAACGACTGACCGCAGCGAAGCGGCCAGCCAGCCCTTACATCTCCTGCAAATCGGCGAGGAATTCCTTGATCCGCGCGGCGTTGTAGCCAAGGTCGCTCACGCCCACTTGGCTGACAGAGCGCATGTCCACGCGTGATGAGCCATCGGCCACCGGCGTCACTTCCACCACCACGTCATCGCGAAACTTGAGGTAACCGGCATAGGCCGTGCCTTCGACATGCCCTGTTGCAGCATCGACATGGTCAACATCCCAGCCGCGATCTTCCATCAGTGCACGCGCATCACCCAGAACCTGCGCCGGGTCCTTGCTGATCACGATCGGCTGGATATCGGCATAGGCTTGCGAGTGGAATGCGCGCCATTCCTCAATACTGAACGGCCCTGTGCTGGTTTCGGGGCGATCCTTGGTAACGAACTGCGGGGGATCGTCCATATCGGTGGTGATGTCATGAATCGGCGGCGCGCTGCTGCCCGGCATCATGACCTGCGCGTACATGACCAGTAGCAGGCCCAGTGACAGAACCAGCGCCACCGCGGCTTTCCAGCGTCCCTTGGCCTTGCGCCAGATCGTCAGCATCAGGCCGAGGAATGCAAGCAGTGCGATAACGGCCGAAGGCTGCAGCATCCGCATGAAGGCCATGAATCCCGGCAATTTTCCGATGATGTCATAGCGGGCGAGGGTGAGCCCACCCAATGCCACCACGACCACCAGGATCGCGCCGCCCAGCGCAAAATTGCACAGCCAGGTGATCCATTTGGGGGCCGGGTCCATGCCCGGTGTCGTATCCGCAGGTGCAGTGGCCATGGTGGTCCATCCTCTCGAAACGCCTCAATCTTGCGCGAAGTGGCCACAGAACCGCGCCCTCGTCAACACCGCCCTTCGGGGCAGGCGCGTGCGAGGACGCTTGCCAAGTGCGCGGCGCTTTGCCATCTGCGCGCCCATGGCAGACAGCCTCATCCTCGAACTCGCCGACTTCGTGCACGATATCCACACGGGTATCTATTCCGAAGAGACCGGCCAGCCGCAGCCGCTCATGTTCACGGTGCAGGTCAAGCTGCGCGTGGAGGATCACTATGATCCCGATACGCCGCTGGATGCATCCAAGAACTACATGGACCTGAAATTCGCCTGTTCGGATAGCCTCGGCGATACGCATTACAAGCTGATCGAGGCGGTGGCAGACCATGTTTGCGAAACGCTGTTCCTGCAGGATGAGCGGGTGGAGCAGGTGAGCGTGAAGATCGTCAAGCTTGCCCTGTCCGAAGCGGACGAGAAGATCGGCATCACGCTGGTGAGAGACCGCCGCTGATGGTGGAGCTCGATTTCTCCGGGATGGACTGGCCATCCTCGCCCATCGATGCTGCCAGTCATTTCCACGAGAATATCCTGCCGCAGGTGCGCGGGGCGCTCGATCCGGATTCTGAATTCTGGGTAAGCGTGGGCGAATTGCCGCAGACGCTGGACGGAGTAATCCTGTTCCTGCCCGATGCCGATGAAGCGCATGACGCATGGCGCCTTGCCGTTGTTCAGGATCTCGCTCGCGAGGCTGCTCCGCGCAGGGTCAATGCGGTGGTCGGAGGGAGCAATGATGAGAAGGCGCAAGTCAGCGAATATCTGCGCAATGCGCCCGGAGTCACCGGCCAGATCATGGCAGTGGGTGCAAATCCGCAGGAAAGCGACTAGATAGGCGCCTGATGTCCTGCTCGAAGCCTCTTGTCGACGCGTTCAACCGGCGCATTTCCTATCTCCGTCTGTCCGTGACGGACCGATGTGACCTGCGCTGCAGCTATTGCATGCCCGAGGTGATGCAGTTCCTGCCCAAGAAGGAAGTGCTGAGCCTTGAGGAACTGCACAAGCTGGGCCTGGCTTTCATCGAACGCGGCATCACCAAGATTCGCCTGACCGGAGGCGAACCGCTGGTAAGGCGCGACGTGATCGAGCTGGTCAAGGCATTGGGGCGCAAGCTGGGTGACGGGCTGGAAGAACTCACGCTCACGACCAATGGTACGCAACTGGCGCAGCATGCCGATGACCTTGCCGAGGCGGGCGTGAAGCGCATCAATGTCAGCCTCGACACGATGGATGGGGAACTGTTCCAGAAACTCTCCCGCCGGGACAGGCTGGTGCAGGTGCTGCAAGGCATTGCGGCAGCGAAAGAGGCGGGCATCCAAGTCAAGATCAACACCGTCGCGCTGAAGGGCCTCAACGAGGACGAGATTCCCTATCTGGTCGAATGGGCGCACGCCAACGGCCATGACATGACGCTGATCGAGGTCATGCCGCTGGGCGAGGTCGATGGCGAGCGGGTCGATCATTACCTGCCGCTCACCGCCATTCGCGACCGGCTGGAAGAAAAGTGGACGCTGGAGGAAAGCGATTTCCGCACCGGCGGCCCTTCGCGCTATGTCACGATCCGCGAAACCGGCGGTGGCAGGCTGGGCTTCATCACCCCGCTGACCAACAATTTCTGCGCCAGCTGCAACCGCATCCGCGTGACCGCGACCGGCCAGCTCTATGCCTGCCTTGGCGGATCGGAGATGGTCGATTTGCGTGGCGCTCTGCGGTCTGACAATCCGGACGAGAATGTCGCCGCCGCGCTCGATGAAGCGATGCGCATCAAGCCCGAGCGGCACCATTTCGAAATTGCCGAAGGCACAGCCCCCGCGCAGCCGCGCCACATGTCCGTTACCGGCGGCTGACATGGCGGTGACGCTGGTCTTCCTCGGCAAGCTGGCTGACCTGGTCGGCACAGATCAGCGCGTGGTGCAGGCTCCGCTCGACTGGCAAGGCCTGCTTGACGAATTGCAGGGTCCCATAGGCGAGGCCGTGCAGCAGGATCGCACTCGCGTCGCGGTGAACGGTGCGCTGCTTGCGGACAAGACTGCACTCAGCGCCGTTTCCGGCGATGAAGTGGCGCTGCTTCCTCCCGTCAGCGGCGGCTGACCCATGGCGCGCGATGTTCGCCTGCTGACAGAGCCCTTCAATCCCGGACAATTCATCGGGCCTTTCACCAATGCCCATCCCGGGCTTGGCGGGGTGTGTACTTTCGTTGGCGAAGTACGGGCCGATGACGACGCGGTCGAGGCGCTGGAACTGATCCACTACGAGAAGATGACCCTCGCCGGCATGGAAGACCTGGCGGACAGGGCCATCGCCCGCTTTGACCTGATGGGCCTGCTGGTCATCCATCGCAGCGGGGTGATGCGGGTGGGTGAACCCATCGTGCTGGTTTCCGCTGCCGCAAAACACCGGCGCGAGGCGATCGATGCCGTGGATTTCACGATGGACCATTTGAAGTCCGACAGCTGGTTCTGGAAACGCGAGAAACGCGCTGACGGCTGGCACTGGATCGAACCGCGCGAACGCGACCATACGGACCTTTCCCGCTGGGGCTGATCGTCTTCAAGCCAGTTTGACCTGCATCAAGGTCTGCCGGCGCGAATCGCGGCAAAGCTGTTCTCACCATTTTGGAGGACAGAACAATGGCCCAGAAACTCAACCGCGAAGCCATCGCCCAACATGCCACACTGCATGACTCGCTGCCCGCGCTGCGCGAGGCACATGTTGTCGACCGCAGCTTCGAGATGCCCAAGGGTATCTATATGACGGTTGTGGGCTGCTATCTGGCCTTTCTCGCGATTACCGGAACGGCCTTTGCCAATCCCGGTCTGATCATTCCCATGGCCATCTTCGCTTTCTTCATCATCGCGGGCTTTGCCTTGCCGACGGTGTGGGTGAAGCTGGCTCCGGAAGCCCCTGCCAAGGCCAAAAGCTGGGCGCGCTTCCAACGGGAAGGGATTCGCACCCTTACGAGGCATAACACCGCAGACGCTGCGACAGTACAGGTTCTGATCCTCCCAGTACTGCTCGTTGTCTGGGGCTTGGCGGTCGTGACCATTGCCGCCCTGGTGCGCTGACCTGTCGATATCACGCGATTAGACAGATCAGGCTCTATGCCTCGTCAACGCGGGATCGGTCTCCAGCCGGTCCCGCGTTTTTCTTTGCTTGTGTGGGGTATTCACTGACGTGAATGCGGCACCGGCCCTCTCCCCCTCCCGGCCACCCATGGAATTATCCTGTTTGGGTGGCCGGGAGGGGGAGAGGGCCGGTGCCGAAACGACTAAATGATCAGCTTCCCAGCGTCGCGAGCATTTCGGTGAGCAGCCGTTCTTCCTGCTCGACCAGTGCCGCAACTTCGTCCCGCGCGGCTGCCAACCGTTCCAGTTCGCCGCCTTCAAGTGCCGCTGCAACATAGAGCCGGTCGATATCGGCCAGCGCCACCAGCGCGTTGCTGCGCGTCGATTCGAGGCGGGCGATGGCGACCTGGGCAGCTGACCATTCCAGCGATCCCCTTGCTGCCCCGGCGGCATTGGCAACGGGCCTGCGCGCCTCGCCGGCCTGTGCAAGGAAGGACGCGTGGGCCTCGCGCGCCATCTCCGCCAGTTCTCCCAGTTCCGCAATCGTGGCGGGCGCCGTTGCTGTCGGTATGAAAGCGGGAGAGCTCGGGGCATCAAAACTGCCGCTCACCCGCTCCGAATCGCGGACAGCGAGCGAGGGATAGCCTTCAGGCGCGGCGCAAGCCGCGAGCGGCAAGGCGCAGGCCAAGGCGAGCAGGGGGAAAAGACGCAGATTCATCACCAATTGCCTTAGCGAGGGGGCGCAACTGTTTCCAGCCGCTGTTTTTCGCGAGAATGTGCGCCCAAAGGCAGCGCAACTTGTTGACAGCGGGCACCGCCTGCCTTATCGGGCGCCCCACTTGGCGGTGCCCTTGTGGGCGCCTTTTTTGTCATTGCCATGGGGAATATCCTCCAGCAAGGACACCATACGAAACGAAAGTAGAGCACCATGTTCGCAGTAGTGCGCACGGGCGGCAAGCAGTATCGCGTCGCCGAAGGAGACAAGATCGCGGTTGAGAAACTGGCTGGTGAAGCCGGTGAAACGATCGTGCTGGGTGATGTCCTGCTGGCAGGCGAAGGCGGCGATCTCGCCGATGCCTCCAAGGTCACCGTCTCGGCTGAAATCATCGCCCAGGCGAAG
>JAUIJI010000101.1 GCA_030431435.1 Alphaproteobacteria bacterium | reverse complement strand
GGGTTGAGCGCGATCATCGCGATCCATTCGACGCATCTCGGCCCGGCGGCGGGCGGTGTGCGTTTCTGGCATTATGCCGACAGCACCGATGCGATGACCGATGCGCTGCGCCTGTCGCGCGGGATGAGCTACAAGAACGCCATGGCCGGCCTGCCAATGGGCGGCGGCAAGGCGGTCGTTCTGCTCGATCCGGACAGGCGCAAGACGGACGAAATGCTCGCCGCATTCGGCGATGCGGTGGAGGCGCTGGGCGGGGCATATGTGACCGCAGAAGATGTCGGTGCGAAAGAATCGGACATGGTGGCGATTGCCCGGCGCACGCAGCATGTCTGCGGCCTCCCGGCGGAGCCCGGCATGGCCGGAGGCGATCCCGGGCCGTTCACTGCATATGGCATCTATCAGGGCATCAGGGCTGCGGTGGATTTCAAGCTGGGCAAGGCAGGCATGGCAGGCGTGCATGTGGCCCTGCAGGGCTGCGGCAGCGTTGGCAGCGGCGTGGCCCGGTTGCTGGCGGCTGATGGCGCGAAGCTGACCGTTGCCGATATCGACGAGGCAAAGGCTGCTGCGCTGGCAGATGCGGTTGGCGGAAAGGCCGTGGCTGCGGCCGAGATCATGGCCACCCCTTGCGATGTCTTTTCGCCCAATGCGCTGGGTGCGATCCTTGATACGGCGGGCGTGCAGGCGCTTGATTGCGCGATCGTGGCAGGCGGGGCTAACAACCAGATCGCGCGCCCTGAAAATGGCGTCGAACTGTGGCAGCGCGATATCCTCTATGCTCCAGACTATGTGATCAACGCAGGCGGCATCATCAATGTCGCGCTCGAATATCTTGCCCGCCGCGATGGTCAGCCGTGTACCGTCGAGCAGGTCAATCACCGCATCGCGCAGATCCCGGAACGCTTGCGCGAAATCTGGCAGGAATCTGCTGCAAAGGAGCAAGGCGCAGAGATTGTCGCGGGCGAAATGGCACGCAAACTGATCGGGCGCTGACAGCAAGCTGACGCGATGAGCGGAATCGGCGTAATTCAGCCATCTCGCCCTTGTGGTCCGGCGCGGCAGATGCCAAAGGGACAAACTCAATTTCGCGATTGAAATTTACTGTTCCGATGCACGGTTTCGCCAATCCTGCCCGCTTTCTGAGGCTCGCCAAATGGCTCACCCCGCTCCTGCTGGTAGTGGGCATCGTGCTGACGGTGGGATCGCTGCTTTGGGGCTATACTGGCGCGCCGCCGGACAGGCTGATGGGCGACAGCGTGAAGATTCTGTTCATCCATGTGCCCGCCGCCTGGCTGGGCATGGGCGGCTGGACCGCGATCGCCATCGCCAGCCTTGTCGAACTGGTCTGGCGCCACCCGCTGGCTGCCATCGCTGCACGTGCCGCCGCGGTGCCGGGCGCGGTGTTCGCCTTCGTATGCCTTGCCACAGGTTCCATCTGGGGCAGGCCGACGTGGGGAACATGGTGGGTGTGGGACGGGCGGCTCACGTCCATGCTGGTGCTGCTGTTCCTCTATCTCGGCTATATCGCCCTGTCCTCCGCATTGGCCCGCGAAGGGTCATCCAGCCGCATTGCCGCGATCTTCGGGCTTGTGGGGGCGGTGAATATCCCGATCATCAACCGGTCGGTTGTGTGGTGGAATTCGCTGCACCAGCCGCCCAGCCTGACGATGGGCAATTCCGCCATCGATCCGGTCTATCTCTACCCGCTGCTCGGCGCGACTTTGGGTCTGAGCCTGCTGTTCGGCGGTATCGTGTTGATGCGCATGCGCACCATTCTGGCTGACATGCAGGCAGAGGCGCGGCTGCGGCGCAAGGCCATGCAGGCGGCAGAAGGGCTGTAGGGCAATGCGCGAAACATTCGATATGATGGCCTTCGTGCATGGTGCCTATGCTGTAACGATTGTCAGCGTGGCAGCGCTGTTGGTCTGGAGCTGGATGGCCATGCGCAAGGCTGAAAAGAAGCGCGACGAGGCGAGAGGCGGAAAGGGCGAATAATGGGCACCGGGATCAAACCCAAGCACCAGCGGCTGGTGCTGCTGGTCATCGCGCTGGTGGCGCTGGTGGGGGCAGGACTGCTCGCCGCATGGGCGCTGCGCAACCAGGCGAACTATTTCTACCTGCCGAGCGAGATCGTGGCCGAAGCCCCTGCGCCTGACGAGGCCGTGCGCCTTGGCGGCATGGTGGAGATGGGCTCTATCAACACCGCCGAAGATGGCGTGACGGTGCGCTTCATCGTGGGTGATGGCGATGCGCGCGTGCCCGTGAGCTTTACCGGCATCGTGCCTGCCCTGTTTGTAGAGGGATCGGGCGTGGTCGCTGAAGGCAGCCTGGCGGCTGATGGCACCTTCATCGCCACCAATCTGCTGGCCAAGCATGACGAGAACTACATGCCGCGCGAACTGGAAGGCATGACAACCGAAGAGGTCCGCGCCGAAATCGAGGCTACGCTCGAATGATTGCGGAATTCGGCCTTGTCGCGCTCTGGCTTGCCGCAGCCCTGGCAGGCTTGCAGTTGTTCGCCGGCTTCATGGGGCTGCGCGAAGGGGGGGAGGGTATTGCCGTCCTTGCGCGCCCTGCTGCGCTGGTGCAGGCGCTGCTGTGCGGCGTTTCGTTCTTCACATTGCTGTGGCTGTTTGCCCGCACGGACCTGTCCGTGGCGCTGGTTGCTTCGAACTCCCACTCCGCCAAGCCGCTGATTTTCAAGCTTTCCGGGGCATGGGGCAACCATGAAGGCTCGATGCTGTTGTGGGTGACCGTGATGGCACTGGCGGGCGGCCTGATCGCCTTTATCGAGCGGCGCTTGCCGGAAAAGACCATGCTGGCAACACTCGGCGCGCAGGCATTCGTGGCGCTCGGCTTTTATGCCTTCCTGCTGTTTTCTTCCAACCCGTTCGAGCGGCTGGCGGTGGCACCGGTTGAGGGCAATGGCCTCAACCCGCTGTTGCAGGACATCGGCCTCGCCTTCCATCCGCCCACGCTCTATTTCGGTTATGTCGGGCTATCGGTGGCGTTCAGCTTCGTGGTCGGCGCGCTGCTGACGCGGCAGGTTACGCCAGACTTCGCCCGGGTGATGCGACCATGGGTGCTGGGGGCATGGTGCCTGCTGACGATCGGCATCACCGCCGGTTCCTACTGGGCTTATTACGAGCTTGGCTGGGGTGGCTGGTGGTTCTGGGATCCGGTCGAGAATGCCTCGCTTATGCCGTGGCTTGCCGCTACCGCCCTGCTTCATTCGGTCAGTGTTCTGGCTGCCCGGGATGCGCTTCGTGCGTGGACGGTGATGCTGGGCGTTGTCGCTTTCTCCATGAGCATGGTCGGCACCTTCCTTGTCCGTTCCGGCATCCTCACCTCAGTCCATGCCTTTGCGGTGGATCCCGAGCGCGGCAGCTTCATTCTCGCGTTGCTGGCGCTTAACATCGGCGGTGCACTGGCGATCTTTGCGACGCGAGCCGGCACAGTGGCGGAGGGCGAGCGTTTTTCGGTCTTCAGCCGTGAGGGCGCGCTGGTGATCAACAATGTCGCCTTGTCCGCGATCCTCGGCATCGTCCTGCTCGGCACGCTCTACCCATTGCTGACCGAAGCCTTCGACGTGCGCGTTTCGGTGGGCCCCCCCTATTTCAACCCCGTCGGTGCGATCTTCCTGTTTCCCATGCTGATCGTGCTCGCCATTGGGCCGATCCTGCGATGGCGAGGCGACAGCTTCGCTCGCATACGCATGCCGGTGTTGGTGCTTGGCGGGCTCCTCTTGGTCGCCATGGTCGCGCTTTGGGCGATTACAGGGATTGGCATCCTGCCGCTGCTGGGCCTTGCGTTGGCACTGGTGGTTGCAGTGGGCAGCATCTTGCCGCTGCGGGGCCGGTCGGTCCGTCGCCTGCCTGTGGCCGTGTGGGGAATGGTGATCGCCCATTTCGGGGTCGCGGTGACGCTGTTCGGCATGGCATCGGATACCGCCTTCCAGCAGGAACGGCTTGTCGCTGCCAATATCGGCGATGTTGTCGAAGTCGGCCCCTGGACGGCCCAGCTAGAGGCCGTGTCGCCTGTTGCCGGGCCCAACTG
The DNA here is from genome assembly GCA_030431435.1 of Alphaproteobacteria bacterium. GTDB lineage: Bacteria > Pseudomonadota > Alphaproteobacteria > Sphingomonadales > Sphingomonadaceae > Alteraurantiacibacter. The sequence continues at coordinate 7,685 of JAUIJI010000101.1, read as the reverse complement.
GACCGCCATCGAGGCACGGCTCTCGCTGCGTTACGAAGGGCAGGAAGTGGCCGAAGCCAATCCGCAAGCGCGCAGCTTCTGGTCACCACCCACCGAAACGAGCGAGGTGGCGCTGACCACGCGCTGGAACGGCCAGCTCTATACGGCGCTGGGCAATCAGGCCGAGGACGGCCGCTGGCAGCTGCGCCTGTGGTGGAAGCCATTCGTCACCTGGATCTGGTATGGTGGCCTGTTGATCGCGCTGGGCGGCGCGTTGGCGCTGGTCGGCCGCGTTGTCGGTGATATCCGCCGCCGCGTGGCGGGTCGCAAGATTGTGGATCGCAAGGCTGATGAAGCGGCGATTGCAGCGGGGTCGGGATCATGAAACGTTTGCGCATCTTCCTGTGGGGCCTTGTCGGCGTGGCGATGTTCCTGTTCGGCCTGTTCGCCTACCAGCTGACCCAGCCGAAGGACGAATTCGTCGAAAGCGCCATGATCGGCGAGAAGATCCCGCCCTTCGATCTGCGAGCCGCAGTCGAAGATCGTCCCGGGCTGGCTTCGGCCGACCTCGCAAACGGTCAGGCCAAGCTGGTCAATATCTTCGCCAGCTGGTGCGTGCCGTGCCGCGCGGAGGCGCCGCATCTCGAAACCCTGCGGGAAAGCGGGGCAGAGATTGTTGGCGTGGCCATTCGTGACCGGCCCGAGGACGTGGCGCGTTTCCTTGCTGTGTACGGCAATCCCTTCACTCGCATCGGCGCGGATGACATCAGCGAGGTGCAGCTTTCGATCGGTTCGTCCGGAGTGCCCGAAACCTTCGTGGTCGATGGCAATGGCGTGATTACCTACCAACATATCGGCGATATCCGGGCGGATGATGTGCCGGTGATCCTCGAGAAATTGCGTGAGGCGGGGGCATGAAACACCTCATAGCCCTGCTTGCACTGGCCTTGTCCACTCCGCTCGCCGCGCAGGACAGCCTGCCGCCTGCACCCTATGCCTATAACCAGTTGGAGGACCCGGCTCTGGAGGAACAGGCGCGCGAGCTGATGCTCACCCTGCGTTGCCTCAAGTGCCAGAGCCAGTCGATTGCCGACAGTGATGCGCCCATGGCGGGCGACATGCGCCACCAGGTGCGTACGCGACTTGCCGCCGGAGAGACTCCGGACCAGATTCGCCTGTGGCTGATCGAACGTTATGGCGATTACGTGAGCTATGAGCCGCGCGTAACGGCATCGACCTGGCCGCTTTTCGTTATTCCTTTTGTCCTGCTCCTGATCGCAGGGCTGATTATCCGCGGCCGGCTGGTCGCTCGAGGCAAGCCGGAAGGGGGAGCGGCCGGATGACCTGGATCAATGCCATTCTGCTTGCCATTGCCGCCTTTGGCGTGGGGGCCGTGATGTTCCGCCTGCCGCGTGCGACATGGGCGAGCCTGGCCGCTGCGCTGGTGTTCGGCCTTGCCGGATACACGCTGCAGGCCAGCCCTGACATTCCCGCCGCGCCCAAGGCCCTGCAACAGGAGCGCTACGAGGACGAATGGCAGATCATGGACTCGCAAAGCTTGCTGGTGGGGCCACAGCTCAAGTCTGATTCGCGCATGATGGTGACTGCCAGCGGCTTTGCCCGTCAGGGACGGTTTGAAACGGCATCGCAGATGTTGCGTGGCATCGTGGAAGAAAATCCGCAGGATTTCGAAGCCTGGGTGGCACTGGGCAATGCCCTGACCGAGCAGGCCGATGGTGTTCTCACTCAAGCCTCTGTTTACGCATTCCGTCAGGCGAGCCAGATCGCGCCAGAGAATCCCGCACCGTCCTATTTCCTGGGCCTTTCGCTGATCCGTCAGGGCCGGATGATGGAGGCCTATCAGACATGGCGCGGTGCTCTAGCGCTAATGCCGACACCGGGCGAAGGCGAGGAACTGGATGATGCGACCGCCTTCATGGCTGACCGGGTGATGCGCATGGAAGGGATGCTCCAGCAATCAGGTGCCTTGCCAACGCCAGAGACTGCGGCAGAAGCGCAACAGTGATGTTGCAATGCAGCGTGTTGCGGAAGTCTTTCGCCGCTGCTATTGGCGCCGCCTTCCAGCGAGAAAGCTCGCTAACAGGGGCCTAAATCCCGATGAGTGCAGCCACCAACGGCAATGACACGCAGAGCGCCAAGCTGAAGCTGGCTGCGGGTGCTATCGGCATCGTCTTTGGCGATATCGGCACAAGCCCGCTCTACGCCTTTCGCGAGACCTTTCGCGGGGCGCACCAGTTGCCGATCGATGACTTGCACATCCTTGGCGTGGTCAGCCTGATCTTCTGGTCGATGACGCTGGTCGTCTCGATCCAGTATGTCTCGATCCTGATGCGCGCAGACAACAACGGGCAGGGCGGCAGCCTTGCGCTGGTGGCGCTGCTGTCTCGCCGGTTGGGCAAGACCAATTACGGCTGGCTGATCGTGCTGCTGGGCGTGTTCGCCACGGCGCTGTTCTATGGCGATTCGATGATCACGCCGGCCATCTCGGTGCTATCGGCTGTGGAAGGCCTTACCGTGGTGGACGAGGGGCTCGAGCCCTATGTCATTCCTATTGCGCTGGGCCTGCTGGTTGGCCTGTTCGCCATCCAGAAGCGTGGCACGGCCAAGGTCGGCGCGCTCTTTGCGCCGGTGATGATGGTCTATTTCTGCGTCATTGCCACGCTGGGCACGATCCAGATCGTCAACACGCCGGAAATCCTCTGGGCGCTGAACCCGTGGTACGCGGTGCAGTTCTTCATCACGGACAAGTTCCTCGCCTTCCTGGCGCTGGGTTCGGTCGTGCTGGCGGTGACGGGTTCGGAAGCATTGTATTCCGACATGGGCCATTTCGGACGCGGGCCGATGCGTCTTTCATGGTTCGGCTTTGTCATGCCGTGCCTGCTGCTCAACTATTTCGGGCAAGGCGCGATGATTCTCGGCCTTGGTGATGCAGCGGCGGAAGAGGCGATCATGAGCCCGTTCTTCTTCCTTGCACCCGAGTACCTGCGCCTGCCGCTGGTGCTGCTGGCGACTGCTGCCACCTTCATCGCCAGCCAGGCGGTGATTTCGGGCAGCTTCTCGATCACCCACCAGGCGATCCAGCTTGGCTTTATCCCGCGCCTGTCGATCCGCCACACCTCGGACGAGCATTCGGGCCAGATTTACATACCAGTGATCAACTGGGCGCTGATGTGCGCGGTGATCATCCTTGTGCTGACCTTCCGCAATTCCTCCAACCTTGCCAGCGCCTATGGCATCGCTGTCACGGGCGCGGTCACGCTTGATACGCTGCTGATGGCGGTGCTGTTCGTGGGCGTGTGGAAGTGGCGCATGTGGATTGCGGTGCCGGTGGTGCTGCTGTTCCTGATCGTCGATGGTGCCTATTTCGCAGCGAACCTGACCAAGTTCTTCGAAGGCGGCTGGTTCCCGCTGCTGGTGGGGGCAATCGCCTTCACCCTGCTCACCACATGGTCGAAGGGCCGCAAGCTGATGCGGGACAGGATGACGGAAATCGGCCTGCCGCTCGATATCTTTGCCAAGTCCGCCAACAATTCCACCAAGCGCGTGTCCGGTACTGCGATCTTCATGAATTCCGGCTCCACCGGAACACCTTCCGCGCTGCTGCACAATATCAAGCACAACAAGGTGCTGCATGAGCGGGTGGTGGTGCTGACCGCAAAGATCGAGGAAGTGCCCTACGTCGACGAGGCCGAGCGTTACGAGGTGATCGACCTGGGGCAGGGCTTCTACCGCGTGGTGCTGCATTACGGCTTCATGGAAGAGACCGACGTCCCCAAGGCGCTGGAAAAGATCGACATGTGCGGCGGCAAGTTCGAGATGATGCAGACCAGCTTCTTCCTCAGCCGCCAGACGCTACTCAGCGCTGACAAGCCGGGGATGATGATCTGGCGCGAAAAACTGTTCGCCTGGATGATGCGCAACGCGGCAACGCCAATGGAGTTTTTCCGCCTGCCAACCAACCGCGTGGTAGAACTGGGCAGCCAGGTCGAGATTTAGCGCTGGGTTGAGAGTCGAGCACATGGTTGACGCACAAGTTCTGACCTTGCGCTGCGAGAATTGCTCAAGAGAGCTTGCGCATATCCAGTTCAGCGCTGACACGGATATGGCGACCATGGGGCTGGCCTCGCTTTCTGCATCTACGGGTGACGAGGTTTTAGCCGTGGAAATGAAAGCCGATGAATGGCGGGATTTTGACGGCAGGACGGTTGTCAGACGCGTTTCCGGCGAGATGGATCGGCAAGATCTGCTTTTCCTGAAATTTGCCAGTGCCGAAACTACGCGGGTAGAGTTGCGTGAGAGCTTCGCAGACTTTCGCCAGAGGTTGCGCCCTGGGCGAAGCTGTTATGAATGCCCAGTCTGCGAAGCAGGGCGTATGTTTGAGGTGGCAAGAGCAAGCTGCGACGCATTCGTTAGGGCAGGAGGTAAATTCACCAACAGAACAAAAATGGCCTTCGCGGGTTCATTGTAATTCCGCGGCTATTCATGCGGCGGGTTCTGGATCACTTTCTCTTCTTCTTCCAGTGACAGGCCGTGTTTCAGCAGCATCGGCAGCTGGGTGAAGGTGAAGAGGAAGGTGAGCGGCAGGAACAGCCACAACTTGGCCGCCAGCCAGCTTTCGAAGCTGACCATGTAGATCAGAGCTGTGTTGAGCGCGGCGAGGGCGAGGAAAAACACGCCCCAGTTGCGCGACAACTTGAGCCAGCCTTCCTGCGTCAGCCCTTCGAATGCGGCTTCCAGCAGGTATTTCAGCAAGGGCTTGCCCTTGGCCCATCCGACCAGCAGCAGCACACCGAAACCGACATAGATGATTGTCGGCTTCCACTGGATGAAGTGCTCGTCCTGGAAATAGATCGTCAATGCGCCGAAGCCGACGATCAAGACGGTCGATAACCATAGCATCGGCGAAACCTTGCCGAGGTAGAATTTTGAGAAGCCCAACGCTGCCAGCGCGGCGACTATGAAAGCGCCGGTGCTCTTGATGATCGCTTCGGTTGTCTGCACGGCAAAGACGAGGTCGTCCGTGCTGTCGTCCTTCTCAGGCGCGAAATATTTGTAGGTCAGGAAGAAGACGAGCAGCGGCCCGTAGTCCACCAACACGTTGAGCCAGCCCGACTTGGGTTTCTTGGGGGCAGTTTCGGTTGACATCAAACCTCAAATTTCCGTTCGCCCTGAGCTTGTCGAAGGGCCGCTTTTCGCTTCTGGAGATGGTGTAGAAGAAAGGACGATCCTTCGACAAGCTCAGGATGACCGGTTTGTGGGGAGCAACGCTCTCTCAGGCAATTCCTGCAATCACGCGCGCCACAAGATCCGGATCGAAGGGGCGCAAATCGTCGATCTTTTCGCCTACGCCGATCGCGTGGATGGGCAGGCCGTATTGTTCCGCAGCGGCCACCAGCACGCCGCCACGCGCCGTACCATCCAGCTTGGTCATGATCAGGCCGGTGACGTTCGCCACTTCCTTGAACACGTCGATTTGGCCCAGCGCGTTCTGTCCATTGGTGGCATCGAGCACCAGCACCACATCATGCGGGGCTTCGGGGTTGAGGCGGCCGAGGACTTTGCGGATCTTGGCCAGCTCGTCCATCAGCTCTCGCTTGTTCTGCAAGCGACCTGCGGTATCCACGATCAGCGCATCGATGCCGGTATCGGTCGCCTGCTTTACGGCGTCGAACACCACGCTTGCCGGATCGCCGCCTTCGGGGCCGGTCACGATATCCACGCCGATCCGGTCGGCCCAGATCTTCAACTGGCCGATGGCAGCTGCGCGGAATGTGTCGCCTGCAGCAAGCAGCACGCCGTAATCATCTTCCTGGAAGAGGTGGGCCAGCTTGGCGATGGTGGTGGTCTTTCCCGAACCGTTCACGCCAATCACCAGCACCACCTGCGGGCGCGGGAATGCGGTGATTTCCAGCGGCTTGGCGACGGGGCGAAGGATCTCGGCGATTTCCTCGGCCACCGCTTCTTTCAGTTCCTGCTCGGTGATCGAAAGACCGAAGCGCTTCTCGGCCAGCTTGTTGCGAATGCGTGCGGCAGCCTTGGGGCCAAGGTCGGAGGTGATCAGCGCATCCTCGACATCGTCCAGCGTGGCATCGTCCAGCTTGGCGGTGCCGACAACGCCGGTGAGATTGTCGGACAAGCGTTCGGATGTCTTGCGGAAGCCGCCGAACAGCCTCTCGCTCCAGCTCTTTTCGCTCATGCCAGGAGGCCTTTCGTGGCTTTGGTGGGTGTCACGGTCAGGATCGACCCCGCCGGTGTTTCATCGGGCACCTTTACGCGGGCGAAGTTGGAAGAATAGCCGCTGCCATCACTCTCGGTAAGCACGGATAGCGGCTTGCCCACAAGGCTTTGCAACCATGCGTCGCGAACCGCCGCCACGTCCGCGCGCAGCTCGGCAGCGCGGCGCTTGATCAGCGGCTTGTCGATCTGCGGCATGCGCGCAGCAGGGGTGCCGGGGCGGGGCGAATAGGGAAAGATATGGCCGTGCACGATGCCCAGTTCGCGGATGATGGAGCGGTTGGCCGCGTGATGTTCGTCGCTCTCGGTAGGGAAACCTGCGATCAGGTCGGCTCCGATGGCGATTTCCGGTCGCTTGTCCTTCAGCCGCGCCACCAGATCGATGGCATCATCGCGCAGGTGCCGGCGCTTCATGCGCTTGAGGATCAGGTCATGCCCGTGCTGCAGGGAAAGATGCAGGTGCGGCATCACCCGCTCTTCACCGGCGAACAGCTCGAACAGCAGCGGATCAATCTCGATCCCGTCGAGAGAAGACATGCGCAGGCGCTGCAATTGCGGGAAGGTATCGAGTACGGCGGCTACAAGTTCCCCCAGAGGCGGCGTGTCCGGCAAATCGTGGCCCCAGCTGGTAACATCGACGCCGGTCAGCACCACTTCGGGCGCGCCTTCGAGAAGGTGGCGCTCCACCTCGTCCAGCACTTCTGCAATCCTCAGCGAACGGCTGCGCCCGCGACCTTGCGGGATGACGCAGAAGGTGCAGCTGTGATCGCAGCCGTTCTGCACGGCGATAAAGGCGCGGGTGTGCTTCGTGGGGACGGGCGCCTGCGGTTCCGGCACATTCCATGCACGGGCATCCAGCTTCGCTTCATTGGCGATCAGCCCGTCCACTTCGGGCATGGCGGCGAGCTGTTCGCGTTCGATATCCGCGGCGCAGCCGGTAACGAGCAATCGTGCATCAGGCCGCGCGCGGCGCGCCTTGCGGATTGCCTGTCGCGTCTGGCGCACCGCCTCCATGGTGACCGCGCAGCTGTTGATGACCACCACATCCTCATTCGCGACGAGCGAACGAATGCGCTCGCTTTCGGCGATATTGAGGCGGCAACCCAGCGACACGACTTCCGCGTTGCTCACCCGAAGTCATCCCATTCGAATGATCCGCGGAAGCTCTCTGTCGCAGCGCCGGTCATGGTGATGGTGCCGCTCTCGTTCCAGGCGATCTGCAAGGGGCCACCGGGCAGATGGACAGTCACGGCCTTGTCGACCAGTCCGCGCCGCATCGCCCCGATGGCAGTGGCGCAGGCGCCGGTTCCGCAGGCGCGGGTGAGGCCAACGCCCCGCTCCCATACGCGCAGGCGAATGGTCCGGCGGTCCACTACGGTGGCGACGTTGACGTTTACCCGCGAGGGGAAAACCGCGTCATGTTCGATCTGCGGGCCGAGTTCTTCCAAGGC
>JAUIJI010000100.1 GCA_030431435.1 Alphaproteobacteria bacterium | reverse complement strand
CGCGGCTGAGCAGGGCGGCGTTCAATTCGAAGCTGGGGTTCTCGGTGGTAGCGCCGACCAGCGTCACCGCGCCCTTTTCCACGAAGGGCAGGAAACTGTCCTGCTGGGCGCGGTTGAAGCGGTGGATCTCGTCCACGAACAGCAGCGTCTTCTGCCCGGCCTTGCGGGCGGTTTCGGCGGCGGCGAAGGCCTTTTTGAGGTCCGCCACGCCAGAGAACACCGCGCTCACCGCTTCGTATCGCATGCCCACGGCAGCGGCGAGCAAGCGGGCGATGCTGGTCTTGCCCGTGCCGGGCGGACCCCACAGGACAAGGCTGGACAAGCGGCCCGCAGCGACCATCCGCCCGATCGCGCCATCGGGGCCGGTGATATGGTCCTGCCCGATCACCTCATCGAGAGCGCGCGGACGCAAACGGTCAGCCAGCGGGGCGTCTTGCGCCGGCGCCTCGTCAGCCTGGCCTTGCGCCGGGTCCTCTCCAAACAGGTCGCTCATTGCCCGTCCAGATAGGGGCGAGCGGGGTGGATTGCCAAGCGGGCTTGCCTGGCGCATCCTGTGCTGTGGGACGAAAACGGGGGATCAATCATGACGATTGGTGAATTGCGGGCCAAAACGCCCGTGCATCTGTGGGTTGTCGGTATCGTGTCGCTGCTGTGGAACCTTGGTGGCGGCGGTTCGGACTATGTGCTGACCAAGCTGGAGAACGAGGCCTATCTTGATACAATGGCCAGCGCGGTGGGGATCGAGGTGCCTGCAGTGCAGGCTTATTTCGAGGCCTTTCCGCTGTGGATGAACGTGGCCTGGGCGCTTGGCGTGTGGGGCGCGGTGGCAGGATCGCTGCTGCTGCTTTTCCGGAGCCGCTATGCCTATCATGCCTTCATCGTCTCGCTTTTCGGTATCGTGGTGAGCACGATCTACCAGTTCTCGGATCCGCTGCCGGGCAGTGCAGACAGCTCCATCCCGGCGATCATGTCAGTGATCGTGCCGCTGATCACCGTGGCGCTCATATTGTACGCGCGCCGCCAGACGCAGACTGGCGTGCTACGCTGAAGCGCTGGAAATCTCCGCCTCCTCATTGGCTTTGACGAGGCGGACATAGGCTTTCGCGACGGCGGAGTTGATCGCATCCCAGGAGAATTCGCGGCTGCGCACCTCGCCCGCTGCGCCATGCTGTTTGCGCAGGGCTTCATCGCGGCAATAGGCTTCGACCACGTCGGCGAAATCGCGAATGCGGCCAGGTTCCACCAGCCGCCCGGTCTCGCCATCGCGGACAAGGCTGGTGCTGCCGGTGGCGCGCGCCGCGACCACGGGGATGCCGCAGGCCATCGCCTCCAGCGTGACATTGCCGAATGTCTCGGTGACAGACGGATTGAGCAGCAGGTCCATGCTCGCCACGGCCTTGCCAAGATCCGCGCCTTTCTGGAAACCGGCGAACACGGCATCGGGCACCTGCTCGGCAAAGAAATCCTTCGCCGGGCCTTCGCCCACCACCAGCACCTTGTGCGGCACGCCGCGCTTTTTCAGTTCGCGCACGGTATCGGAAAAGACATCGAGGCCCTTTTCCATCACCAGACGACCGAGGAAGCCCACCGCCACCTCGTCATCGCCAATGCCCAGTTCGCGGCGCCATTCGAGATTGCGGCGCGAGGGATCGAAAATCTCGCGATCCACGCCGCGTGACCAGATCGAGATATCCTTGTTCATGCCCTGCTCGCGCAGCACCGCGGCCATGCTTTCGGAAGGGGCGACCAGCGCATCGCAGCGGTTGTAGAAGCGCCGCAGGATCGCTTCTGCCACGGGTTCGAGGAAGGCCATGCCGTAATATCGCGGATAGGTCTCGAAGCGCGTGTGGACCGATGCCAGCACCGGCAAATGCCTCTCCTTAGCCCATGTCACCGCGCGGTGCCCGGCAATGTCCGGGCTGGCGACGTGGACGATATTGGGCACGAATTTGGCGAGGTCCTGCTTAACCTCGGCAGAGAGCGCCAGCGGCAGGCGATATTCGCCGCGCCCGGGGATGGGCCAGTTGGGCAGGCCCACCAGCTCGCCCGCAGGTTCGAAAGCAGGCTCTTCCACCTTGGGCGAATAGACGCGCACGCGGGCGCCCTGCCGCAGCAGGTAATCCACCAGCCTGTTCAGCGCCTGGTTCGCGCCATCGCGAACGTAATTGTAGTTGCCGCTGAACAGGGCAACGCGCAGGTCGTCCATATCCATATGGGGTGCCTTAGGACAGGCGGGCGCGATGGGGAAGGGGGCGCGATTTTTCGGTTGGCGGGTGGTGCGCGGGAGGGATGATTCGTCCCGCCAGCGCATCCGCAAAGCGCCTCGCTTCGTCGCAAATGCGGCACGGATGGAACGCATGGAACACGGTTCTGGGGAGAGAATAATTCGGGGCCGAAAAGTGGCGCTGGGTCTGGGCGAAGAGCGCGTTTTGAGGCGGATATCAGGGTGAGGAAAAGGCTGGGCCATCCTCCATGCCTATCAAGCCGTGCCTGTGTAGGACATCGCGCGGCAGTCAACCCAGCGCCGGCCTGCCCCTCTCCCTTGAGGGAGAGGCTGGGTGAGGGTGTCTGGCGATTAGATTCCTTTTCGCGTCCCCACCCCCGCCCTCTCCCCAGTGGGGAGGGGAGTCAGGTGACGCGCCCAAATGAAAAGGGCCGAACCACAAGGTCCGGCCCTTCCTTCAATTCGATCAGGCAGCGGCCTTGCGCTTGGCCTTCTTGCGCTCGTGCGGGTCGAGCAGGGCCTTGCGCAGGCGGATGTTCTGCGGGGTCACCTCGACCATTTCATCGTCATCGATATAGGCGATGGCCTGTTCCAGCGTCATCTGGCGCGGCGGGGTGAGGCGGATGGCGTCATCCTTGCCGCTGGAGCGGAAGTTGGTGAGCTGCTTGGACTTCAGCGGGTTTACTTCCAGATCGTCCGGCTTGGCGTTTTCGCCGATGATCATGCCTTCATAGAGCTTCACGCCGCTGCCGATGAACAGCTCGCCACGCTCTTCCAGGGCGTTGAGCGCGTAAGCGACGGCATCGCCGGTTTCCATGCTGATCAGCACGCCGTTGATGCGGCCTTCGATGCGGCCCTTGTAGGGGCCATACTTCTCGAACAGGCGGTTCATGATGCCCGTGCCGCGCGTGTCGGACAGGAACTCGCCATGATAGCCGATCAGGCCGCGCGACGGGGCAGAGAAGGTGATGCGCGTCTTGCCCTGGCCTGACGGGCGCATTTCGGTGAGGTCCGCCTTGCGGCGCTGCATCTTCTCGACCACCGTGCCGGAGTGCTCGTCGTCCACGTCGATCACCACGGTTTCATAGGGTTCGAGGCGCTGGCCGTCTTCCTCGCGATAGATCACGCGGGGACGGGAAATGCCCAGCTCGAAGCCTTCGCGGCGCATCGTCTCGATCAGCACGCCCAGCTGCAATTCACCGCGGCCAGCCACTTCGAAGCTGTCCTTGTCGTCGCTTTCGGTGACGCGGATGGCGACGTTGGTTTCCGCTTCGCGCATCAGGCGGTCGCGGATCATGCGGCTGGTCACCTTGTCGCCCTCGCGCCCGGCAAGCGGGCTGTCGTTCACGGCAAAGCGCATCGCCAGCGTCGGGGGATCGATCGGCTGCGCGGCAATGGGTTCGCGCACGGCAGGATCGGCGATGGTGTTGGCGACGGTTGCCTTTTCGAGGCCCGCCAGCGCAATGATGTCGCCCGCTTCGGCGCTGTCCACCGGCACGCGTTCGAGGCCGCGGAAGGCCAGAACCTTGGTTGCACGACCGGTTTCGATCACATTGCCGTCTGCGTCGATGGCGTGGATCGGGTCATTGACCTTGAGCGAGCCGGATTGCACGCGGCCCGTCAGGATGCGGCCCATGAAGGGATCGCGGTCCAGCAGCGTGGCGAGGAAGGTGAACTTGCCTGACTTGTCGAGGCCGGGCTCCGACACGTGATCGACGATCTTCTGGAACAGCGGTTCCAGCGTGCCTTCGCGGGCATCGGGATCCTCGCTGGCATAGCCATCGCGGCCCGAGGCGTAGAGCACGGGGAAATCAAGCTGCTCGTCATTCGCGTCGAGGCTGACGAAGAGGTCGAACACTTCGTCCAGCACTTCGGAATGGCGGCCATCGGGGCGGTCGATCTTGTTGACCACGACGATGGGCTTGAGGCCGAGGCTGAGCGCCTTGCCGGTGACGAACTTGGTCTGCGGCATCGCGCCTTCGGCGCTGTCCACCAGCAGGATCACACCATCGACCATGGAGAGGATACGCTCCACTTCCGCGCCGAAGTCAGCGTGGCCGGGCGTGTCGACGATGTTGATGCGGGTGTCGTTCCATTCCACCGAAGTACACTTGGCGAGGATGGTGATGCCGCGTTCCTTTTCCAGGTCGCCGCTGTCCATCGCGCGTTCTTCCACGCGCTGGTTTTCCCGGAAAGTGCCGGACTGGCGGAAGAGCTGGTCGACCAGCGTGGTCTTACCATGGTCAACGTGCGCGATGATCGCCACGTTACGAAGGGGCGCGGACATAGTTCGGTATAGCCTTGGATATTGTGCGGTTGCAGCGCGAATTCTTTCGCAACTGCGAAATCGCCGCGTCATTTAGCCGAGGGCATGGCCTATCGCAAGGCGCAAGATGCACCCGGGCAATAGAGCCGCAACAAAGCCGGGAAAAGGCCTTTGATTACCGCATATTGTGGCACTTGGGATACAGGTGCAGTTTCAAATGCAACGGAAATGTGTGCCCATCAACGCTTTACCATTGCGTAAAGCACCCTTCCGCGCCTAGATTCCATTCAGATCCATGAAGAAACGCCCGCAAAAGGGCTCGGCATGGTCTCGTGGGAGAGATGGAGAAACACATGAAAACCAGTAATTCCGGCCTGTCCGGTCTTACCCGCACTTTCCTTTGCGGGGTCGCAGCTGCTGCACTTGCCATGCCCGCAGCGGCACAGGCACAGGGCCAGGACGATGCCAGCGTCGAAGATGATATTGCCTCGGGCAATGCGATCATCATCACCGCCACCAAGCGCGAAGCCACCTTGCAGGAAACCCCCGTCGCGGTCAGCGTGACCACGGCGGAAACCCTCCAGCGCGAGGAGATTCGCGACCTGAAGGACCTGCAGACCGTGGTCCCCTCGCTCCGCGTGACCCAGTTGCAGAGTTCCGCCAACACCAATTTCATCATCCGCGGGTTCGGCAATGGCGCGAACAACGCCGGTATCGAACCCTCGGTCGGCGTGTTCATCGACGGCGTCTATCGCAGCCGCTCTGCCGCGCAGATTTCCGACCTGCCCAATGTCAGCCGGATCGAAGTGCTGCGCGGGCCGCAGTCGACACTGTTCGGCAAGAACGCATCGGCGGGTATCATCTCGATCGTGACCAGCGAGCCTTCCTTCACGCCTGAAGCTACTGCTGAAGTCTCATACGGCGATTACGACGCGATCGTGTTGCGCGGTTACCTGAGCGGGCCGCTGTCCGAGAATATCGCGGCGAGCATCGCTGCAGGTTATTCGGGCCGTGAAGGCTACAACGAAGACCCGGCTTCCAACTCGACCACCAACCAGCGGGACCGCTGGTTCGTGCGCGGGCAGTTGCTGTTCGACAATGGTGACAACTTCTCGGCCCGGATCATCGCAGACTATGATTCGATTGACGAGAATTGCTGCGGCGTGGTGAACCTGCAACCGTCCAGCTTCACCCAGGCTATCCAGCTTATCGGCGGCGAGGTGAACACCCCGGCCGCAGCCTTCGACAATGTCGTCTATAACAATTTCCCGTCCACCAACGAGGTCGAGAACTACGGCATTTCCGCGCAGCTCGATTACGATGTGAACGATGTCTTCACGCTGACCTCGATCACCGCCTATCGCGAGACGGCGGGCGATTTCGGGCAGGACGTGGACTTCACCTCGGCTGACCTGCTGCAGCGTTTCAACAACCAGAAGCTTGAAACCTTCACGCAGGAATTCCGCGTCAATGCGGACTGGGACCGGATCACCGCGTTGGCCGGCCTGTTCTATTTCGATGAATCGGTGCGCGAGGACCAGCGGGTTGCCTATGGCAATGATTTCCGGCCCTTCGCGAACGTGCTGACGAACCAGTTGCTCGGCCAGTCGCTGACGCAGGCTGAAGCGACGCTGGGCACGCTGGCAGGTGTGGGCACAGATTACGTCGGCACGTTCTTTGTGCCCGGCACGGTCGAGAGCGGCTTCTTCACCCTGGACAACCAGGCACTGTCGCTGTTCGCACAGGTCGATTTCGAGATCACCGACCGGCTGACGCTGACGCTTGGCGGCAACTACACGATGGACGACAAGACCGGGACGACGAACTATCAGTCCACCGGCGTGTTCTCCAACCTCGACCTCGTGGTGCTGGGCAACCGCGCCATCGTGGCGCAGGGTGCACCGCAGGCGATTGCGATTGGCGTTTGCCAGCAGGTTCCGGTCGCTTGCGCCGGAACAGTTGCCACCGAGGCCGAGATTGCCGCACTGGCATCGGGCACCAGCCCGGCAGGTGCAGCCGGTGCGGCAGCATTTCCGCTGATCCAGGCCGGTGCGATTGCACAGGTCCAGGCCTTTGCGGACGCCAATGACACCAACCCGAATGTCAATCCGCTGCTGCAGGCGCAGGCCTTGCAGAACTTCCCGCGCTTTGTGAACATTCCCAACAGCGTGGAAGACGGCAAGACATCGGACAACGACTTCTCGTGGACCGCGCGCCTTGCCTATGACATCAATCCGGACCTCAATGTCTATGTAAGCTATGCCACCGGTTTCAAGGCCAGCTCGTTCGCGCTGAGCCGTGACAGCCGTCCGGCTCCGGGTGATGCGGCGGCGCTGGCGAATGCGGGCCTGCTGTTCAATAACCAGACCTTCGGCAGCCGCTTTGCAGGACCTGAGGAATCGGAAGTCATCGAAATCGGCCTGAAGGGCAACTGGGGCAATTACTCGGCCAACCTCACCGGTTTCCGCCAGGATATCGACGGGTTCCAGTCCAACGTCTTCACCGGCACCGGCTTCTTCCTTGCGAATGCGGGCAAGCAGCGCACATGGGGCGTCGAATTCGAAGGCATGGCCAACCCGGTCGATCCGCTGACGCTGAACCTCGCCGTGACCTGGCTCGATCCCACCTATGTCAGCTTCCCGCTGTCGCCCTATGGCAATATCTCGGGCACCACGCCTGCCGGTATCCCGGAATGGACGGTGGTCCTGGGCGGCCAGTGGGCGCAGCCGCTGGGCAATGGCGACTCGCTGTTGCTCCGCTCGACCTATGCGTTTGAATCGGACACGCAGATCGTCGACGGCCTGCCCGGCTTCCTCGATCCGACCCTGCCCGATGGCGGACAGGCACAGGCGATTGCTGCAGCGGCGGCCTTCACCCGTCAGGTGGATGAGCTTTCGGCGTCGATCACCTATGTATTCGAGGATGCCGGTGCGGAATTCTCCATCTGGGGCCGCAACCTGCTCAACGACCGGTACCTGCTGTCGCTGTTTGACAGCCCGGCACAGCCCGGCTCGATTTCCGGCTATCCGAACCAGCCGCGCACATGGGGCGCGACGGTTCGCATCGGCTTCTAACGGCACGCGACCCACAAGAAGAGCAAGGAGAAGGGGGCTTCGCGGCCCCCTTTTTCTTGCCCAAAATCCGCGGCCTTCCCTTATCCTGCGCGCTGCATTACCTTGAAAGAAAGGGAAAAGGGGGGAAGCCAGTGCACTGGATGTTGCTGCCGCTTAAGCGTTATTTCGATTTTACCGGTCGTTCGCGGCGGATGGAATTCTGGATGTTCCAGCTGTTTGTGATGCTGGTGAACCTGGCGCTGATGATGGTCTTCTTCGCCGGTTTCCCATTGGCTGAGCTCGCTGCGATCTCGGAAGCGGAATCATCGGGCGGTGCCAACCAGGTGCCTCCGCAGGAAGTTCTGGCCATGTTCGGCCCGCTGTTCTGGCTTGGCCTTGCGCTGGTGATGCTGTGGGGCCTGTTCATTTTCATCCCCAGCCTCGCCGTGACAGTGCGCCGCCTGCATGATCGCGACATGTCGGGCTGGTGGTACGGCGGCCTCCTGATCGCCAGCTTCCTGCCGATCGTGAACATCTTCGCAATGCTTGGATTTCTTGTGCTGCTGGTGCTGATGTTCCTGCCCGGAACGCCGGGGCCAAACCGGTTTGGCCCGGATCCGAAGGACCCGGGACAGGCAACCGTGTTCAGCTAGGCGCTAGAGCTGGCGCAGCGTCTGTGCGGGCTTGGCCCGCAGCACAGGCAGGCTGGCGGCAAAGGCGAAGACCAGCACCAGCACCAGACCTGCGCCCAGCACGGCGAGGATGCGCGGCCAGTCGGGCAGCCAGTCGAATTCGAACACCTGCGTGATCACCAGCCACGCCAGCCCCGTGCCCAGCGCCAGCGAAACGCCCGCAAGGAGCGCGGCAAGCAGGCCGAATTCGGCAAATTGCAGGCCCAGCAGCTGGCCGCGACTGGCACCGAGCACGCGCAGGATCACCGTGTCATAGATGCGCGCGGCACGGGCCGCAGCAATTGCGCCCAGCAACACCGCAATACCCGCCAGCACCGCCACCGAGGCGGCAGCAAGGATGGCGAGCGCAACCTGGTCAAGGATGGTGCGCGCTTCGGTGAGGATCGGCCCCACCTCGATCACCGAGCTTGACGGGAAGGTGCGGACAAGGTCGCGCAGCAATGTCCCGGGCTGCGTGCCTTCAGGAAAGGCGACGGTCGCCGCGACATTGTGCGGCGCGTCTGCCAGCGCGTTGGGGCTGAACACGAAGACGTAGTTGAAGCCCATGCTCTCCCAATCGAGCCTGCGGAAGCTTGCAATCCGCGCGGTCCTTTCCACGCCGAGCACGCTGACGGTGATGATATCGCCCAGCTCCAGCCCTGCGGCATCAGCCAGCTCTTCGTCCACCGAGACCAGCGGCTCGCCATCGTAAAGCTGTGGCCACCAATCGCCTTCGGTCACAATATTACCTTGCGGCACCGCGCTGGAATAGGTGAGGCCGCGTTCGCCGCGTAGGCCCCATGCGCCGTCGGGGAGCTCTTCCATCTCGGATACGATCGTGAGGTCATCCTCAGGCCCGTATGCGATTACCTGGCCGCGCAGGGTAGGCGTGGCGACGATCTGCGAACCGGGTGCGGCATCCTCCACCATGGCGGTGAATTCCCCCACGCGGGCCACGGGCAGGTCGAGCACGAAGTAGTCAGGCGCAATCGCTGGAACGGAGCGTTCGATATTGCCATTGAGGCTGGTCTGCACGCCTGCCAGCAGCACGAAGGCAGCAAGGCCGAAGCCGAGTGCCGTCACCAGCGATCCGGTGGCGGAACCGGGGCGATGGAGGTTTGAGAGGGCTGCGCGCACAATGGGGTTCGATGGACGCGGCCATTTCTTCGCCGCCCAGCCGATCAGGCGGCCAAGGCCGGTCAGCAAGCCGAGCATCACCACCGCGCCGCCCATGAAGGCTGCGGAGAGCAGCGGCGTCGGCGATCCCAGCAGCGCGAGCGCCGCAATGCCGGCAAGGCCAAGCCCGACAGGCAAGGCTGCGACTTGCCACCCTTGTGCAAGTGGCGCCACGCGCGAGCGCATCAGCGCCATTGCGGGGAATTCGCGCGCGCGCAGGATCGGCGGTGCGGCAAAGACCAGCGCCACCAGCAAGCCGAACGCCGCCGCACGCGCAAGGGCAGCCGGGTCAATCACCAGCGCATTGTTTACCGGCAGCAGCGAGCCCAGAGCGCTCGCCAGAAGCGGAGTGACGGCAACGCCTGCGACAAGGCCCGCGACCGAACCGATCACCGCCGCAGCGCCAATTTGCAGCGCATAGATGCGGGCAATATCGCGGCTGGTCGCACCGAGGATCTTCAAGGTCGCAATGCTCGCCCTGCGCGCTTCGAGATAGGAGGCAACGCCGCCGCCAATGCCGATCCCGGCAATCACCAGCGCGGCAAGGCCTACCAGCGTGAGGAATTCGCCCATGCGCGAAACGAACCGTTCGGCACCGGGTGAAGCGCGGTCGCGCGTGCGGATATCAAGGCCGGCTTCGGGGAAGGCCTCCTCGACCGTCTCTTCCAGTTCCTCGGGATCGTAGTTTCCATCGAAGCGCAACCGCGTCTTGGTTTCATACATCGCGCCGGGCAGCGTCAGACCCGCTTTTCCAGGCACGTCGAGCGGCACGATCACTGTCTGGCCGAGCGAAAAGCCCTCGCTCAGCCGATCCGGCTCCTCGAGGATGATGCCGGCCACAGCCAGCTGCGTGGTGCCCAATGTGAATGTGTCGCCGGGCTCAAGACCAAGCCGGTCCGCCACGCCCTCGGCCACCCATGCCTTGCCTGCTTGCGGTGCGCCGACGCTGCGCCCGTCCATCAAGGTAAGCGCGCCATAGAGAGGCCAGTTGTCCTGCACCGCCTTCAGTTCGACCGGCGCAGTGTTGTCATCTGTGCTTGCCATCGCCTGCATGCGCAGGCCCTGCGAAAGCTCGCCATATTCGGAGAGGAAGGCGTTCTCCTCCTCGGTGAGCGGGCGTTGGTAGACTTCGACTTCGAAATCACCGCCGAGGATCACCTGTCCTTGCGCATCCAGTTCACCGCGAATGGCGGATGTGAGCGAGCCGATCGCGGCAAGCGCGCCCACGCCAAGGAACAGGCACACCAGCAGCAGGCGCAAGCCCCGGAACTGGCGGTGCAAATCGCGCCGGGCAATGGCCCACGCGGCTTTCCAGCTGAGCGTATTCAAGCTCCCCTCCCGCCTGCGGGAGGGGTTGGGGGTGGGCCCACCCCGCTGCGACTAGGCGACAAGTCGCCAAGTCTCGCTGCCCCTCCCGCATGCGGGAGGGGAGATAGAAGCAGATCAGCCACGCGTATCGCTCGCAATAACCCCGTCGCCCAGTGTCACCACGCGGTCGCACATGTCGGCCAGCGCCTTGTCATGGGTGATGATCACCAGCGTTGCTCCGGTTTCCTTGCGCCGTTCGAACAGCACATCGATGATCGATGTGCCGGTGGTCGCATCAAGATTGCCGGTGGGCTCGTCAGCAAAAAGCAGTGGCGGACGCGAAGCGATGGCGCGGGCGATGGCCACGCGCTGCTGCTCGCCGCCCGAAAGCTGCGCCGGGTAATGGGTAAGGCGATGGCCAAGGCCCACGGCCTCAAGCTCCTCTGCCGCCCGTTCCCAGGCCTTGTCCTCGCCCGCCAGTTCCAGCGGGGTGGCGACGTTTTCCTGCGCGGTCATGGTCGGCAAAAGGTGGAAGGCTTGCAGCACGATGCCGATGCGACCGCGGCGGGCGAGCGCCAGCGCATCCTCGTCCATCGATGCGAAATCCGCGCCTGCCACGTTGAGCGTGCCCGAGGTGGCGCGTTCCAGACCGGTCAGCACGCTCATCAGCGAGCTTTTGCCAGAACCCGATGGGCCGAGCAGCGCCAGCGTCTCGCCATTGGGCACGGCAAGATCGATGCCGCGCAGGATTTCAACCGCGGCAGCACCTTCGCCCAGCGTCAGGCGCAGGTCACGGGCTTCAATGGCGAGGGAATTGTCTATGGGGCTTGTCACTGTCCGGAGATGGCATAGCTATGTCATGTTTTAAAGTATGCGGGTGGTAATGAAATGTATCGTGGTGCTCTACGTGGATGTTTGGCGGTAGTGCTGGCGGCGGGCCTTGCAGCCTGCGGGGCGGAAGCGCCTGCCGAAGATGTGGCAGCCAATGATCCGCCGCCTATCGAGGAAGAACTGCCCGTTATCGGGCCTGAGCGCACCATCCTGGCCTTCGGGGACAGCCTGTTTGCAGGCTACAACCTCGAGGAGAACCAGGGCTATCCCGAGAAGCTGCAGGCCGCCTTGCGTGCCAATGGCATCAACGCCCGCGTCACAGATGCCGGAGTTTC
>JAUIJI010000099.1 GCA_030431435.1 Alphaproteobacteria bacterium | reverse complement strand
TCATCAGCCATCACGAAGCAGCCTTGTTCTTGCGGTTCATCGAGGCAACGTCGAGCACTTCGGGCTTCTGGCCTTCATGCGGGTGCTCGGTGCCGTTGTAGAGGTGCAGGTTCTTCATCTGCGCGCGACCCAGCGGGCCGGTGGGGATCATGCGTTCCACGGCCTTTTCAAGGACACGTTCGGGGAAACGGCTGTCCAGCACCTTGCCGGCAGTGATGCCCTTGATGCCGCCGGGGTGGCCGGTGTGCTTGTAATAGGTCTTCTGGCCAAGCTTGTTGCCGGTGAACTTCACCTTGTCGGCATTGAGGATGATCACGTGGTCACCACAATCGACATGCGGGGTGAAGCTCGGCTTGTGCTTGCCGCGCAGGAGGTTGGCGACGATCGTGGCGAGACGGCCGACAATGAGGCCTTCCGCGTCGATAATGTGCCACTTCTTTTCGACCTCGGCCGGCTTGATCGACCGGGTCTGCTTGCTGAGCGCCTTCATGGCTGTAATTCCTTGGTCTTGCGAAAATTCGCCGCTTGCGATTGCGGAATCATCCGCCTCGCTTGCGAAGGCGCGGCATTTGCTCGCGAAGTGCTCTCAAGTCAAGCATTCATGCGGGTTAGCGTGGAGGTAAAATAATACCACACCCTTCAGGCTGCAGCCATCGACTGCCCGCCAGCCCGATGCTCAGGCGCGGAAAAGCTCCCAGTTCTCGCAATTCTGCCGCTCTTCCCCGCCATATCGGGTGGTGACGAGGCGGCGCGCAGTGCGCATCAGCCGGGTTTCCGGGTCGCGCTCGGCCTCGAAGCGGGTGTGAACCTCGCCCTCGTCGCCCCATGGCAGCTCGATTGTCCGGCTTTCCTCGCGCACAGGCTCTGCCGGGGCGAACAGGTCATCGGGCAAGGTAGATACAAGGTTTGCGCTGGCGCCGTGCAGTGCTTCGATCAAGACGCCTACTTCCATGCCCCCTTCGGAAAAACGGTCACTGACCGTGGCCAGAGCGGCGGCGATCTCCTCGTTGCTCGCAGCCGGCGCGGGCCAGCCGGTGATCTGGCCAGCGGGATCCAGCTCCATCGGGAACAAGCCGCTCTCCACCCGACGGGTTTCCAGCTCTGCAAGGGCGGCCAGCTGCGGCGGCGCATCTACCGAAGCGGCACGCTGCTTTCCGTAAACCAGGAAACCGCCATCAGCCTGCCTTGTGAAGGAAACCTCGAAATCGCGCGTGACAATCACGCTCTCGCGGCCTCCTGCCAGCGATCTCTCAAGCTTGCGGCGATAGATCATCAGGCCCGGCGGGGGGCTGATGCCGGGAGGCGTGCGGCCCGTCTCCGTGCTTGCAAGCAATGGACGTGCGCCAAGAAAGGGCAGCAAAGCTGCGCCGATCGCAAGCCTGATGCTCTCGCGCCTGTCAGTCCCGGCCAATGTCCCGGCCCCCTGGTTCAAGCCCCGCCAGCCACGCCGCAGTGGCGTCCGGAAAGGCAGATGCGTCCCATTGGATAATCGCAGGGCTTTCGTAAGAATGCAATTGCGCAAGCCGGCTGGCCAACCTGGAAACGCACGTGCCATGGGTCTTCAACAGCACAGCCACTTCGCGTCCTTCGCCGCGTTCGCCATTCCATTGATAGAGCGAAATGATGCCGGGAATGATGTTCGCACAGGCGACCAGGCCCTCATCCAGCAGCGTGCCGCTTACAGACCGTGCCTCTTCCTCATCGGGAAAGGGGCACCATACCAGGGCAGCGCCAGCACTCATGTCGCGCGTTGACCAAGCCTGTGCGCGCCCCAGGCGCAGGCGGCGACGAGCACAGCACCCACCACCTGGTGGGCAACGGCGAGCCACAGGGCAACGCCTGTCATCACCGTGGCGATGCCAAGGATGATCTGTATGCCGAATGCGGAATGGATATAGACAGAAGAGCGCCGGTCACCGCTCGCGCGGATCTTGCGGGCCATCACGATCAGTGCCGCGACCGCGATCCATGCCCACCAGCGATGCAGCCAGTGGAGCAGGAAGGGATCGTGGCCCAGCGTCCACCAGAAACCGCTGGACCAGCCGATCTCCGGGAAAAAGCGGCCCTGCATCAGCGGCCATGAGTCAGAAGCAAGGCCAGCGTTCAGCCCGGCAACCCATGCGCCGAGAAGCAACTGGATGAAGAGGATGAAAAGAGTCGCTCCGGCAAGCCCGGTCAGCCGCGCCGGTTGTGCCTGCGGATTGGCGTGCAAAACCAGCAGGTCACGCGCGGTCCACACCAGCCCGCCCAGCGTGAACAAGGCGGTAAGCAGGTGGATCGAGAGCCAGAAATGCGAGACGTCGGTCATTTCCGTATTGAGGCCGGAGCGGACCATAAACCATCCGAAAGCACCCTGAAGGCCGCCCAACGCCAGCAGAGCCAGCAGGCGCGGCTTGTATCCGGCGGGAATCGCGCCCTTGAGCCAGAACCAGGCCAGCGGCAGCGCGAAGGCCATGCCGATAATCCGCCCGATCAGGCGGTGGAACCACTCCCAGAAGTAGATGAACTTGTAATCCGACAGCGTCATCCCTTGCGGACCAGCGACCTGCTGGAACTCGCCGATCTGCTGGTAGGCTTCGAACTCGGCCTGCCATTGCTCCTCGTTCAAGGGAGGGAAAGTGCCGGTGACCGGCTTCCATTCGGTGATCGAAAGGCCGCTTTCGGTGAGGCGGGTGATGCCGCCCACAGCCACGATCAAGGTGACAAGTGCGGCTACAACGAACAGCCACCGCGCCAGCGCAAGCGGCTTGCCGTTCGCCGGGAGGCCGGGAGCATCGGTGAACTGGTCAGTCAAAGAGGCCATGCACGCTCAATTGCGCCCGGGTGAAGCGAATCGCAAGCCATCATTTGGGCCATGTCACTGGCTGGGCCGCGTACGAAACCGGTTGCGCTATGTTACAGCATTACATACATGGGTTGCCATGGGTTCAATCCTCACACGGATTCGCGGCCAGATGGACCGTGTCGGCGTGCTGTTGTCATGCCTGTGCCTGGTGCATTGCGTGCTGGGCCTCGTGCTGGTGGCTGGCATGGGCGTGGGCGCGACCTTCCTGCTCAATCCGGACATCCACAAGTTTGGCCTGCTGCTCGCGATGATCGTGGCTGGTGTAGCGATTGGCGTGGGCGCAATCCGCCACCGCCGTGCTGCACCCTTCGTGGTGGCGATGACTGGCCTGTCCTTCATGGGCGGGGCGCTCGCCGTGGGTCATGGCTTTGAAGAGGCGGTGCTGACGATTATCGGCGTCATCCTTGTTGCCGCGGGCCACATCCTCAACTTGCGCAAGCCCGCACAATAGCTATCTCCTCGCGTATATGAGCGAGAGCATTTCCATCACCGTCAACGGCGAAACCCGCCGCAGCACTGCCAGCACGATTGCAGGCCTTGTGCGCGAGATCGGCCTGAAGCCCGAAAAGGTTGCCGTGGAACACAATGGCGAGATTGCCCCGCGCTCCACGCTGGAAGACGTGCCGCTGAAGGATGGCGACCAGCTGGAGATCGTCCACTTTGTCGGCGGCGGCTGAGCCGTGACGGGGCGTGCGATCCTCGCTTCGGTTCTGCTGACACTCGCGGGGTTCAATGCTCTCCTCGCCTTCAACGTCGACACCTGCACGCAGAACGCGCCCGATTCGCTGCTCGGCTTCATTCTTACCCTGCCACTGAATGTCGCGGGCATGGCCCTGCTCGGCTGGAAGCCGAAGCGGCTTGCGGTTGTGCTCGCCGCGATCATCCCCGTGATTCTGGCATTGCCTTACACCATGGGCACTCTCGAGCTTTTGAACGGCGCACCCGCGTGCACGATCATCACTGGCGACCCGACATGGGAGCAAAGCGGCGAGGAAGGCCTGTTCAAGGCGGGGTGGGGTGCTTGCGTCGCCATCTTCTGGCTTGGCCTTGCCTATGCGCTGCTGGGCGGATACCGACCGCGAAATGACCGAGATGCCAAAGATTTCGCCTGATTCCGCCGCCGCCGACAGCTGGGAGGTTGCAGGCCGCCGCTTCACCTCGCGCCTGATCGTGGGTACGGGCAAGTACAAGGATTTCGAACAGAACGCGGCTGCCGTGGAAGCTTCGGGCGCGGAGATCGTCACCGTGGCGGTGCGCCGGGTGAACATTTCGGACCCGAACCAGCCGGTGCTGATGGATTATATCGATCCCAAGAAGATCACCTACCTACCCAACACCGCAGGCTGCTTCACTGCAGACGATGCCATCCGCACCTTGCGGCTGGCGCGCGAAGCTGGTGGCTGGGATCTGGTGAAGCTGGAAGTGCTCGGCGAAGCGCGCACCCTCTATCCCGATATGCGCGAGACGCTGAAGGCGACCGAAGTCCTCGCGAAGGAAGGCTTCAAGCCCATGGTCTATTGCGTGGACGATCCCATCGCCGCCAAGCAGCTGGAAGAGGCAGGCGCAGTGGCGATCATGCCACTGGGCGCACCGATCGGATCGGGCCTCGGGATCCAGAACAAGGTGACCATCCGCCTGATCGTGGAAGGTGCCAGCGTACCCGTGCTGGTCGATGCCGGTGTCGGCACCGCGTCGGAAGCAGCGCAGGCGATGGAACTGGGGTGTGACGGTGTGCTGATGAACACCGCAATCGCCGAAGCGAAAGACCCGATCCGCATGGCTCGCGCCATGAAGCATGCGGTGCTCGCCGGACGCAATGCCTACCTCGCGGGCCGCATGCAGCAGCGCAAGTATGCTGATCCCAGCAGCCCTCTGGCTGGGTTGATTTAACTTGTTTGTGTTCCGCACGCCCATCCGGGCGCGCGGTCCTCGGGGCTGATCCCTTCGCTTCGCTGCGGGGCCCCTGCGGGCGGGCGGTCGCACTTGCGGTTGCTTCGCAACCGGTTCCCACCGTGCAACTATCCTCTTCGTCCTTACCCAATCTTAACCATGTTGGGCGCAGGCTTCCCTCATCGCACAAGGGAAACCGTCACATGGCGAATACGAGAACCTCATCGCAGTACATCAATGAGATGCGCGAATTTGCCAGCTTCTCGGCTGGTGAGCGGTCTTTCATCACCCGCAGCCTCGATGTCTTCATGGGGCGCGGCGATGCTTTCAAGGCCTGGGGCCATGGCGAAGGCGGCAGCAGCGCGATCCGCGCGCAATATATTGCCTATCGCGAATTGCGCGGGCTGGCTGACTCGATCCCCTGCGTGCACACGCTTGACGGCGTTGGCGGTTTCATCGGCACGCTGATCCGCATTGCCGAGCAGGACCTTGCGATCGGCCAGATCGAGAGCTTTTCGGCCTTCCGCTTCCTCTATGAACGCATGCTCGGCGCAGAGGCGCGGCCGTTCTTGCCCTCGGCTTTCGTGGGTGCAGCAGCATTGCCGAGAATCCGCCCGCAATTGCGCAAGATCCTGCTGCAGAGCCTGAGCGAAGCGGCCGCCACGGCACCGGGCTGGTCAGAAACGGCGCCCGCCTTCTTCCCCGAGCGGATCGAGGACGAAGCGGCCTAGTAGAGCGCGTCGAGCCGGTCCTGGTACTGCTGCCGAATGAAGGGGCGGCGGATTTTCAGCGTCGGCGTCATCTGGTCATTCTCGACCGTGAAGGCTTCGTCCGCGAAGGCGAACTTGCGCACCTTCTCGATCACTGACAAATCCTTGTTGGTGCGGTCCACAGCGGCCTTTATTACCCTCTGGAACTCCCGCAGCGCATAGAGTGCTGACTTGTCGAGGCCCGCGTGGCCATTTTCGCGCGCCCACTGCTTTTCCCATTCGGCATCGGGCACGATCAGCGCCACCATGTAAGGCCGCTTGTCGCCGCTCACCATGCACTGCGCGATCTCGGGCTGCAGGGTTAGCATGCCTTCGAGCTTTTGCGGGGCGATATTGTCGCCCTTGTCATTGACGATGATGTCCTTCTTGCGATCGGTGATGACAATCCGCCCGCCTTCGTCGAAATGGCCGATATCGCCCGTATGCAGCCAGTCTTCGGGCAGCGCCGCCTTGGTCGCTTCGGGCTTTTGCCAATAGCCTTTCATCACGCATTCCCCGCGCACGAGGATTTCGCCATCCTCGGCAATGCGCACTTCCACCCCGGGCAGCGGCGGGCCAACGGTGTTGAGCCGGATACCCGCGGAGGGATAGTTGCACGAAACGACAGGTGCTGTCTCTGTCTGGCCATAACCTTGCAGCATCACCAGACCCATCGCCTGGAAGAAACCGCCGACTTCGGGGTTGAGCGGCGCGCCACCGGACACCAGCGCCTTCACGCGCCCGCCAAAGCTCTTGCGGATCTTCGGGCGCAGCGTGGCGTTGAGCAGCCAGCCAACAGGCACGTCCCTCAGCGAGGTCTTGCCTGCGATCTGCCGTTCTCCCAGCGTCATCGCCTTGTCGAGCAGGAAGGTGGCGGCACCGCCCTGCTTCTCCACCGTCTTCATGATCTTGCCGCGCAGCAGTTCGAACAGGCGCGGCACGACGATCATGATCGTGGGGCTGGCTTCCTCGAGATTGGAGGACAGCTTGTCGAGCCCTTCGGCGAACCAGATATCCGCGCCAAGGCCCACGGGCAGATAGATGCCTGCGGTATGCTCGAGCGCGTGGCTCATCGGCAGGAAGGACAGGAAGCGTTCCTCGCCCCAGCCGAAATCGCCGACGAGGATCTGGCCCGCAGCATGGCTGTTATGCAGAATCGCCCCGTGATGCAGCATCACGCCGCGCGGGCTTCCGCTGGTGCCGCTGGTGTAGATGATGCAGGCGATGTCATCGCGGTTGAAACTAGCGATGCGGGCATCCACCGCAGCGCGCGCGGCTTCGCCATCTCCCGCAACCAGTTCGCGCCACTGGTGGATGGTGAACTGGCCGGACTGGGCGTTGGACACGCCGTCGATGGCAATCACATGCTGGGCATTGCCCGCACGCCACATGGCGGCGAAGAGGGTTTGCGCCAGCTTGGAATTGGACACGATGGCCGCCCGTGCACCGCTGTCATCGAGGATATGGCAGTGATCGCCTTCGGTATTTGTGGTGTAGGCCGGCGTGGTGATGCAGCCTGCCGCCATGATTGCGAGGTCGGCGATCACCCATTCGGGCCGGTTTTCCGAGACGAGCATGACCCTGTCGCCCGGATTGAGTCCCATGGCGACGAGCCGTTCGGCCAGCACGCACACCTGCCGCGCGGCTTCGGCATAGCTGATCGAAGTCCAGCTGCCGTCAATCTTGGCGGTGAGGAAGGGCCTGTCGCCCAGTTCATCCGCCCGCTGGAGGAATATGCCCACCAGGCTTTGCGCGTTCTCGATATCCTGCAGCTGCACTGACCGACGTCCTCCTTGCCCGATGCCGGTCTCGTGCCGGTTTGTCGCGATGTTTCGTCCGTAACGACCTAGCTAAGGCGATGCGCTGGCTTGGGCAAGCTTATGGTGCAATCGCCACACCTTCGCTGCGCGGGTCCGCCGCGCCGATCCATGCGCCGTCCACCAGCTGCGCGGCATTGGCTTTCAGCGGCAAGCGTCGCGCTTGCACCGTGTGGCCCAGGCCTTCGAGCGGGGCGAGCAATTCGACCAGCGGCGAGCCTTCTTCAACGAAGATCACATCCCCGGGGGAATAAAGCGCAGGCAGGGCGATGGCTTCTTCTGCGGGCAAGCCGAAATCGATCACGCCGACCAGCGCCTTGGCCACCTGCACCGGAATCGTCCCGCCGCCTGCTGCGCCGATGGCGAGGACGAGCTTGCCATCCGGGCCGAACACCAGCGTAGGCGACATCGAGCTGCGCGGGCGCTTGCCGCCATCCACGCGATTGGCCACGCGCAAACCGTCGCGCTCGGGAATGAAGCTGAAATCGGTCAGCTCGTTATTGAGGAAGAAGCCGCCATACATATGGCCAGAACCGAAAGTGCCCTCGATGGTGGAGGTGTAGGACACGGCGTTGCCCCAGCGATCTACCACCACGAAATGGCTGGTGCCGCTTTCGACCGCTTCTTCGCCATCAGCCATGATCGCGCGGGTTCCCGGCGGGGTGCCCGCTTCGACATTGTCCATGCGCAGGTTGATGGCAATCTGGATCCCGCGATCGCGCAGATAGTCCTCATCCATCAGGCCAGCGACGGGAACCTGCACGAAATCGCTGTCAGCCAGGTACAGCTCGCGATCGGCATAGGCGAGGCGCTGGCTTTCGGCGAAGAGGTGCCAGAACAGCGGCTGTTCAGGGCCGAGCGCGCCGAGGTCATAGCCTTCAAGCTGCTTTAGGATGGCATAGACCGTGGTCGCCCCGGAAGAGGGCGGCCCCATGCCGCAGATGCGGTAGTCGCGATACATGCCGCAGGGGCTGTCGCGCCACACGGCGGAGTAATTCTCGATATCGGCGGCGGTCATGTCAGCATCGCCGGGTGTTGCTTCGGCGATCACTTCGGCCATCCCTGCGGCCCATGCCCCCCTGTAAAAGGCGAAGGGTCCAAGCTCGGCCACATGACGCAAAGTGGCGGCAAGATCAGGATTGCGGACCAAGGTGCCTGCAGGCAGCGGCTCGCCAGCCTCGTCATAAAACAAAGCGCGGCCTGCTTCGGTGTTCTTCGCCCTCACGGCTGCGAAGCCGAGGAAATCGTGGAACCGCGGGGTCAGCTCCCACCCTTCTTCCGCAAGCGCGATGGCGGGTTCGAACAGCTCGGCCCATTCGAGCTTGCCATACCGCTCATGCGCTTCGGCAGCGAGGCTGATATTGCCAGGCACGCCGATCGACAGGCCCGTCAGCACCGCATCGGGAAACGGGAGCGGGTTGCCCTCTTCGTCAAGGAACCAGTCGGGCGTGGCCGCGGCGGGGGCTGTCTCGCGTCCGTCCAGCGTCACCACTGCGCCATCGGGCGAGCCGCGCAGGTAGAAGCCGCCACCGCCAATGCCTGAACTTTGCGGCTCGACCACGGTCAGCGCCAGCATGGTGGCAATGGCAGCATCGGTAGCGCTGCCGCCCCGGCGGAGCATCTCGGCCCCCGCTTCGCTGGCGCGCGGATCGGCAGAACTGACAACGCCCAGGGGGCTGGACGCAGGCGCAGCCTCCTGAGGGGGGGCTGTCGGAGCAGTGGCGCAGGATACAAGGGTGATCGGCGCGGCGAGCGCGAGCAGGAAATGTCGGACCATGCGGCCCTGTCTATTCGCTTCCTACCGCCTCGGCAATGGAGGCAAAGCCATCGCGGCGCATCAATTCATCCAGCCCCCTCACGATCTCGCGGGCAATGCCTGGTCCGTGATAGACCATGGCGGAATAGAGCTGCACCAGGCTCGCCCCGGCGCGGATGCGCGCCCAGGCGTCCTCCGCCGTGGCGATACCGCCCACGCCGACAAGCGGGAGTGCGCCGCCGGTCGCCTTGCGGAAATCGCGCAGCCGCTCCAGCGCAGGGCCTTTGAGCGGCGCGCCTGACAAGCCGCCTGCCTCGCTGGCATGGGCAGACTTCAGCGGCGGGCGGGCAATGGTGGTGTTGGAGACGATCAGCGCGCCGAGCTTCTTGTCCATCGCGATGCGGGCAATGGCATCGACGTCCGCTGGCTCAAGATCTGGCGCCACTTTCAGGAACACCGGCGGGCGATGGCCACCCGATTGGGCGCAAGCATATTCGCGCGCTTCCAGCACCCCGTCCAGCAGGCCGGTAAGCGCGCTCTCATCCTGCAGCGCACGCAGCCCCGGCGTGTTCGGGCTGGAGATATTGACCGCAAGGTAATCCGCCAGCGGGGCCATCAACGTGGTCATGTGGGCATAATCGGCAATGCGATCAGCCGAATCCTTGTTCGCGCCGATATTGATGCCGACGATGCCGCCGCGCCCGCGCCGTGCCGCCAACCGTTTGGCCGCTTCTTCACCGCCGCGATTGTTGAACCCCATGCGGTTGATCACCGCCTCGTCCTCTTCCAGCCGGAACAGGCGCGGTCTGGGATTGCCCGGCTGCGGCAGTGGTGTGATCGAGCCGACTTCGGCAAAACCGAAGCCCAGCCCCAGCAGCGCGTCCGGCACTTCGCCGTCCTTGTCATAGCCCGCCGCCATGCCAACGGGGTTGGGGAAATCGAGGCCCGCCACATGCGTCTGCAACGCGCCGGTGGGCGAATGGTGCTGCGGCCCGGGCATCAGCTTCAGCGCGCGGATGGAAAGCCCATGCGCCCGCTCCGCATCGAGCATGAAGACGGCAGGGCGGATCAGGCGGTAGAACATGGTCAGCCTATGGCAAAGCGTCTGGCCGGTGTCGATTCTCCTGATCACGTTTGTCCCGGGCTCCCGGCTCCGGAAGGGGAATGCAAAGCAATTGCAAAAAAGCGGCCGATCGAGCGGTGCGTGTCGTTTCCATACAAGGCCATTGCGTACGAATCGGTTAGTGTCCTGCCCGCGACCCGAAGGGCTCGACGCGTGACGCGACGGGTTCTGGACTTGAAGGGCGGTTCCCTCAGCGGAACCGCCCCTTTTTTATGGTTTGTGCCACCTGGCCACTTTCTCGGAAGCGGTCGAGGGCCGGTGCCGCACCAACCAAGCCCCAAAACGCTAACGACTCGCAACAGGCAGTTTGCCGTTGAAACGGCGGATTCGCGTCACTAGGTGAAATCGGAACGAATCACTCCGATTAACCGCGAGGAGCAGGAATGCGCCTTTCCAGCATGGCCGATTACGCCGTCGTCACGATGTGCGCCGCTGCGCGCCATTGCGGATTTGCGCGCGTTTCCGCCAGCGAACTGGCGCAGGAAACCGGCTTGCCGCTGCCCACGGTGCAGAAGCTGGTCAGCACGCTGTCCAAGGGCGGATTGCTCAAGAGCACGCGCGGCGCAGGCGGCGGCATCCAGCTGGCGCGGCCTGCAGCGGCGATCAGCCTTGCTGATATCGTCGAAGCGGTGGAGGGCCCGATTGCGCTCACCGCTTGCGTGGAAGACGGGCGGCATGATTGCGCGCTCGAAAAGAATTGCAGCGTGCGTCCACACTGGGCGCTGGTGAACACCACCATGCGCAGCGCGCTCGACGCGGTGAAGCTGACAGAGCTCGCCCGCACTCAAACACAAGAATTGGCCCAAGAACTGTCATGACAGAACAGACAAACCTCAAGCCCGACCAGATCGAAGAGATCACGGACAAGGACGCGCGCGAAGCTGCCGCAAAGGCCGCCGAATACGAATTCGGCTGGTCGAGCGATATCGAACAGGAGTTCGCGCCCAAGGGGCTGGACGAGGATACCGTCCGCTTCATTTCGGCCAAGAAGAGGGAGCCGGAATGGATGCTCGAATGGCGCCTCAAGGCGTTCCGCCTGTGGCAGACCATGGAGGAGCCGGACTGGGCGAAAGTCGGCTATCCGCCGATCGATTACCAGGATGCCTATTACTACGCCGAGCCCAAGGCCAAGCCGAAGCTGGAATCGCTCGACGAGCTCGATCCAGAGATCAAGGCTGTCTATGACAAGCTGGGCATCCCCATTGCCGAACAGGAAGTGCTGGCGGGCGTGGAAGGCGCGCGCAAGGTTGCCGTGGACGCGGTGTTCGACAGTGTTTCGGTGGCCACCACCTTCCGCAAGGAGCTGGAAAGCGCGGGCGTGATCTTCCGCAGCATTTCGGAGGCGATCCGCGAATATCCCGAGCTGGTGAAGAAGTGGCTGGGCAAGGTCGTGCCGCAGCATGACAACTATTTCGCCGCGCTCAACTGCGCGGTCTTTTCGGACGGCACCTTCGTCTACATCCCCGAAGGCGTGCGCTGCCCGATGGAGCTGTCCACCTATTTCCGCATCAATGCGGAGAACACGGGCCAGTTCGAACGCACGCTGATCGTTGCCGAGAAAGGCTCTTACGTCAGCTATCTTGAAGGCTGCACCGCGCCAATGCGGGACGAAAACCAGCTGCACGCCGCCGTGGTGGAACTGGTCGCCATGGAAGATGCGGAGATCAAGTACTCCACCGTGCAGAACTGGTATCCGGGTGACAGCGAAGGCAAGGGCGGCATCTACAACTTCGTGACCAAGCGCGGGCTGTGCCAGGGCGCCCGCTCCAAGATCAGCTGGACGCAGGTGGAAACCGGCTCTGC
>JAUIJI010000098.1 GCA_030431435.1 Alphaproteobacteria bacterium | reverse complement strand
TCGTAATCGGTGCCGAACACGCCCACGCTCTCGCGCATTCCCAGCGCGGCTTCCACCGCAACCTTGATCAGATGCGTTGCCCCGGCAGTCGACTGTCCGCTGCGCGCCTGCGGATCGGCGCCCGCCACATTGAAATACCTGAGGGCGCAATAATTCAGCTCATGCGCGGCGGCGACGTCCTCCAGCATCTGCTCGGTCATCAGCTTCGACCAGCCATAGGGGTTGATCGGGCGCTTCGGGATGTCTTCGCTGACGGGGGAGACATCCGGGATGCCATAGGTCGCCGCCGTGCTGGAGAAGATCATGTGCGGCACACCCGCTGTCACCACCGCCTCGATCAGGCTGCGGCTCTTGGCGGTGTTGTTGTGGTAGTATTTGAGCGGGTTTTCGACGCTTTCAGGCACCACGATGGAACCGGCAAAATGCATCACCGCTTTCGTGCCCTGTTCGGCAAAGATGCGCGCCAGTAGCGCGCCATCCTCGATATCGCCCTCGTAGAAGGGAACGCCTTCGGGTATGGCAAAGCGGAAGCCGGTCGTCAGGTTGTCGATTACCGCCACAGGCGTTCCGCGATCACGCAGCGCCAGCACAGCATGGCTTCCGATATAACCGGCACCGCCGGTCACGAGAACGGGTGTCACTTGGCTCATGAAAGGGGCCGTAACAGCATATGGCAAAGCAAGGATTAACCGCGAGGACCGCAACTTTTCCGGGTTCCGTGCGTTTTCGTGCCATGGAGAGGACTATGCGCAAATTCGCGATCATTCTGGCAACAGCCACGCTGGCAGCCTGCACCACCCCTGCCTATGTCTCGCCGGTGGAGGTTACGCGCTTTTCCGCCACTGAAACTGCCATGCTGGGCAGCGGCACGATCCGCATCGAGCCTGCCACCGGTCTGGACCCGCAATCGATCGAATATGGACTCTACGAATCGCAGCTCGCCGCTGAACTGGGGGCGCTGGGATACAGGGTCGTGCAGGGTGAAGCTTCCCAGGTCGCCACCCTCGACGTGCGTGAAGCGATCAAACAACCCGAATCGCGGCGCGGGCCGGTGAGCGTCGGTGGTGGTGGCAGCGTCGGGTCATGGGGTTCGGGCGTGGGTCTTGGCGTGGGAATCGACTTGTCCAGCCTTGCCGGTCGCCCCTCCGAACAGATCGACCGGCTCGTTTCGGTCACCATTCGCGCTAGCAGTGGCGGCTCCAACCTGTGGGAAGGGCGCGCAGGCTTCACCGCCACCGCCAACAGCGATTATGCTGATCCTGCAGCAGCGGCGGACCGCGCCATTTCTGCACTCTTCGCTGACTTCCCCGGCGAATCGGGCGAAACCGTAACCATCGACTGACACAAACGGGTTTTCATGAGCGATATCCAGATCAACGCCGCCTTCGACAGCGGCAATATCGAAATCCTGTCCATCGACGGGGCCAGCGCGCGCCTCGCCATCCGCAAGGACAAGGACAGCGAGTTTGCGCAGTGGTTCCACTTTCGCGTGTCGAACTGCGCCGGCCGCGAGCTGGAATTGAAGATCACCGGACTGGAAGCCAGCGCCTATCCGCAAGGCTGGCCCGGTTATAATGCATGCGTTTCGGAAGACCGCGCCTTCTGGGGCCGCGCGCAAAGCACTTATGACAAGGCAGAAGAAGGCGGCACGCTGACGATCCGCCATGCGCCCGAAGCAGACCTTGCCAGCTTCGCCTATTTTGCGCCTTACAGCCATGAACGGCACCTCGACCTCGTGGCTGAAGCTGCGCTTGCAGAAGGCGTATCCCACCGCACGCTGGGCCTGACGCTTGATGGCCGAACGGTGGATTGCCTCGATCTGGGCGAAGGCGACACACGGGTCTGGCTCTACGCCCGCCAGCACCCGGGCGAGAGCATGGCCGAATGGTGGATGGAAGGCGCGCTGGAAATGCTGTGCGACGAGGCGGACCCCGTCGCCCGCAAGCTGCGCCAGCTATGCAGCTTCCACGTGGTGCCCAATTGCAATCCGGACGGCAGCTTTCGCGGGCATCTGCGCACCAATGCAGCGGGCGTGAACCTCAACCGCGAATGGGACAATCCCAGCGCCGAACGCTCCCCCGAAGTGCTCGCCATCCGCAATGCGATGGACGAGACGGGAGTGGACTTTGCCATCGACGTGCATGGCGACGAGGCGATCCCGGCCAACTTCCTCGCATCCTTCAGGGGCATCCCGTCCTTCAAGGAAGAGCAGGGCGAAGGCTACTTGCGCTACCGCTCGATCCTCGAACGCCGCACGCCCGACTTCCAGACCAAATTGGGCTACCCCGAACCCGCCAGCGGCAAGGCCAATTTGTCGATGAGCACCAACCAGGTGGCCGAGCGTTTTGGAGCCGTGGCGATGACGCTGGAAATGCCGTTCAAGGATCACGATCCCATGCCTGACCCGGCACAGGGCTGGAGCCCGGAACGCTGCAAGCTGCTTGCCCGCGATTGCATGGGCGCGCTTCTGCAATGGCTTGAGCCTGACGCGTCAGGCTGATGGCCCGAAAGCATCGGGCAGGAGTTGCGACAAGCGCCATTCACGCAGCTTGCCCGTTCCCTTCGCGATTACCAGTGGATCGCTGCCATCCTGTCCGGCGAGTTCGAGCAGGACCTGCCGACACCTGCCGCAGGGGCTGATCTGTTCCGCATCCGGCGTATGCACCGCCACCGCCTGCAATCCGCCGCGCATGCCCTCGCCCATGGCCTTTACCACGGCTGCTGTCTCTGCGCAGAGTGACAGGCCGTAGCTGGCATTCTCGACATTGGTGCCGGTCACCACTGCTCCATCGGCAAACAGCAGCGCGGCCCCCACACGAAAGCGCGAATAGGGGGCATAGGCATGCTCGGCCGCCGCCTTTGCCGCGTCGAGCAATTGCTCCACGGGCACACTCACGGCTGCGCCACCACCCAGCGCACGGGATCGCTGGTGACATCGGTCCATAGTGCGGGGTTGGCGGTCCACAAGGTCCATGGCCTGCCGGCATATTCGGGTTCCAGCCATGCGCGCTCCAGCCACAGGTCGCGCTCAATCCGGCTGGCGATGCCGTGACGCTCCTCGAAAGAGGCCGAAACCTTCAGGATCGCCCGCTGGCCGGTATGCGCCTCGACCTGGTTGAGGAAGGTGGTGAGTTCGCTTTCCACCGCAGCCTCGGCCAGCGGATCAGGGCAATCACTGGCCAGCATTTCCAAGGCAATTACTGGCGGCAACATGCTCGCATCGCGCGGCACGATCGTCACGAAATTGCCCGCCTGCCGCTCTGCCGCAATACACGGGTTGTAGGCGTGGACCACGCCATAAGGCATTTCGGTTTCCGCCAGCGCGCGCAGGTTCGCGCCGAGCATGGGATCGCGCCCACTCTCGCCTTCGCTCGCCTCGACATAGGCGAAATTGGCACCCGTTGCGGAAAGCGCGCGGAAATCCACCTCGCCATCGCCCGCGCCCACCAGCACACCTTGCACCGGATAGGCATCGCGCGGCGGCATCCAGTGCTGTGCCTGCCACCATGCGTATATCGCGCCCACCGCAGCTACCAGCAGCAACAGTGCAGCGATGCGCCAGCGCCAGCGGAATGCTTGTCTGCGACCCATGGAATCAACGCGACCTTGTAAACCACGCGCGGGAACACCCCGGCGCTCAGGCCTTGATATGCAGAACGCAGATCAAAGTGAACAGCCGCCTTGCGGTTTCGAAGTCGGTCACGATCTTGCCTTCAAGGATATTGAGCAAGTGGCGGGTGCCGCGATCATGGATCGCCCGGCGCGCCATATCGAGCGTCTCGATCTCGCTCGCCGTCGCCTTGCGCAGCGCCTTGTAATAGGAATCGCAGATCGCGAAATATTCGCGGATCACGCGCCGCAGCCGCCCCATGCCAAGGCCGATCGTGCCTGCGCTTTCGCCGTCTGCATCCTGCAGGCCCACGGCCAGCATCCCGTCCACTACCGAGAGATTGAGTTGCCATGGCCCGCGATGCCCCTTGGCAAAGGCGGCCAACGGGCGGAATTCGTTTTCCTCGACGAGGTCTCGCAGCGCGATCTCACGCTCATTCTCGACATCGGCACTGCGCGCAATGATCGTCGCTTCATCGAGCGTGATCGTCGCAATCCGGTCGTCAGGCGAGGTGGTCAGCATGATGAGCGCCTTTTCGCAGAGTCCGGTACATGCTGCAATTGCGAAATAGTGAGGCAAAAAACGGCAATCCCCGCTATCCACAGGCACATTCTGGCAATGGGTGCTTGCGGTGAATCACCGGCAGGCGCATCACGGCGCGATGTCCGATGAAGACCTGCTGATCCGCTCCACTGACGATACCGCCTCCGGAGATGTACGGGGCCGCGCGCTGCCTGCCAACCTGGAGGCGGAAGCCGCCTTCCTTGGCGCCGTCCTGATCGATAACCGCGTGCTGGAAGAACTGGTGGTCCCCTTGCGCGCAGAGCATTTCTTCGTGCCGCTGCACCAGCGCATATTCGATCGCATCGTGACGCTGACGGATCGCCAGATGGTGGTCACGCCGGTGACGCTGAAACCCTATTTCGACGGTGACGAAGCGCTTAAAGAACTGGGCGGCACCGCCTATCTCGCCCAGTTGACCGCTGACGGGCAGGGCCTTCTCGCCCCGCGTGAACTGGCCCAGCAGATCTACGACCTTGCCCTGTTGCGCGCGCTGGTGAGCGTAGGGCGCAACCTTGTCGAAGACGCGCTCGACACCTCGGAAGAAGTCGAACCGCTGCGCCAGATCGAAGCGGCTGAATCGCGCCTGTTCGAAGTGGCGGAAGGCGCCAGCACCGGCAACGAGGCTTCGACCTTCAAGGCCGCCAGCTTCACCGCGATCAAGCTGGCCGAGGCGGCGATGAATTCGGGAGGTGGACTGTCAGGCAAGACAACCGGCCTTTCCACGATCGACAGCAAGACCGCCGGCCTGCACGATTCCGACCTGATCATCCTCGCGGGCCGTCCCGGCATGGGCAAGACCTCGCTCGCCACCAATATCGCCTTCAATTGTGCCAAGGAACATCTCGATTGGCAGCGCGATGGCGGTGAGTTCAACTATGGCGCGCCAGTGGCCTTCTTCAGCCTGGAAATGAGCGCCGACCAGCTGGCGACGCGTATCCTTGCCGAACAGGCCGAGATCAATTCGGAAAGCCTGCGCACCGGTAATATGGACCGCGCCGATTTCCAGCGCCTGTCGCGCGCCAGCCAGGAGCTGGCAGACCTGCCGCTGCTGATCGACGATACGCCGGGCCTCACCATTGCCGGCCTGCGCACCCGCGCCCGCCGGTTGAAACGCCGCCACGATATAGGCCTGATCGTGATCGACTACTTGCAGCTGTTGCAGGGTTCCGGCCGCGCGCAGGACAACCGCGTCAACGAGATTTCTGAAATCTCGCGCGGGCTGAAGACGCTGGCGAAGGAACTCGCCGTGCCGGTGATCGCGCTCTCGCAGCTCAGCCGCGCGGTGGAACAGCGCGAGGACAAGCGCCCGATGCTGTCAGACCTGCGCGAATCCGGCTCGATCGAGCAGGACGCTGACATGGTGTGGTTCATCTACCGCGCGGACTATTATCTCGAAGCCACGCGCCCCGACATGCCGAGCGAGGCGAGCACGCCCGAGGCGACGGAGAAATATGCTGCGTGGGAACAGCGCTATCTTGAGCTGAAGAACAAGGCGACGCTGATCGTTGCCAAGCAGCGCCACGGCTCCACCGGCAATGTGCCGCTGATCTTCCAGAGCGAATACACCAAGTTCTCCTCGCCCGCGACGAAGGACTATTCGGACTGGGGGTATGAGTAGGAGGTGTTCGATCGCCCTTACCGCCCTACCTCACAACCCCAAATTCAGCCTCCTGCTCACCGTGTAATCAAGCACCGCGACCAGGAACCAGCTGGCTGACCAGCGCAGCCGGTTCAGCAAGCCGCCTTGCTGGCGATGCACTTCTGGCGTGATCTCCTGCGAGGCATCGAAATGTTCGGCAATGAAGGCGCGCATCCGGTCAGCCAGCGCCTTGTCTTCCACCCGCAGCACGATCTCAAGGTTGAGATAGAGGCTGCGCATGTCGAAATTGGCACTGCCGAGATAGACCGCATCGTCGAGTACGATCAGCTTGGTGTGCAGCTTGCACGGCAGGAACTCCCAGATCCGCGCTCCGGACTTGAGCAGGCCGCGATACAGCAGTCGGCTGGCGCCGATCGTGGCGCCATTGTCGGATTTGCCCGCCATCAGCAGCCGCGTCTCGCCCTTCTTCGCGATGCGCTTGATCCGGCGGCGCAGGCGCTTGGGCGGTGAGAAATAGGCCATCATCATGTCCAGTTTCTCGCCGTAGATCAGGTCTCGGCTGATGATCCGCGCCCAGCTGGAAAGCCCCTTTGTCGGGCCGCCGATCAGCAGGCGAACCGGGCCTTCGCCGCTGTCCCATTCGCGCACCCGCTTGCGAATCGCGCGGAACTGCGATTTCTCCGATTCGGTCCATGATTCGAGCTGGTCGAACCAGGCATCGACGCGCGCCACGATATCGCCGCGCACAGTAACCGCCAGATCGTTCCAGCCATCGTGTTCCGGCGGCGCGAAATAGCTGTCCTCGATATTGAAGCCGCCGAGCATGGCTACTTCGCCATCGGCAGTGACGATCTTCTGGTGGTTGCGGATAAGGTAGCGGCGCGACCAGCGCGGCTGGAACACGCAGAAATCCCCGCCCGCTGCCGCCAGCGGGGCAAAGAACGTCTCGTCAGCCTCCGATCCGAAACCGTCGACGATCACGCTCACCCGCACCCCGCGCCGCGCTGCCCGAACCAGCGCATCGCGCACCGCCATAGCGGTATCGTCCCTGGCAAAGATATAGAAGGCCAACCTGAGACTATCCCGGGCCTCGTCAATCAGGCGCAGCAGGCGCGCCTTCCTGTCAGCACCGGCAGGATAGAAGCCGAGCTCCAGCCCGGGAACCTTGACTTGGAAAGGCTCCGGGTCGCTGTATCGGGGCGGTTCGTCACCGGCCATCGGGGGAGCCTCTTGCATACCCCCTTCTAGCACCGGATCGCCGATGGAAAACCTTGACGAAATCGCTGTTCTCACCTACCTGCTCGCCTTTCCGCACAAGTTGCATCAAGATTGGAGTGCCCCATGGCGCGCGTTACCGTCGAAGATTGTGTCGACAAGGTCCCCAACCGTTTCGATCTCGTCCTGCTGGCAGCCCAGCGTGCGCGCGAGATTTCCGGCGGTTCGGAGATCACCCTTGATCGTGACCGGGACAAGAACCCCGTTGTCGCGCTGCGCGAAATTGCCGAGCAGACCGTGAAGCCCAAGCAGCTTCAGGAAGCGCTCACCCAGTCCATGCAGAACTTCCTCCCCGATGAAGAGGATGAGGCTGATGATGTCGGCTCGCTGAGCCAGTCGGCAGAAGCCATGCGCCTTTCCGCATCCGCACCCACGCGCTCGACCTCGATCGGCGCCGATTACGACGGCTGATCAAACCGGCACAGCCGCCGCGATGATCCATCGCGGCGGCGGCCCGTTTTCCGCCTCCCTGAACATATATCAGGACAAGCAGTCCCGCCCCGTTTCCCGGGCGCGGCGATCTGCTATGGGCTGAGGTCATGCTCGGCCCCGAATATGGCGATATCGCCCACGCAATTCCGACAGATCATGCGCGCAGCGTAGATGCAGACCACATGCTGCGCCTCGCTGCGCAGCAGATCGAAGTGGAAGGCGACCGCGCGCCAGCTGTGCTCGATCTGGGTTGCGGCGATGGCCGCGCGGTGGACCAGGTGGCGCGCGCACTGCCCACTGCCAGCTATGACGGTGTGGACATCGAATCCTCGCCCGAAGTCAACAGCCGCACGCGCGACGACGCCCGCTTTCACACCTTCGACGGGGTGAAGCTGCCCTTTGCCGACGCCAGCTTCGATATCGTCTTCACCCAGCAGGTGATGGAACATGTGCGCCATCCCGATGCGCTGATCGCAGAAGTGCAGCGCGTGCTGCGCCCGGGCGGGCTTTTTGTCGGCTCGGCCTCGGGTCTGGAGCCTTATCACAGCTGGTCGATCTTCAACCTCACCCATTACGGGCTGTTTCGTGTGCTGGAAGACAACGGGTTTGCCGTGCAGCAATTGCGCCCCGGAACGGACGGCATGGCGATGATCGTACGTCAGCTGACCATGCGCAAGATCGGTGGCTTTTCGCTGTCCTACTGGCTCCTCGCCATACTCGCACGGCTGCGGGGAATGGACGCGCGGCCACGCAATTACCTCAAGCTGCGGTTTGCCGGTCACCTGTGCTTCCTCGCACGCAAGGACTAGTCGCGGCCAACTGCCATGGCATCGTCTGGCAGTTTCGAAATGCGTCAACGATGGCAATCGGTTTGACAAGCCGCCTATCACCTGCGTGAAAAGCCCTTTCGATCAGCGGAGGCCGGGATGGCAGTCATTGCGGTGTACAGCGCGAAAGGCGGCGTGGGCAAAACCACCATCGCGGCCAACCTTGCGTGGCTGTCTGCCACCGTGTCCTGCCGCAAGACCTTGCTGTGGGATCTCGACGTCGCGGGCGGCGCCGGCTTCCTCTATGGCGTCGCTCCGCGCAAGAAAGCCAATGCCGGGGCGATCTTCTCGCGCGACAGCAATCCTGCCGACCTGATCCGCAAGACCAGCTATGACCGGCTGCATCTCTTGCCCGCTGACGCTTCATTGCGGCAGCTCGACAATGTCCTGACGCGCATCGGCAAGAAGAAGCGGCTGGCCAAGATGGCTGGCGAGCTGTCGCGCGGTTATGACCGCATCATCCTCGATTGCCCGCCCGTGCTAAACGAAGTGAGCGCGCAGGTGCTGCGGGCCGCAAGCGTGGTGATCGTACCGCTGCCGCCCTCACCACTCTCGACACGCGCGTTCGAGATGGTGACGGAGGAAATCCGCACCCACACAAAGGTGCACCCGCCAATCCTGCCGGTGCTCTCAATGCTCGACATGCGCCGCAAGCTGCACCAGCAGGCGCGCGAGGAGCATCCCAACTGGCCCGCCATCCCGCAAGCGAGCGCGGTGGAACAATGCGCCGTGCTGCAAAAGCCCGTCGGCGATTTTGCGCCCACCAGCCCGGCCGCTCGCCGTTTCGGCCAGTTGTGGACCGCAATCGAACGCAAGCTGGCGAGCATGGGCTAGGCGATTTGCGCGAATTTGGGTAAGATCGCTGCCCATGGCGGGGGCATCATGAGCGATATTGGCGAAGGCCTTGGCACTGCCGTGGAAGGCGGGCTTTTCGCTCGCGTGCTCGATCCGGCATCGGGCGCAAAGGAGCGGCATCCGGGCGACCCGGACAAATGCCTCAATTGCGGCACCGAGCTGGTCGGCGCCTATTGCCACGCCTGCGGGCAGAGCGGCCATGTCCACCGCACCATCGGGGCCTTCCTGCACGATTTGCTCCACGGCGCGCTCCACTTCGAAGGCAAGATGTGGCGCACCCTGCCCCTGCTGGTGCTGCGCCCCGGCAGACTGACGCGGCGCTATATCGAAGGGGCGCGGGCCCGCTTCGTCTCTCCCATGGCGCTGTTCCTGTTCAGCGTTTTCCTGATGTTTGCGGTGTTCCAGGTCCTTGGCATCACCGCGCCCACCGATGCGGCCAGCAATGCCCAGATCGAAGAGATGCAGGCAGGGTTGGAAGACACCATTGCGGCCGAGATGGAACCACCCGTCGACCCCGATGCGCCCGCCGAGCCCCCAGCGGAAAGCGACGCGATCGAGACAATCCCGTTGGACGAGGACGGGAATACAAGCCTGACCATGAATGGCGCGGGCGATGGGTATCTGGATTCATTTCTCAACAATGCGCTCGGCGGGAAGTGGCGCGAGAACCCCTCGCTGATGCTCTACAAGATGCAGGCCAATGCCTATAAGTTCTCCTGGCTGCTGATCCCGCTGTCGATCCCCTTCATGTGGCTGCTGTTCGCATGGAAACGACGTTATCGCGGCTATGATCACGCGATTTTCGTCACCTATTCGCTCAGCTTCATGACCCTGCTGTTCATCACCGCATCGGTGCTCAATGCGCTGCACGTGTCAGAGGCTGTTCTCATGACGCTGGTCCTGCTCGCGCCGCCATTGCACCTCTACAAGCAATTGCGCGGGGCTTATGAACTCTCGCGCTTCTCGGCCATCTGGCGTTTGCTTGCCCTGTCGGTGTGCATCTGGCTGATCCTCGTGCTGTTCCTGCAAATCCTGCTGCTGCTTGGCGCGTTCTGAACGGCACAATGGGAAAGGGCGGCGCATCGCTGCACCGCCCTGACTTTCAGAGACCCGTCGCGGCAGAATTACTCTACATCACTTCCACCGTCATCCGGCACACTCATTTCTTCGGCAGCCTCTTCCATCATGGCTTCAGCATCATCGGCCGCCGCCTCAACGGATTCGGCCGCTTCATCAACAGCCCCCTCTTCCGTCATGGCTTCGCCATCTACCGTGGCTTCTTCGGCATCTTCTGCAACTTCTTCGACGTTCTCATCTACCTGATCATCGTCAGGTCCTGAACATGCAGCCACGCCCAAAACGAGCATACATGCGCCGATAGCCTTCAAAGCAGTTTTCATACTATTCTCCTTCACAGTTCTGGATTGGCTCGGCAAGGGCTTGTCCCCGCCAGTAATGCTGGCGCGGATCCTCTTCGAAAAAGCGCTGAAGCCTGTCGAGTTTCTTCGGGACATCAATTCTCGCCGACGCAACAAGTCCGTCGAAACAGGGAATGATTGCCTTGAAATATTTGCGTTCGGTCTCGCCAGCCTCGATCTTGAGATCGAGGCCTCCGGTTACGCGCGCGCGGAGCGGGTACTTGTCGGACTGGAGTACGCGCAGCGGCTCCTCACCCGCGACCGGGATACGGAACTCTCCATCCAGGCTTTCGAACTCTGAACCGTATGCGGGAAGTACCTGACCAATCTCAAGCCTGAAGTCGTCCTCCGGCTGCAAGTCGATATCGGTGTTGCCCACATTTTGCAGGAGCACTTCGACCCGCACGAAAGCCTTGCCGTCACCAATCGGCCAGGTCTGGATGGTGGGCACCGCGTTCAGCTTTGGAATGCCGCGGCGCTCCACAAAGTACCAGTAGCCGGCCAGCAGCAAGGCGAGGCACGAGAGGAATGCCGCCAATCCTTCCACGCTGTGCCGCGTTTCGGGAGTGCTGTCGCGCAAGTGGAACCAGAGGATCGCCGACAGCGTAATGCCGAGCGCAATCAGGGTGTAGTAACTGGGCCAGCGAAAGAAGATAAGAAACGCAAGAACACAGGCCACCAGGCGCAGCAGCGGAATGTGGTATTTATGCAGGGCATTATAGGCGACCACAAGACTTGAGGCCGCACCACCTTGCTCCTCGGATTCCCGAATCGGGCTTTCCCCCACCTCAGCTCACCCCTCGAGTTGAGCGGGAATACTAACCAGTAACTACAAATATAGTCAAACCAGGGCACTACGCCCCCTGCGGAGCCTCGCCTTCGCTTGATCCGCCGAAGCGCTTGCCGGCCTTGGGGATGGAGGAGCCGTGGACGGGCTGCGGGGTTACAGGCCCCTTGGGCGCGTCCGGGCGATCGATCTTGCCGCTTTCGAGCAGCTGCTTGATCTCTTCGCCGGTCAGCGTCTCGTATTCGAGGAGCGCTTCGGCGAGCAGGTGCAGCTGGTCCTTGTGCTTTGTCAGCAGTTCGGTAGCGCGCTTGTGCGAGTTCTCGACCAGCGTCTTGATCTCGGCATCGATCAGCTTGTTGGTATCGGCACCGGCCATGGTGCGCACCGTCTGCCCCATGCCGAGATAGCCTTCCTGGCTTTGCTCGTACATCAGCGGGCCGAGCTTGTCGGACATGCCCCACTTGGTGACCATGTTCTTGGCAAGGTCGGTCGCATACTGGATGTCCGACGATGCGCCGGAACTGACCTTGTCGTAACCGAAGATGATCTCCTCAGCCACGCGGCCGCCCATGGAGACCGACAGGTTCGCATGCATCTTGTCGCGGTGGTAGGAGTAATTGTCCCGCTCCGGCAGTCGCATCACCATGCCCAGCGCGCGGCCGCGCGG
Organism: Alphaproteobacteria bacterium; assembly: GCA_030431435.1. Lineage (GTDB taxonomy): Bacteria > Pseudomonadota > Alphaproteobacteria > Sphingomonadales > Sphingomonadaceae > Alteraurantiacibacter. The sequence continues at coordinate 80 of JAUIJI010000098.1, read as the reverse complement.
GATGATCGTGGCCTTGTGGATCGGGTCACTCGCCTCTTCATGCATGGCAACGATGGCATGGCCTGCCTCGTGATAGGCGG
>JAUIJI010000097.1 GCA_030431435.1 Alphaproteobacteria bacterium | reverse complement strand
TGCGGGACAAGAGCGAGCGGATCGGCCGCAATCCCAAGACCGGTGTCGAAGTGCCGATTACACCGCGCCGGGTGATGACTTTCCGCGCCAGCCAGAAGCTCAAGGAACGGATAGCGTCTGCCTCATGACCGGGCAGAGCGCCTTTCCCTTTGATGACGGCAAGGCGCAGGACGCCATGCGCACCATCGGGGAAGTGGCGCAAGGCCTTGGAATCAAACAGCATATCCTGCGCTATTGGGAGCAGCAGTTCCCCATGCTTCGCCCGCTCAAGCGTAGTGGCGGCAGGCGGCTTTACCGGCCCGAAGATGTGGCGCTGGTGGCGCGGATCAATAGGCTGATCAATGCCGAAGGCTATACGCTGAAAGGTGCCACGCAGGTCATCCAGGCGGAAGGAAAGCCGGTACAGGCAGAGGCACCGATTACCGCGCATCCCGTTGAAGCACCTGCAAGAACTGACGATGTGCCCGCAGCAGCGCTGCAGCAGCTGAAGGCCATTCGCAGCAAACTCGCGGCCGCGCTCGAAAGCGCCTGAACAGCCCCTCAAGAGGACACAAGGGAACCTAGCGCAGCGGTTGAGGACCCAGTTCGGGGTCAAGATCGCGCGGGCGGGCGAAATGGGTCATCCTTGCGCATCCGGGGCTGAAATCATCCCAGCTATCGATGTCGAGCTCGAACACGGCGAAGGCGCAAGTGGGAAACTTCGTCATCACTTCGCCAAACAGCTCATCCTCGTTTTCCGGCGGGACCAGCGCCAGCGCCAGTTCCTGCAAGCCGGGATTGTGCGCCGCCAGCAGCAAGGCATCGGTATCGCCTGCATGCTGCTTCACCAGCTTCACCAGCGTGTCCGCATCGGCCATATAGGCATCGGCATCGAAAGTGATCGGCTGGGGCAGGCCGCTTGATTCCAGAGTCCGCTTCACCCGCTCGGCAGGGCTGGCGATGATCGCCTGCCACTTCACGCCATGTCGGGTGATGTGATCGCCCATCAGCTTTGCACCCTTTCGACCGCGATCATTCAGCCCGCGGTCGAAATCGCGCAGCGAAAGATCGTCCCAGTCGGACTTGGCATGGCGCAGGATGCCGAGCAGCTTCACGGCTTGATCTCTTCCCCGGAAATGGTCGCGTCTTCGGACTTAACCCAAACACTCGCACTCACGCGTTGTAAAGCCTCATCAAGTGTCAAACGGGTGACAGGCGTGCCGGGCGGGAAGGCGGAAAGCAGGCGCGAGGGGAAGGCAGCGGACAGGACGATGAAATGCCCCTTGTCATCCTTGCTGCGGATGAGCCGGCCAAATGCCTGCGCCAGCCGCGCGCGTATGATCCTGTCATCATAGGCGCCTCCGCCATTCGCCGCGCGGCGGGCGCGGTGGAGGATGCTGGGCTTGGGCCAGGGGACTTGTTCCATCACCACGCAGCGCAAAGATTCGCCGGGAACGTCCACCCCGTCGCGCAAGGCATCGGTGCCGAGCAGGCTGGATGCAGGATCATCGCGGAAAATATCGACCAGCGTACCGGTGTCTATTGGGTCGACATGCTGGGCGAACAGCGGCAGGCCAGCGCGCGCCAGCCGGTCGGCAATCCGGCCATGCACCGCCCGCAGCCGGCGGATCGCGGTGAACAGCCCCAGCACGCCGCCGCCGCATGCTTCGATGATGCGCGCATAAGCTCCCGCAAGGCCGGCAAGGTCGCCCTTCTTCACATCGGTGACGATCAGAACTTCGGCATTGCTGGCGTAATCGAACGGGCTTTCGGCCTGCACTTTCATCGGCGCGACTTCGAGGTGCTGCGCGCCGGAACGGGCGATCGCACTGTCCCAGTCCTCGCCCTCGGCGCTGCGGTCACACAGAGTGGCGCTGGTCAGCATCGCGCCGTGCGTGCCGTTGAGGACCGTCTTGGCAAAGGGCAGGGTGGGATCGAGGAAGTGGCGATAGAGGCCCACATCATATTCGCGCGCGTCGGACCGGGCGACGGCCAGCCAGTCGACGAAATCGGGGCTGGCTGGCCCGCCGAGCCGTTCGAGCAAGGCCTCCCACGCGCCGAGCAGATCGGTTCGCCAGCCAAGCGAATGGCGCGCGCCTTCAATCCGTGCGCGGCCCTGCGCATCGAGCCAGTCGGGCGCATCCTCCGCAATCGCCTCAAGCCGCAAGCCGAGCCGGATCAGCGGCTGGCGGATTTCGGACAAGGCCACCGCCGCCTGTTGCGCCAGTTCCACCAGCTTGCCATCGAGCTGCGCGGCCTCGGTCTCGATGCCGTAGCCTGCTTCCTGCCCGCCGCTTTCATCGCGGGCATAGGTGGTGGCACGTACGGCGGCGAGCAGCTCCTCGAGCGGTCCCGAAGGTTCGCCATCAGCCAGTCGTTGCAGCCAGCCGCCACCGGGCAAGGCCTCTGCGCCCATGCAGGCAGCCGCAATCGCCTTGGCACCTTGCTCGTCATAGCTCGATACATCCGCCAGCCGCGCGGCGAGGCCACGGCGGCGTCCTTTCGATCCACGCTCCGGCCCCAGCAGCCAGCGTTTCAGCTCGATCGCTTCCATCCCCGTCAGCGCGGCGGAGAAGGTGGAATCCGCAGCCTCGAAAACGTGGTGCCCCTCGTCGAAGATGATGCGGGTGGGGCGCTGGGCATGATCGCGCCCGCGCGCGGCGTTCACCATCACCAGCGCGTGGTTGGCGATGACGAGATCAGCCTGCGCGCTGGCGCGGGCGGCGTGTTCGATGAAGCATTTGCGGTAATGCGGGCACCCGGCATAAACGCATTCGCCGCGCTGGTCGGTCAGCGACTTGATCGCCCGGGCGCGGAACAGAGTGCCCAGCCAGCCGGGCAGGTCCCCGCCGATCATGTCGCCGTCGCGGCTGTATGAGGCCCAGCGCGCCACCAGCTGCGCGAGGATCGCCGCGCGTCCGCCAAAGCCGCCTTGCAGCGCATCTTCAAGGTTGAGCAGGCACAGGTAATTCTCGCGCCCCTTGCGGATCACCACCGGGCGCGTGCCGTCGGGCCGCTCCTCCGGCCAGGCGCGGGCGCTTTCGCTCCGCAGCTGGCGTTGCAGGTTCTTGGTGTAGGTGGAGACCCACACAGTGCCGCCGGATGCCCCGGCCCAGAGCGAGGCCGGGGCAAGGTAGCCCAGCGTCTTGCCGATGCCGGTTCCGGCCTGCGCGAGCAGCATATGCGGTTCGTCTCGCTTGCCGCGTGGCGCGAAGATGCGCGCCACTTCCTGCGCATATTGGTGCTGGCCTTCGCGATATTCGGAAGCCTTTCCGGTCAGGAGGGACAATTGCTGTTCCACCGCGTCTTCTGGCAGCTCGACCTGCCTTGGTTGCGGGCGTTCGCCATTCTCCTCCCATTCGGGCAGGCGCGAGAAGAGCCATTTCTCGGCGCGTTCGGGCCTGGCGATGTGCGGCGCGATCACGCCAGCCCACGGCCAGCGCAGTTTCGCCAGCGATTGCAGCACGCTCCATGCCCCGTCGCGCTCGGGCCAGTCCGCGCTCTCGCAGGTGGCCAGCAGCTTGCCCGCCGCCTCTTGCAGGAAGCGCGGCACATCATCGCCGTCCTTCGGTTCCTCCAGCCCCAGCGCATGGGCAAGGCCCTTGGGCGTCGGCACGCAAAAGCGGGCAGGGTGGATGAAGGCGAACAGCTCGAGCAGGTCGAGGCCCGACAGGTCAGGATAGCCCAGCCGCGTGGCCACCAGCGGCGCGTTGACCATCAGCAGCGGCGTGTCTGCCGCAGCCATCACTGCTTCGCCCTTGCCGAGCGCGCGCGTCTCGCCATTGGCGGGGCGCAGCCAGCATCCTGCATGGCTGGCATGCAGTGCGGGAAGGGGCAGGGGATGCGCGGTTTCAGCCATCACATCCGACCATGCGCAGCGCGGAACGAAAAGTAAACGCGTGAGCTTGCGCTTATGCCTCTTCGTGCAGGATCGATCCGGGAATCACCAGTTTTACGGACAGGCCCTTATCGCTGTTATCCACGGTCAGCTTGCCGCCCAGGCGGCTGGCAAGGTCGCGCACGATACGCGCGCCGAGATTGCCTTCCTGCGGCCAGTTGCTGCCTTCGGGCAGGCCGCAGCCATCGTCGCTCACTTCGAGGATCACTTCGCCACTGTCAGGATCGGTGGAGAGCGAAACATTCACCGTGCCGCCTTCGCTTTCCGAAAAGCCATGCTGCAGCGAATTGGTGAGCAATTCGGACACCAGCAGGCCGATCTGCGAGGCGTTGTTGACCGGAGCTTCCATTCGCTCGGCGGAGATATTGAGCGCCACCGTATGCAAGCCATCGAGCATGTTGAGCGCGCTGCAGATGCGCGAGACATAGGCGCCAAGACCCACCGTTTCGCCACTGTGACCGCCGCCGCGCGAGAACTCGTCATACAGCAGGTTGAGGCTTTCCACGCGCGCGGCCAGGGCCTCGAACACGCGGGCATCGCCATCAGCGCGGCGCGCTTCAAGCCGGATCAGTGAAAGCAGCAGGGCGAGGTGGTTCTTCACCCGATGCTGCAGTTCCATCAGCGATTCATCGAGCTGCTTGGCCTTGCCCTCGAAGGACAGGTCCTCCTCGCGCTCGGCCTGGATGCCGAGGAAATGCGTGACTTCGCCATCCTCGTCACGCAGCGGAGTGATCATCAGCCGGTTGACGAAACGCTCTCCATTGGCGCGGTAGTTGAGGATGTCGATGCTGATCTCGCGGCGGGCTTCCAGAGCCTTGCGGATTTCCTTCTTGTTGCTTTCGCGCGTGTCCGGTCCCTGCAGGAAGCGGCAATTGCGGCCGAGGATGGCGCTGGAACTGTAGCCGGAGATATCCTCGAAGGCCTTGTTCACATAGACCAGCGGCATGTCTTCCTTGCGGGCATCTGCCAGCACGAGCGCGAAAGGCAGATTGTGCATCGTGGTGCGGGAAATGCCTTCAGGCAGCTCTCCGCTGAAGTCGGGAACAGAACTCATTTGCAACCGATTGTAGTTGATCCTGCAATCAGTTTATCGCCTGCAATCTAGCAGGTAAAGCCAGTAAATCCTGAAAATTCCGTAGGTTATTCAATGGACGGCACCAATCGATGCCGTCCATTGCACGCTCGATCAGCCGCGCGGCTCGCAGGTCCACGAATCGGGATCGTTGGCATCGCCTTCGCCATCAAAGCGCGCCACATTGGGCCATGCGCAGTGCGGGCGGGTGAGCGAGCCATCCATCTTGGTGCCGATCAGTCGCTCGGGCGCGGTATCGCTGGAAATCCAGCTTTCCATCGCATCGATATAGTCGACCATGTCGGCACCCGGACCGCCGGCGCAGTGGCCTACGCCAGGCAGGGTGAAGTAACGGAACTGGTCCGCCGCTGACGGATTCTGCGCCATCACCGCCTGCGCATATTCGTTCGATCCGACCGGGCTGGGGCCGGGATCGCTTTCGCCGTGCCACAGCATCAGCTTGCCGCCATTGGCGAAGAATTCGCTGAGGTCAGCACTCTGCGCTTCGTACATCTGGGCAAAGTCGCTGCTGCGCGTGGCGAGGTAGTCCTCTTCGTCATAGTTCGCCAGCGTGACGGTGTTATCCGCGCCGAAGAACAGCGGGAACAGATTGGCCAGGCCACCACCGCCGGTCGGGTCTGCGCCGCTGCCATCGGTGCCGACGAAGAAGGCCCATCCTGCCTCGCCGCCCTTGCGCATCGGATGCATCATCCAGCTGTCATCGGATGCCTTGCTGCCGTCATAGACGCTTTGCAGAGCGGTGACCTGATCGGAGGTGAGACAGGTCGCATCCTTGCCGCCTTCACACTGCAGGCTGGATGGCTGCCAGTCGCATGAGGCGGGATCGTTGATGATGCCGTCCTCGAGCCCGTCATTCGCGTCGCACTGGGCGAGGGCGGAGGACTGCACCAGTTGCAGGTCCTCCATCGAGAAGCCGCCGCTTTGCGCAAAGGCCTGGTTGCGGAACACCGCGCTGGTCTGCACCTGCAGCGTGTAAACCGGCGCACCGGCGATGATCGCATCATAATCGGACGGGTGCCGCTGCGCTTCCATCAGCGCCATGCGCCCGCCGGTGGAGCAGCCCTGGAAGATCGCCAGATCGTGCGGCTCGCCGTAATATTGCTCGGCAAAAGCCTTGCCCGTCTGTGTCATGATGTGGATTGCACGCTGGCTGAAATCCATCGCGCTTTCGGGGCGATCGGCCACCCAGCTGTTGGCCCAGACATCGGTGCCCGGATTGCCGCCATCGGTCTGCATCGTGGCATAGCCCTTGGAGAGGCCCTGCATGGCGGCTTGCAGCGTGACATTGCCTGCCCAGCCGCCGCCGCCAAGGCCCAGCAGCCTGCCGTTCCATTCGGCAGGAAAACGATAGACGACACCGATGGTGGAGCCTTCCACGGGCGATTCCGTTCCTGCCAGTTCGCAGAATGCCGGATGTTCGTCAGTCGCTTCGACCCATTGCGCCGTTCCGTTACCCGCGATCAGGCTGGTGTCGAATGCTGCGCAATCTTCTGCCGATGTCGTGATAAGCGTGGCGTCACCATCACCGCCGTTGCAGGCGGCAAGCGCGAGGGCTGTCAGGCTGACAGCAGCAAGTTTCTTCAAGGTTCCTCTCCCCTGTTTGATTTTGTCCGAAAGCTAGCTGGCAGGCATGCGGCTGCCAACACAAAGTTCTGTATCAGTGTGTCGCTCTGCGGGTTTGCCGCTGGACTGCACCGGATCGCCTGATAGGTTGCCCGGCTAACGATTGGAGAGGGGAGAATCCATGGCTGGAGAGGCATATCCGGACCTGCCGCTGTTCCGCATTGACTGGACTGCGCTGACCGATGCGCAGATCGGCGAAAAGCTGGATGCGGTTGCGAATGCAGGGCCGCAATGCGCTTCGCAAACAGACCTGTCGCTGGCAGGCACGATCATGCAGATTGCCTGCGATGCGGGGACCACGGGCAACGATGGCCCAAGCCTGTCTTACCGCTTCCTGACCGGCAACCGCCTGCTGCTGAGCGAGAATGGCGGGGCCGGGGTTAACGCCGGATATGCCGCGCTTGATCTGGGCGAGCTGACCTTTCTCGCACACCTCATTCCCGGAACATTGCGCGGGTTCGCGGTGGTGGTGGACAACCACACGCGCCTCGCCACCGTGTTCGAACTGTGGTTCGGCGGCTATGACAAACGTGGGCGCGAGGTAATGCGCGAGGTCTACCAGGGCTATGTCCATGCCGATGGCGAGGCTGCGCCCACCAAGCGGCACGAATTCAACAACCGGCTGGAAGGCGCGGCCTATCACTGGCAGCAGGATACCGGCGCAGCGACGCTCGATTTCTACGATTCGATTGCCTATACTCACTGGGTGGAGCTGACCCGCATGGACCGCTCGCAAGGATATTGCGCGCCTGCGGACTATATCGAGATCGGCCACGGCAAATACATCTACACCCGCACCGAATGCGAATTTTCGGGTATTTTCACCGTCTATGCCTTTGACGTGAACGCGCTGGAGCAGGTCGGCTTGCGGCTGGGCTTCAACGCGGCGGACGAGCTGGAATTCCAGGCCTTCCGCGGGACTGGCGAATGGCTGGGCCAGATCGCCAAGTTCGAGGATTTCGGAAGCACAGATGGCGGGCCCATGCTGCCGCGTCCCGGCCCCGGCCAGACAGCCGATGTCGATGCCACCGCCAAGGGCGCGCGGGCCGTCTATCGCCCGATGGAAACCTATCGCACCATGACCAAGGCGGAAGTCGACGCGATCGTGCCGGACAACACCACTGTGTTCGGCCGCGCCGTGGGTGAAGGCAGCGGCGCGACCGGCATGGCCTATCACGTCGAAAGCCCGAGCGAGGCGCTGATCGGTCGCGATGTTCGCGTCGAGTATGACGATGGCCCGGTGATGGAATATGAGTTCTCCAGCGTGGACGAGTTGCGCTATCGCAAGGATGGCGGATCGTGGATCACCGCGCGCTATCACGCGTGGGAAGCCATCGACGGCGTGTTCCTGTTTGGCCATGCGCTGTCGGGCGAGCCCAATCACGATGGCCACATCACCGTGCTCGATTTCGAGGAGGGCAAGGCGACTTGCTACAACGGCTATCTCAACACGCCCTACATCGCCAATGAAGCAGGGTGCCGCCACCTGTTCGGCAGGCTGGTTGCCGATGGAGCACCAGATCCGGGCGATGCGCGGCATGAATATACGCTCGACATGTTGGGGCGCTGCATCACCTATTCCTATCAGCCCGGCCTCACGTCGATGCATCTCTATTCGACGCCGAACACGACCAGCTGGATCATCTTTACGCCCGAGCGTTCGGCTGGCTTGCAATGGGCGGGCTCAGGCGCGCAGGTGAAGATCCGCGACGGGCTCTATTTCCTCTACTGGATCGAGGAGGCGTGCAACGGCACGCTGGGCACCATCCTTCTCAACATGCGCACCATGCATGATATCGGCATCGGCTATCACTGCGGTACCGAGGGGCTGAGCATCAGCCCGGTCTCCGCATTGCTGCGCCACGCGGGGCAGTTCGACCTTGAGCGTTTCTTCACCCAGCAGGGGGAGGCATAAGCCATGAGCACAAGAACAGACACATCGCGCCGCAGCTTCCTCAAGGTGGGGGCACTGGTGGCAACTCCCGCTGCAGCAGTCGCACTGCCCGCCGCCGCGCTGGCAGAGGATGGCAGCAAGGCCGCACTCGCCCGCCTGCAGGATGAGCGTGCCATCGAGGGGCTTAACCGCGAATTCCTGCGCGCCTTCAACAAGGGCGGTGCCGGAAACACGGCAAAGCTCTTCGCCAATGGCAATGCACCTGACTTGTCAGCGCGGATCAGCAGGCTGGCGCTGGACGACGAACCTGCGCAGCTGTCGCTCGCCCCGGATGGTGCGACCGCGACGGCCAGCATCGCCTGCACCGTCGAAACCGCCGAGGATTTCGAGGGCAGCGAAACGCTGGTGCAGATGGCGCGGCTGCAAGGCAATGCCGCTGGCATCGTGACGTCGCGCAAACAGCTGGCGGCGCGCTATGCCAAGCGCGCCGATGGCTGGGTGCTGACCGAAGTGGCCATCGCCTGAAGATCAGCTTTCGTTCGCGGCCTTTGCCATCTGTTCCACCTTGCCTTCCACCGGCAGGGCTTGAGGGAACATGTTGGTGACAATGGGGAAGGGGATGTCGATCTCCGCCTTGTCGAGCGCCTTCTTGATCGCCAGCACGACTTCGTGATGGACCATGAACAGGCTGTTCTGCGTGGTATCGACCCACCAGCGGACGAGGAAATCGATTGAGCTGCCGCCAAAGGTGTCAGCACGCACGTCCACGCCCTTGTCTTTCTCGATTGTATCCAGGGCCTCCACGGCATCGCGGATCACCTTTTCGGCATATTCGAGATCGGTATCGTAGCCTACCCCGACCATCAGCTGGAAGCGGCGCTGTGGCCGTTCGGAATAGATCTTCACCGCGTTCTTGAAGATCATCGAATTGGGCAGGATCGTCAGCTCGCCGGAGAACTGGCGGATATGCGTTTCGCGCAGGGTGATCTGCTCCACGGTCCCGTCAATCCCGTCAGCCTCGATGTAGTCGCCAATGTTCATCTTGTCGCGCAGCATGATCAGCACGCCTGCCAGGAAGTTCTCGAAAATGTCCTGGAAGGCAAAGCCGATGGCGAGCGCACCCACGCCGAGGCCAGCGATCATGCCGGCGGGCGTAAAGCCGGGAATGGCCACCGCAGCGGCGATCAGCAGGCCGAAGATCCAGATGAAGACGCGCACCAGCGTGGCGGTGAGGTTCTTGAGGTCCTGTCGCACACGAGACTTGCCGGTCATGCGGTTTGCAATGCGCACCGCGCCCTTGGCCAGCAGCCAGGTGAAGAAGACGACGACAAGGGCGAGGGCAAGATTGGGCAGTATTGAGGCCGCGCCGATAATCATGGCTTCGACCTGTTCGCGAATAGGGGTAATGAGATCCAAAATGGGCTCCTGAAGTGATCCTTATTGCTGCTGGAGGGCCGTGCAGGCTCTTTCGCGCTTGCGAAATACGGCTCTTTGGGCAAAAGCGCCCGCCATGTTTGACGAAGCACTGATCTCTGCCGCCCGAACCTCCAAGGCATGGCCCTTCCAGGAAGCCATGAAACTGGTGAAGCGGTTCAATGGTTCCAAGAAGGACCAGGACGGCAATATCGTGCCCGTGCTGTTCGAGACGGGTTACGGCCCCTCGGGCCTGCCGCATATCGGCACCTTCCAGGAGGTGCTGCGCACCACGCTGGTGCGCCGCGCATACGAGATCGTGGCGAGCGAGGACGGAACGCCTGCGCCCACGCGCCTCGTCGCTTTCAGCGATGACATGGACGGTTTGCGCAAGGTGCCGGACAATGTTCCCAACAAGGAATTGCTGTCCGAAAACCTCGGCAAGCCGCTGACGCGCATTCCCGATCCCTTCGGCACGCATGAGAGCTTTGCCCACCACAATAATGCACGGCTGCGGGATTTCCTCGATCGTTTCGGTTTCGATTATGAATTCGTCTCTGCCAGCGATCGCTACAATTCCGGCGCGTTCGACGAAGCGCTCCGCCAAGTGCTGCGCAAGTATGACGATATCCAGGCGATCATGCTGCCCACGCTGCGCGAGGAGCGCCGCAAGACCTATTCGCCCGTGCTGCCCGTCAGCCCGAAGAGCGGCATCGTGCTGCAGGTGCCGGTCGAGGTGGTCGATGCCGAGGCCGGTATCGTGCGCTTCGAGGACGATGGTGAGACCATCGAGCATTGCATCCTTGGCGGACAGGCCAAGCTGCAATGGAAGGTGGACTGGGCCATGCGCTGGTATGCGCTGGGCGTGGATTACGAGATGTGCGGCAAGGATCTGACTGACAGCGTCACCCAGTCCGGCCGCATCGTGCAGGTGCTCGGCGGGCGCAAGCCGGAGGGCATGATCTACGAGCTGTTCCTCGATGCCAATGGCGAGAAGATCTCCAAGTCCAAGGGCAACGGCCTCTCGATCGAGGAATGGCTGACCTATGGCAGCGAGGAGAGCCTTGGCCATTACCTCTTCGCCAATCCCAAGAGTGCCAAGCAGCTGCACATCGGTGTGATCCCGCGCGCGGTGGACGAATACTGGCAGTTCCGCGCGGCCATTCCCGGGCAGGAGTGGGACAAGCGCATGGGTAATCCGGCGTGGAACCTGCTGCATGCTGCGGGCAAGGATGCCACCGGAAACGTAGAGGGCGCAGGCGACACGCTGCCCGTCACCTATGGCCTGCTGCTCAATCTCGTCAGCGTGCTGGGCGCGGAGGCCACGCGCGAGCAGGTGTGGGCTTATCTCGGCAATTACATCGCCGATGCCTCGCCCGAAGCCTATCCCGATCTCGACGTGCTGGTCGGCACCGCGCTCGCCTACAACCGCGACTTTGTGGCACCGACGCTCAATCGCCGTGCGCCTGCTGCCAACGAAGCAGCGGCTTTGCGCGAGCTTGACGCATATCTCGCCACCATTCCCGCTGACACTTCGGCTGAGGATATGCAGACCGAGGTCTATGAAATCGGCAAGAAGGAAGAGTACGCATTCGAGAACCTGCGCGACTGGTTCAAGGCGCTCTATCAGACGCTGCTGGGCAGCGACCAGGGGCCGCGCATGGGCAGCTTCATTGCGCTCTATGGCGTTGAAAACAGCCGCAAGCTGATCGCGGACGCTCTGGCAAAGGCCTGAGCAGCCGTCACTTCCACCGCTGCGCGCGGTACCATTTGGTGAAGACGTATTTCACGCCCTTTACCACGGGCCGTCCTGCGTGAAGCGTGTGGCGGTTGGGCAGGCCATCGACATCGGCATTGTTCCACAGCAGCAGGACGCCCGGCTTTGGCTCGATGGAAATCTCCAGCTCGGTGAAGTCTGTGGTGCCGCCTTCCTCCACCTCGTTGAGGAACACCATCGCGGTCAGCGCGCGCTGGCCACCGCGGCTCATCTCGTAATCCCAGTAATTGGTGTTGGGATGGAACCAGTCGTGATGGTCCTTGAATTCCTGCGCGGGCATGTAACGCTGGCCTTGGATCGTCTCGCCAAATCCCGGCTCTATACCCAGCAAATCGTTCAGCCGCCGGTTGATCTTCTTCACGAAGGGATCATGCGCATCGACATCGCCTGAATAGGAGGTGCGGTATCCTTCGGCATAATGCGTGCGCAGCCCGTCGCGGCTTTCGGTATCGAACACGGTGGAAG
>JAUIJI010000096.1 GCA_030431435.1 Alphaproteobacteria bacterium | reverse complement strand
GGCAGCTTCGCAGAAGGCGGTAAATTGCGTGAAGGGGCGCAATTGCTACCGACCATAATACGTAGTTTGCCTCTCGATCCCCCGCTTATGGCCGAAACTCCCTGAAATCCGCCTCTGTTGGCCTTGCAGGATGGGGCCGCATTGCCTAGAGGCGCACACGAAACCCACAGCAAATCGAGTCTGTCTTGGTCGACCTGACACAATATCTGCCGATCCTGCTTTTCCTTGGAATTGCATTGGGCCTTTCTGCCCTGTTCGTTTTCCTCCCCATGGGGGTTTCGCGCCTGACCGGTGCGCATAACCCGGATGCGGAGAAGCTTAGCGAGTATGAATGCGGCTTCCCCGCGTTCGAGGACGCGCGCGATCGCTTTGACGTGCGATTCTACCTCGTGGCGATCAGCTTCATCCTGTTCGACCTGGAAGCCTCTTTCCTGTTCCCCTGGGCCGTCAGCCTCGAGCATACCGGCTGGGCGGGCTGGGGCGGCATGATGATCTTCCTCGGCATCCTGGCCATCGGCCTCGCCTACGAATGGAAGAAGGGGGCCCTTGATTGGGATTGAGCAATCACATGGCACAGCAAATGACATCCCCCGACAATCTTGCCACGGCACAGGGCGGTGAAGTCCGCCAGCCCGACCAGGACTATTTCAACGCCCTGCAGACAGAGGTGAATGACAAGGGCTTCCTCGTCACCTCCACCGAAGACGTGTTCCAATGGGCGCGTACCGGCTCGCTGTGGTGGATGACCTTCGGGCTCGCGTGCTGCGCGGTGGAGATGATCCACGTCAACATGCCGCGCTATGACATGGAGCGCTTCGGCGTTGCTCCGCGCGCATCCCCGCGCCAGTCGGACGTGATGATCGTGGCCGGTACGCTGTGCAACAAGATGGCCCCGGCGCTGCGCAAGGTCTACGACCAGATGTCGGAACCGAAATACGTCATCTCCATGGGCAGCTGCGCCAATGGCGGCGGCTATTACCACTATTCCTATTCGGTGGTGCGCGGCTGTGACCGGATCGTGCCAGTGGACATATATATCCCGGGCTGCCCGCCGACAGCCGAGGCGCTGCTCTATGGCGTGATGCAGCTGCAGCGCAAGATTCGCCGCGAAGGGACGATTGAACGCTGATGGCTACCGTTCTGCACTCCGCTCCGCGCTTTGCGTCCAATGAGGGCGTGAAGGATGCGCTGGTCACCGCGCTTGGTGACATGGTCGTCTCTTCAAAAGAGCAGCACGGCGAGATCGTGCTGACCGTTAAGCGTGAGAGCATCGAGGATGCTCTGCGTCTGCTGCGTGACGAACATGGCTACCAGCAACTGATGGAAATGGCCGGTGTCGACTACCCGCAACGCGCAGAGCGTTTCGAAGTGGTTTACATGCTGCTGAGCCTCACGAAGAACCACCGTGTGATGGTGAAGGTGAGCACGGACGAGGCGACGCCGGTTCCCACCGTCACGACGCTGTGGCCCAACGCCGGCTGGCTCGAGCGCGAAGTGTTCGACATGTACGGCGTGCTGTTTGACGGTAACACCGATCTGCGCCGCATCCTCACGGACTATGGCTTTGAAGGCCATCCCTTCCGCAAGGACTTCCCGCTTACCGGTTATCACGAGCTGCGTTACTCGGAAGAAGAGAAGCGCGTCGTCTATGAGCCGGTCGAACTGGCGCAGGACTTCCGCAGCTTCGACTTCATGAGCCCGTGGGAAGGCGCGGAATACATCCTGCCGGGTGACGAGAAGGCGCATGAGCCGCCGGTCGATGATCCCAAGACGACCGAGAAGCCAGAGCAGACCGGAGCCGGCGCAAAGGCTGACGAGAAGGCGGCCGAACACACAAAAGCCGATCCGCCCAAGATGGAAGATGGCAAGAAGGAGGAAGGCGAATGAGCGAGATGCAGCTCGATAGCTCGCCGACCACCACCGGCGAAGAGATCACCAATTACACGATCAACTTCGGCCCGCAGCACCCCGCGGCGCACGGCGTGCTGCGCATGGTGATGGAACTTGATGGCGAGATCATCGAACGGATCGATCCGCACGTCGGCCTGCTCCACCGCGGCACCGAGAAGCTGATCGAATACAAGACCTACCTGCAGGCGCTGCCCTATTTTGACCGCCTCGACTATTGCTCTCCGCTGGCGATGGAGCACTCCTATGTGCTTGCGATCGAGAAGCTGCTGAATGTCGAGGTGCCGATCCGGGCGCAGTATCTGCGCGTGCTGTTCGCCGAGTTGACGCGCATCTGCAACCACATGCTCAACATCGGCGCGCATGTGATGGACGTTGGCGCGATGACGCCCAACCTGTGGGTGTTCGAACTGCGCGAAGACTGCATGAACTTCTTCGAGCGCATGTCCGGCGCGCGCATGCACCATGCCTATCTGCGTCCCGGTGGCGTGCACCAGGACGTTCCGCTGAAGCTGCTTACCGACATCGGTGACTGGGTCGATGGCCGCCTGCCGGAACTGTTCGGCGATGCGATGAGCCTCGTCATGGACAACCGCATCTTCAAGCAGCGCAACGTCGATATCGCCGTTGTCAGCAAGGAAGACGCGGTGCGCTGGGGCTTTTCCGGCCCGATGATCCGCGCTGCCGGCATCCCGTGGGATATTCGCAAGAGCCAGCCCTACGAAGTCTATGATCGCATGGATTTCGACATTCCCGTGGGCACAAATTCGGACTGCTATGACCGCTTCATGGTCCGCGTGAAGGAAGTTTACGAGAGCGCGAAGATCATCAAGCAGTGCCTCGCGGAGATTCCCGAAGGCCCGATTGCCAGCAGCGACCGCAAGGTTTCCCCGCCCAAGCGCGGCGAAATGAAGCAGTCGATGGAAGCGCTGATCCACCACTTCAAGCTCTACACCGAAGGCTTCCACGTGCCCGCCGGTGAGGTCTATGTGGCGACCGAAAGCCCCAAAGGCGAATTCGGCGTCTACCTGGTGAGCGATGGTTCGAACAAACCATACCGCTGCAAAATTCGCCCGACGGCCTTCAGCCACCTGCAGGCGATGGACTTCATGTGCAAAGGCCACATGCTGCCAGACGCAACCGCCATCCTCGGCGCGATCGACGTGGTGTTCGGGGAGTGTGACCGGTGAGCAATCTCGCCACAGCAGAGGCCATGATTGCCGCCTATAACGCGCAGGATGTAGACACCTATGTGTCCTACATGACTGACGATGCGTGCGAGGCGAATTATCGCGGCGATGTCGTGCGCGAGGGCAAGGAAGGCACGCGTTCGGGCCTTGCTGCCGCTTTCGCCAAGTGGCCGCAGAACCATGCCGAGATCACCGAGAAGCAGGCCATCGGCAATTACGTGCTCTTCCGCGAGCATGTGACACGCGGCCCTGCCAGCGACGGTTCCGAATTGGTCGAGCCGTTTGACGTGATCGCCGTCTATTCCTTCGAAGGTGACAAGTGTTCTCGCGTGGAGTTCATCCGGTGATCGCGCGCGAGCTCTTCATCCTCGTCGCAGCTTTTGCGGCCTTTGCTTCTGCCGTCGCGGCATATCTCGCCGCGTTTCACGGTGAAGCGCCGCTGAAGGATATTCTTTCCACTGCCTTCGCGGCAGTCGTTGGCCTCTATGCGGGCCGCTATCTTGAACGGAGGCTCGGCCATGGCCGCGCGTAAGATCGCTCCCGATACGCCCGAACTGCGGGCTCGCTGGGGCAATTTCGCATTTGATGCGGATACCAAGGCGAAGGCTGACACGGCCATCAAGCGCTATCCCGAAGGGCGCCAGAAATCGGCTGTCATGCCGCTGCTTGACCTTGCGCAGCGCCAGGTTGGCCGCGAGACCGATACGCAGGGCTGGCTGCCGCTGCCGGTGATCGAATATGTCGCCGAATATCTCGATGTGCCGGTGATCCGCGTGCTCGAAGTCGCGACCTTCTACACCATGTATAACCTTGAACCGGTTGGGAAATTCCATGTGCAGGTGTGCGGCACCACGCCCTGCATGTTGCGTGGCTCTGATGACATTATCGCCGCCTGCAAGAAGCGCGGCATGAAGCCCGGCCACATATCGGACGATGGCCTGTGGTCCTTCACCGAAGTGGAATGCATGGGCAATTGCGCCACCGCGCCGATGGTGCAGATCAACGATGACAATTACGAAGACCTGACGCCGGAAAGGCTCGACAAGGTGCTCGAAGCGCTTGCTGCCGGCGAAACACCCAAGGCCGGCACGCAGGAGCCGGGTCGCCACACTTCGGAACCGGCCAATGCGCTGTCTTCGCTGAAGGACATGGTCACCGAAAACCACGATTACCGGGGAGAGTGGTGATGCTTGAGGACAAGGATCGCATCTTCACCAATGTCTATGGCTTCCAGCCGTGGACACTCGATGCTGCCCGCAAGCGCGGCGACTGGGACGATACCAAGGCCCTGCTGTCCAAGGCGCAGGACGACATTATCGAGGAAATCAAGGCATCGGGCCTGCGCGGTCGCGGTGGCGCCGGTTTCCCCACCGGCATGAAGTGGTCCTTCATGCCCAAGGAAAGCAAGGATGGCCGCCCGTCCTTCCTCGTCATCAATGCTGACGAGTCCGAGCCGGGTTCGTGCAAGGACCGCGAGATCATCCGTCACGATCCGCACAAGCTGATCGAAGGCGCGCTGTGCGCCGGTTACGCGATGCGCGCGCGGGCTGCCTATATCTACATTCGCGGCGAATATATCCGCGAGGCAGAAACGCTGCAGGCCGCGATTGACGAGGCTTACGAGGCAGGTCTGATCGGCAACAACGCCAGCGGCACCGGATACGATTTCGACGTGTTCCTGCACCGCGGTGCGGGTGCTTACATCTGCGGTGAAGAAACCGCGATGATCGAAAGCCTCGAAGGCAAGAAGGGCCAGCCCCGCCTCAAGCCTCCGTTCCCGGCAGGTGCAGGCCTCTATGGCTGCCCGACCACGGTGAACAATGTGGAAAGCATCGCCGTGGTGCCCACCATCCTGCGTCGCGGAGCCAGCTGGTTCTCCAGCTTCGGCCGAGAAGGCAACAAGGGCACCAAGCTGTTCCAGATCTCCGGCCACGTGGAAAAGCCCTGCGTCGTCGAAGAAGCGATGAGCATCACCTTCGAGGAGCTCATTGAAAAGCACTGCGGCGGGATTCGCGGTGGCTGGGACAACCTCCTCGCGGTGATCCCCGGAGGTTCGTCTGTCCCGCTGGTTCCGGCAGAGCAGATCCGCCATGCGCATATGGATTTTGACGGACTGAAGGAGCTGGGTTCTGGTCTCGGCACCGCTGGCGTTATCGTGATGGACAAGTCCACCGATATCGTGCGTGCAATCAGCCGCCTGTCCTATTTCTACAAGCACGAGAGCTGCGGCCAGTGCACGCCCTGCCGCGAAGGCACGGGCTGGATGTGGCGCGTGATGACTCGCCTTGAAACGGGTGATGCCAATGTCGAGGAAATCGACATGCTCTACAACGTCACCAAGCAGGTGGAAGGCCACACGATCTGCGCGCTGGGCGATGCAGCCGCATGGCCGATCCAGGGCCTGCTCAAGCACTTCCGCCCGGAAATCGAACGCCGCATCGCGGAACGGCATGGCGCGGTTGCGGAGGCTGCTGAATGAAATCTCTCGTTGCTCTTGCTGCAGGCCTGATGCTGGCCGCCTCGACCGGAATGGTCGCGGGCGTCGCAATGCCGTCTGCTGTGCAGGCGCAGAGCAATGACAATGACTATACACCGCTCAACTCGCGCATCCGCCGTGACCGTCAGTTCCCGACTGCTCCACTGCATTTCGTTGATCCGGCGCAGCTGGGTGCGGCCACTCGTGACCGCGGGCAGAGCATGGAGGACCAGTTCGCCCGTTGCATCTACGACAGGTCGAATGAAAAGGCGCTGGATTTGCTTGCCCGCACCGATTTCGGTTTCAACCGCTTCGATCAGATCGGACTTGCGAACAACGAGGTAATGGACCGCTATCCGATCCAGACCTGCCTTCGTCGCGTTACCCGCTCTCATCAAACAGGCGCGCGCCTCAGGTATACTCCCGCTTCGATGCGCGAATGGTACCTGCAGGAAGCCTATCTCGATGCCTATCCGGATGGCGCAACCTGGGCGGTTGCCGGAAACGTGATAGGCGAGCGCAGCTATCCGCTGTCCGCCAACAATCCTGCAGTGCGATCCGTGATGGATTTTTCGGATTGCGTGGTCGCGCAATCACCCAGTGCGGCAGACCTGTTTTTCCGGACCGCTCCCGGTTCCGAGCTTGAAAGCCAAGCAATTTCAAACATCGTTCCGCTGCTCAGCGCCTGTATTCCGGATGGGCAACAGCTCGATATCTCACCGCAAACATTGCGCCTATGGATTGGCGAAAGCCTCTGGCACGCCGCCAACAACAACGCACCGGCACCGGCCGAAAACCCGCAGGAAGTGCAGTAATGCCCAAAGTCACCGTAGACGGACAGGAAATCGAGGTTCCCGCTGGCGCCACCGTGCTGCAGGCGTGTGAACTCGCGGGCAAGGAAATCCCGCGTTTCTGCTATCACGAGCGCCTGAGCATCGCGGGCAATTGCCGCATGTGCCTGGTGGAAGTGAAGCCGGGGCCGCCCAAGCCGCAGGCTTCGTGCGCGCTTCCCGCCACCGAAGGGCAGGAAATCCGCACTGACAGCGAAATGGTGAAGACCGCGCGCGAAGGCGTGATGGAATTCCTGCTGATCAACCACCCGCTCGATTGCCCGATCTGTGACCAGGGCGGTGAGTGTGACTTGCAGGACCAGTCCATCGCCTATGGCCGTGGCGGCTCGCGCTATCACGAGAACAAGCGCGCGGTGACGAGCAAGCACATGGGCCCGCTGATCAAGACGATCATGACCCGCTGCATCCACTGCACCCGCTGCGTGCGCTTCTCCGAAGAGATCGCCGGCGTGGACGAGATCGGCGCGCTCTATCGCGGCGAGGACATGCAGATCACCACTTACCTTGAGCAGGCGGCCAAGCACGAGCTGTCTGCCAACGTGATCGATCTGTGCCCGGTCGGCGCGCTCACCAGCGGGCCATACGCTTACGAAGCGCGTCCGTGGGAACTGAAGAAGACCTGGGGCATCGACGTGTCTGACGCGGTCGGCTCGAACATCCGGATCGACAGCAGGGGCAGGGAAGTGCTCCGCGTCCTCCCGCGCATCAATGACGATGTGAACGAGGAGTGGATTTCGGACAAGGCGCGTTACCAGGTCGATGGCCTGACGCGCCGCCGCCTCGACAAGGTGTGGCTCCGCAAGCGCGGGAAGCTCACCGAAGCGACGTGGGACGAGGCCTTCAAGAAGATCGCTGCGGCCAAGCCCGGCAAGTCCATTGCGGCTGTCGCTGGCGACATGCTCGATTGCGAGACGATGTTCGCCGCCAAGGCGCTGCTCAAGGCTTCGGGTTCCGGCCTGATCGAGAGCCGCCAGACCGGCATGGATTATGACACGTCCAACCTTGCGGCGGTGAACTTCAATTCCGGCTTCTCGGGCATCGAGGAAACAGACGCCATGCTGATCGTGGGCAGCAATGTCCGCTGGGAAGCGCCGCTGGTGAACGTGCGCCTGCGCAAGGCCGCCAGCAAGGGTGCGAAGGTGTTCATTGTCGGCCCTGAATGGGATCCGACCTACAAGGCGACGTTCCTGGGTGAGGATGCATCGGTTCTCTCCAACCTGCCTGCCGAAGTGGCTGAGGCGCTGAAGGCTGCGGAAAGGCCTGCCGTGATTATCGGCGCGGGTGGCTTTGCTGCGGGTGCCCATGCTTCGGCGGTGAAGATCGCCAATGATTTCAACATGGTACGCGATGGCTGGAACGGCTTCAACGCGCTCCATATCTCGGCTGCGCGCATGGGTGCGCTGATGCTCGGTTACGCGCAGGATGGCGGCATTGCTGACATTGCCAAGGCCAAGCCCAAGGTGCTGCTGGCGCTCGGCGCGGACGAGGTGGATTTCAGCAAGTTCGAGGACAGCCTGAAGGTCTATATAGGCCATCACGGTGACAAGGGCGCGCATGCGGCGGATATCATCCTGCCTGCCAGCGCCTACACCGAGAAGCCCGGCACCTATGTGAACACCGAAGGCCGCGTGCAGCGCGGTGACAAGGCGGTGTTCGCTCCGGGCGATGCTCGCGAAGACTGGACGATCTTGCGTGCTCTGGCAGATGCGCTGGGCGTGACTGTGGGCTTCGACAGTTTCCATGAACTGCGCGCAGCGATGTTCGCTGAAGTCCCTGCTCTCGCCCATGATGGCGAAGTGGCGGATTACGGCGCGGTGGCGAAGGCCGTGAAGGGCAATGCCAGCCCTACTGGCGCAATCCCGTCGCCGATCAAGGATTTCTATCTCACCAACCCGATCGCGCGCGCCAGCGCCGTGATGCAGCAGTGCTCGAACGAACTGATCCTGGGTGACACGCTGGCGGAGGCTGCGGAATGACCGAATTCTTCATCTCGCTTGGCATGAATGCTGACTGGGCGTGGTTTGTCGCGACCATTTGCGGCATCCTGCTGATCGCCCTGCCGTTGATGCTTGGCGTGGCCATGATCATCTATATGGACCGCAAGGTCTGGGCGGCGATCAACCTGCGGCGCGGCCCCAATGTGGTCGGCCCGTTTGGCTTGTTGCAGAGCTTTGCCGATGGTCTGAAGGTGTTCCTCCAGGAAACCATCATTCCCTCTGCTGCCAACAAGGGCCTGTTCATCATTGCCCCGATCCTCACCTTCACGGTGGCGCTCTTGAGCTGGGCGGTGATCCCCTTCGGGCCGGAAGCTGTGCTGGCGGATATCAATGTCGGCCTGCTCTATATCTTCGCGGTCAGCTCTCTCGGCGTTTACGGCGTGGTGATTTCGGGCTGGGCGTCGAACTCGAAGTATCCGTTCTTCTCCGCCATGCGCGCCTCTGCGCAGATGATCTCTTACGAGGTTTCCATCGGCTTCATCATCGTCTGCGTGGTGCTGTGGGCGGGCACGTTCAATTTGAACGAGATCGTGCTGGCCCAGGAGAACCACTTCTGGATCATCAACGGCTTCTTTTTCAATCCGCTGCTGTTCCCGATCATGGTGATGTTCTTCATCTCCGCGCTGGCTGAAACGCAGCGCGTGCCGTTCGACCTTACCGAAGCGGAATCCGAACTCGTCGCCGGTTACCAGACCGAATATTCCAGCATGAGCTTCGCGCTCTTCTGGCTGGGTGAGTATGCCAACATCCTGCTGATGTGCGCGCTCACCAGCATCCTGTTCTTCGGTGGCTGGTTGCCGCCGCTCAACATCGACCTGATTCCGTGGTTCGACATTCCGGGCATCGTCTGGCTGCTGTTGAAGATCCTGTTCTTCTTCTTCTGCTTCAGCTGGGTGATGGCGACCGTACCGCGCTATCGCTACGACCAGCTGATGCGCCTGGGCTGGAAGGTGTTCCTGCCGCTGAGCCTGTTCTTTGTTTTCGCCGTTAGCGGCTATCTGATGCTGACGAGGTGGGGATGATCAAGCCTGTACTCGCCTTTGCGTTGGCGTCGCTACCTGTCTCAGCGGTGGCGCAGGTTGCTCAACCGGAACAACAGGGCATCTTGATCTGCAACCTTGTCGAGCGGGATAACGTTGACGAACTCTTTGAATCAACACCTGAAGATCCCGATCTTGCACTGTTGTTGGAAGGTAGCGTCGATCAACTCGATCAAACTCGTGATCGAGATTTTCCCGTGGTCGCAACCTATGATTCAGGAAATTTGCTCGACGGTATGGAGTTTGCAACAATTCGAAGAAGGGCTGATGGCGGTTTTTCCGCTTGGACAAGGCTTGGCGGTACAAACTCATTCATGATTTACATGGTTCCTTTGGAACATGGGATGTTGCGTGCTGGCCTAGGTAGCAGGAACTCTGGTTCTACCCCGACACATGTCGGAATCTGCGATTTCATTCAAAACGAGCGCGCATTGATCGATGAAATGTTCACATCCTTTAGAAAACTGAGCTCCGACCAATGACCGCCGCACAACTCATCAAATCGTTCACCCTGTGGGAATTCGTGAAGGCCCACTGGCTGACGCTGAAGTACCTCTTCAAGCCGAAGGTGACGATCAACTATCCCTTCGAGAAGAACCCGCTTTCCCCGCGTTTTCGCGGCGAGCATGCTTTGCGCCGTTATCCCAATGGCGAGGAACGCTGCATCGCCTGCAAGCTGTGCGAGGCCGTGTGCCCGGCGCAGGCGATTACCATCGAGAGCGAACCGCGCGATGACGGCAGCCGCCGCACCACGCGTTACGACATCGACATGACCAAGTGCATCTATTGCGGTTTCTGCCAGGAGGCGTGCCCGGTGGATGCAATCGTTGAAGGGCCGAACTTCGAATATGCGACCGAAACGCGCGAGGAACTGCTCTATGACAAGGCAAAACTGCTGGCGAACGGGGACAAGTGGGAGCGGGCAATCGCCGCGAACCTTGAAGCCGATGCGCCGTATCGTTAAGCGCGCGGGCATCTGAACGGGGCATCATGATCCATACTCTCGCCTTTTACCTGTTTGCCGTGCTGGTCATCGCTTCCGGAGCGATGGTCGTGATGGCGCGCAACCCGGTCCATTCCGTCCTCTGGCTGATACTCGCCTTCTTCAACGCGGCGGGCCTGATGGTCCTCGTGGGGGCGGAGTTCATCGCCATGCTGCTGGTGATCGTCTACGTCGGCGCGGTCGCGGTGCTGTTCCTCTTCGTCGTGATGATGCTCAACATCGATTTCGCCGAATTGCGCGCGGGCTTCGTGAAGAACGCGCCGCTGGGTGCGGTGATCGCACTGATCCTGCTGGCAGAGCTGGTGCTGGGCATCGGTGCTTACCGCGTGGGTGCCATCGAACTGGGATCGCCTGACGGCAGCGCCATGCCGCTGCTGGACGGAAGCAATACCGAAAGCATCGGCGCGCTGCTCTACAGCCGTTACCTGTTCCTGTTCGAAATGGCCGGCATCATCCTGCTCGTCGCCATGATCGGAGCGATCGTGCTGACGCACCGTGAAAGCCGCGCGGCTCGCGGCCATCAGGATATCGGCAAGCAGAACGCCCGCCGTCCGGAGGACGCTACCGAAATGAAGCAGCCCGAAGTGGGGCAGGGGGTCGAGCTGTGATCCTTCGACAAGCTCAGGACCGACGGATTGAAGGAGCTTCGCGCTCATGATCGGAATCGAACATTACCTCGTCGTCAGCTCGATCCTGTTCGTGCTGGGCGTGCTGGGGATATTCCTCAACCGCAAGAACGTGATCGTGATCCTGATGGCGATCGAACTGATCCTGCTGTCGGTGAACATCAACCTCGTCGCCTTCAGCGCGTTCCTTGGTGACCTGACCGGACAGGTCTTCGCCATGTTCGTGCTGACCGTTGCAGCGGCTGAAGCGGCAATCGGCCTTGCGATCCTGGTCATCTATTTCCGCCGCCGCGGCACCATTGCGGTGGACGATATCAACCGGATGAAGGGGTAAGCCACGTGAACTTCATCTCGGTAATCGTATTCGCGCCATTGCTGGCAGCGATCATCGCGGGGCTGGGCAACCGCGCCATCGGCAATGTGCCGGCAAAGGTGATCACCACGGGCGCGCTGTTCCTGTCTTGCGCGCTGAGCTGGCCCATATTCATCGGCTTCCTGACGGGTAGCGAAACCGCTTCCGTCGTGCCGGTGCTCAAATGGGTGGAATCCGGCGCGCTGACGTTCGACTGGGCGCTGCGTGTGGACACTCTGACCGCCGTCATGCTGGTGGTGATCACCAGCGTTTCCGCGCTCGTCCACCTCTACAGCTGGGGCTATATGGACGAGGATCCGGACCAGCCGCGTTTCTTCGCCTATTTGTCGCTGTTCACCTTCGCCATGCTGATGCTGGTGACGGCCGACAACCTCGTGCAGATGTTCTTCGGTTGGGAAGGCGTGGGCCTTGCGTCCTATCTGCTGATCGGTTTCTGGTTCAAGAAGCCCAGCGCTGGTGCCGCCGCGATCAAGGCCTTCGTGGTCAACCGCGTCGGCGACCTTGGCTTCATGCTCGGCATTTTCGGCACCTTCCTGGTGTTCCAGACGACGAGCATTCCGGCAATCCTCGAAGCGGCTCCTGCCATGCAGGGCGTGTCGCACATCACCTTCATGGGCATGCGCCTCGATACGATGACGATCCTGTGCCTGCTGCTGTTCATCGGCGCGATGGGCAAGTCGGCGCAGCTTGGCCTGCACACCTGGCTGCCGGACGCGATGGAAGGCCCGACGCCGGTCTCCGCGCTGATCCACGCTGCCACCATGGTGACGGCGGGCGTGTTCATGGTCTG
>JAUIJI010000095.1 GCA_030431435.1 Alphaproteobacteria bacterium | reverse complement strand
TTCGTTGCCGCGATGATGGGCGAGATCGGCGCGACCGCAGGCTGGGCAATGTTCAACCTGGGTCTGGCTGCCGGCATGGTGCGCGAAGCGGCCGCGATCACCACGCAGATTTCGGGCGAGATCATCCCGTCCGACCATGAAGGCACCGTGGCCATGGCGATGAAGGAGCCGGTTGGCGTGCTGCTGGGTATCGCGCCGTGGAACGCGCCGATCATCCTTGGCGTGCGTGCGATCGCGGTGCCGCTGGCTTGCGGTAACGCCGTGATCCTGAAGGCTTCGGAACAGTGCCCGCGCACCCATGCTCTGATCATCGAGGCCTTTGCCGAGGCAGGCTTCCCCGATGGCGTGGTGAATGTCGTCACCAACGACCCCAAGGATGCGGGCGAGGTTGTCGGCGCGCTGATCGATGCGCCGCAGGTCAAGCGTATCAACTTCACTGGCTCGACTGCTGTCGGCAAGATCATCGCCAAGCGCGCGGCAGAGCATCTGAAGCCCTGCCTGCTCGAACTGGGCGGCAAGGCGCCGATGATCGTGCTCGAGGATGCCGATCTTGACGAGGCAGTGAAGGCTGCCGCTTTCGGTGCCTATATGAACCAGGGCCAGATCTGCATGTCGACCGAACGCATCATCGTGGTCGATGCCGTGGCTGACGAGTTCGCTGCAAAGTTCAAGGCCAAGGTGGAAAGCATGCCTGCAGGCGATCCTACCGCTGGCAATACCCCGCTTGGCGCCGTGGTCGATCGCAAGACCGTGGATCACTGCTACAGCCTGATCGAGGACGCGGTGAGCAAGGGCGCAGAGCTGCTGGTCGGCGGCGAGACGACGCAGAACGTGGTCATGCCCGCGCATTTGGTGGACAAGGTGACGCCGGACATGAAGCTGTTCCGCGACGAAAGCTTCGGCCCGGTGGTCGGCATGATCCGTGCGAAGGATGAAGCTCACGCCATAGAACTGGCGAACGATACCGAATACGGCCTGTCATCCGCCGTGTTCACGAAGGATACCGCGCGCGGCCTGAAGGTTGCCCGCCAGATCCAGGCCGGCATCTGCCACGTCAACGCATCGACCGTATCCGACGAACCGCAGATGCCGTTCGGTGGCATGAAGGCATCAGGCTATGGCCGCTTCGGCGGCCGCCAGGGCATCGACGCCTTCACCGAGACCCGCTGGGTCACCTTCGAGACCGAACCGGGACACTACCCCATCTGACCTCGGCTGATCTGAAACGCAAAGGGGCTGCCACCGTCCGGGTCGGCAGCCCTTTTCGTGAAATGGCGGCGGCTTCTCGTTCATGGCTTGCGCAGAATGCAGGATTTGGCCCAAGCTGGGCTGGACAACTCAAGTGATCGGGCAATAGCCATGCGTTTGCGGCAATTGGAAATTTTCTATCACGTCTACCGCGCTGGCTCGATCAGCGGGGCTGCACGCAACCTCAACGTGTCACAACCTTCGGTCAGCAAGGTGTTGCGTCATGCCGAGGACCAGCTCGGCATTGACCTGTTCGAACGCAAGAAGGGCCGGCTTTTGCCCACCCCCGCCGCGCATGAACTGTTCCGCGATGCCGAAGATATCTATGGACGCCTTGCGATTTTCAGCGAGTCGCTGTCCAACATCGCCACCCGCAGGCAGGACCAGATCCGGCTGGGCATGCTGCCTTCGCTCAGCCTTTCGGTGGGGCCGGAATGCGTCGCCCGCATGCGCGAAGTCGATCCGCAGCTGCATTTCGACCTTCACACCTTTCACACGGACAGGATCGCTCACGAACTGCTTGAGCGGCGGTGTGACCTGTGCCTGGGCTTTGAAGCCAGCAATGACAGGCGCGTGGTCAGCAAGGTGATGGGCGAAGGCTCGCTGATCCTGCTTTCGGGGGAACCGCTGGGTGAGCCGAACGAAGTGCTTGACCTGTCCATCCTGCACAAGGCCGATTTCGTCGGCATCAGGGACAGTGGGCCGCTGGGAATGATCCTGTCCGAATTGCTGCTTCAGCACGCAGTGGTTCCCAATGAGGTGGCGATTACCGATACCTACCACCTCGCCCTGTCGCTGGTGCGAAAGCGCATGGGTGTGGCGGTGACTGACCAGTTCACTGCATATTCGCACCTGGGTGCGGGCCTGCACCGTTACCGGCTAAACAATGTCCCGCGTTTCGAGATATTTGCGTCCTGCCTCGCCGACCATCCTGACCCGGCATTCCTGCGCCGTGTGACAGATGCATTTGCCGATACGATTGCCTATCTCGATGCCGGTATCGCGCGGCTGCAGGGCGAGGGTACATAACCTCCATCTATACCATCACCGCTATTTCCTTGGGGTCTGGCGATTGCCTGATCTGGCGATAGGCGGCACTTACCGTTCTTGTTTCTTGTGAGACGATGCTGCGGTTGCAGCATTGGTGGACAGGAAGACGGGGGAAAATGGCGGTCGCATCAACCGACAGCGAAGTGGTCAATCCGGCTGGCGAACGCAAGCCGATCTACAAGATGCTGTATGCGCAGGTGCTTGCCGCCATCGTCGCAGGCGCGCTTGTGGGCCATTTCTTCCCCGAGTTCGGAGCCTCGCTGAAGCCGCTGGGTGATGGTTTCATCAAGCTGGTAAAGATGATCATCGCCCCGGTGATCTTCCTCACCGTGGCCACTGGCATCGCGGGTATGAAGAACATGTCCGCCGTGGGCAGCGTGGCGGGCAAGGCGATCGCCTATTTCATGTTCTTTTCCACCCTCGCGCTGGTCATCGGTCTGGTGGTGGGCAATGTGGTGCAGCCCGGCGCAGGGCTTAACATCGATCCGGCCACACTCGATGCTGGCGCGGTGGCCACCTATGCCGAGACGGCTGAGGGGCAGTCGCTGGCCGGTTTCGTCCTCGACATCATTCCGACGACATTGTTCAGCGCGATGACCAGCGGCAAGATATTGCAAGTGCTGCTTGTGGCGATCCTCGCCGGGGTAGCACTGGCCGCCACGCGCCCGCACAGCGATCTTGTGATCGATGTCATTTCTTCGCTCAGCAACGTCGTGTTCAAGCTGGTGCACATGCTGATGAAGCTGGCACCCATCGGCGCTTTCGGCGCGATCGCCTTCACCATCGGCGAATTCGGTATCGGCTCGCTGGCCAATCTCGCCGCGCTGATCGCCACCTTCTACCTCACATCGCTGCTGTTCGTGCTGGTGGTGCTGGGCATCATGGCGCGGATCGCAGGGTTCTCGATCTTCGCGCTGATCAAATATCTGCGTGCCGAGCTGCTGCTGGTACTCGGCACGTCATCTTCCGAAGCAGCGCTGCCCAGCCTTATGGAGAAGATGGAGATCGCTGGCGCAAGGAAGAGCGTGGTCGGGCTAGTCGTACCCACCGGCTATTCCTTCAACCTCGACGGCACCAATATCTACATGACGCTGGCTGCGCTGTTCATCGCGCAGGCGGTCGGCATTGACCTGACGCTGGGCGAGCAGCTGGCGCTGGTGCTGGTGGCGATGATCAGTTCCAAGGGCGCTGCCGGCGTGACCGGTGCAGGATTCGTGATCCTCGCCGCGACACTCTCTGTCGTGCCTTCGCTGCCGGTTGCGGGCATGGCGCTGATCCTCGGCATTGATCGCTTCATGAGCGAATGCCGCGCACTGACCAACTTCATCGGCAATGCCGTAGCGACGGTCGTGGTCGCCAAGTGGGAAGGCGCGCTCGACACCGAGCGCATGCACGCGGCCTTTGCGGGCGATCCCCTGCCACTACCGCTCGAGGATATCGAACGCCACGAACGCTCCGGCCCCTACAGCGAGGAATTGCAGGCCAAGCTGGAGGGGAGGCTATGATCTCGCGCCGTTCCCTCTTCCACGGCGGCATGGCGCTGGCTGCCACCGGCGCTGCCACTGCGATCCCGCAAGTCGTACGCGCGCAGGCGCTTGAGGAAATCCCGCTCTGGCCCGGTTCTCCCCCCGGTCAGGGTGGGGTCACCGGCCCGGAGCGCATCGGCGGCGAAGGCTCCGGCTATGGCGCGGTGAGCAATATCTCCACCCCGCGCATGCGCGTTTACCGTCCCAATATCGGCAATGGCAAAGCGGTGATCGTGTGCGGTGGCGGCGGCTATTTCCGCATCCAGCTATGGAAGGAAAGCACGCCCATTTCGCTATGGCTGCAGCTGCGTGGTTACACCGTGTTCGAATTGATCTTCCGACTACCCAATGATGGCTGGGATTCCAGCGTTCCCTTCATGGATGCGCAGCGGGCGATGAAGATCGTGCGCAGTCGGGCAGAGGAATTCGCCATCCGGCCAGACCGCATCGGGATCATGGGCTTTTCCGCTGGAGGCCATCTGGCTGGCTACACCGCCTATCGTCCGGACCATGCTCTCTATGAAGGCGCAGACCAGTATGAGGCGGCCAGCGCGCGGCCCGATTTCGCGGCGCTGCTGTTCCCCGTCGTTTCGATGCGCGCGCCTTTCGACACCACGCGCACGAGGCGCGAGATCATCGGTCGCGATCCTTCTCGCGCGGCTGAAGACGCATGGTCGCTCGATACCCATGCGTCGGCCGACAGCCCGCCGACGATCATCTTTTCCGCAGCAGACGACACCATAACCCCGCCGGGGCACGGGATCGGCCTGTTTTCGGCACTGAAGCAGCAAGGCGCGGCGGCGGAGCTGCATATTTTCGAGGAGGGCGGACACGGCTGGGGGCTGGGATCGCAGGACGAAATCCTGAGCCAGTGGCCTGAAATTTTCGAAGCCTGGATGACCAGGCGCTCATTTGGCTGATTGATTTGATTGATAGGTGAAAGGGGGTTCTCCCATGAAGACGACAACACTTGCAAAGATCGCATTGCTGACCAGCGCCAGCATGCTCGTGCCTACCATGGCCTCTGCGCAGAGCGCGGAAACCGACACGGGACAGGAATCGACCACGTCGAGCAATGACGTGATCGTGATCACCGGTTCGCAGATCCGCGGCGTGCAGATCGATGACGTGCTGCCGGTGACCGTCGTGGGAGAAGCGCAAATCGAGGCAATCAACCCGGGTTCAGGTGACGAGCTGTTTCGCGCTATCCCGCAGGCCGGTTCTGTCGCCTTCAATGAGCAGAACACCACAGGCGGCGTGAATGGCGCGCGCGGCGATATCGCCTCGATCAACCTGCGCGAAATGGGCACTGGCAACACGCTGCTGTTGATCAACGGCCGCCGCATGGTGCTTGATCCGGGCTTCCAGACCGAGCTGCTCGTCCCCGTCGTTTCGCCGGACACCAACTCGATCATGCCGGGCAGCGTGCGCCGTGTGGAAGTGCTGCGCGATGGCGCTTCGGCCGTTTACGGTGCGGACGCGGTGGCAGGCGTGGTCAACACCGTTCTGCGCGGCAATCGCGATGGCGGCTTCGTGCAGGGCGATTTCCGCATCTCGGATGATACCAATTTGTGGAACTCCAGCATTCGCGGTGGCTTCGGCTTCGATTTCAACGAAGGCCGCAGCAATATCACCATCTATGCTGGCTGGTTCCATGAGAACGGCGTGCCGGCGAGCGAGCGTTTCTATTCGCAGAGCAGTGACCGCCAGTTCGATCGGCGCATTCTGGGTACCGAGTGGGAAGGCGACACCAACTTCCGCAACACCTCCACGCTCACCCCTTGGGGTCAGTTCGATATCCAGGGGTCCGGTGCCAGCGGTTCAACCGACATCGGCGACGATGACTTCCAGATCCAGCCGAGCAGTTTCTCTGGCTGCCGCCTTGACCTCGGCAATGGCATCTGCGCGGACAACGGCACATCGGTGGACGTGCCGCTGCGTTATGACCTCGATGCAGACCGAACGCTCTATTCGGACAAGGATCGTTACAACGCCTCCTTGCTGTTCAATCACGAGCTGAACGATGCACTGGAGTTCTACTTCGAAGGCAGCTTCTACCGTTCGGAATCGGATCGCCTGCGTGAATCGAGCGCCAACCTGACGGCTGTGCCGATCGGCATTTCGCGCAATGCATACTGGAACCCGCTGGGTCCGGTGACCTTCCCTGATGGCTCGCCCAATCCCAACCGCCTGACGGACGGGATCGACGGAGTGAACTCTTCCGGACGTGACCTTATCATGGAACGCTATCGCGTGATCGATGCAGGCCCGCGTATCGGCTCTGTCACCAAGAATGATTTCCGCATTGTCGCGGGCCTCGAAGGCGAGCTGGGTAGCTGGGATTTCGATACCGCTTTTGTCTATCACCAGGCCAACAAGACTGACCTGACGCGTGGCCGTATTTCGACCACCGCGTTCCAGAACCAGATCAACCTCAGCACGCCTGACGCCTACAATCCGTTCAACGGCGGCTGCTATTTCGACAATGTCGATATCGCGCCTGCCAATGGCGATTGCACGCCCAGCTCTGATGCAGCGCTCGACGCGATCCGTATCGATGTGTTCCGCAAGGGCGAGACCACGCTGGCACTGTGGGATTTCAAGCTCTCGAAGGACGATCTGTTCTCGCTTCCCGGCGGTGATGTCGGCGTGGCGAGTGGTGTCGAGTTCCGCCGCGAGACCTTTTACGATGATCGCGATCCCCGCCTCGACGGCACGATCACCTTTACCGACAGCGTGACCGGCGATTTCTTCGGCAGCGACGTGCTCGGATCGAGCCCATCGCCCGATACAAGCGGCAGCCGCGAGGTCTATTCGGGCTTTGCCGAGCTGTTCGTGCCGCTGGTCTCCGACGATATGGACATTCCGCTGGTGCAGGACTTCAACGTCCAGCTGGCTGGCCGGTTCGAGCATTTCGCCGACATCAATGAAACCGCCTTTGTCCCGCGTATCGCGGCAAGCTGGACGATCTTCGACATGCTGATGCTGCGCGGCGCATGGTCGCAGGGTTTCCGTGCGCCGAACCTGGTGCAGGTCAA
The DNA here is from genome assembly GCA_030431435.1 of Alphaproteobacteria bacterium. GTDB lineage: Bacteria > Pseudomonadota > Alphaproteobacteria > Sphingomonadales > Sphingomonadaceae > Alteraurantiacibacter. The sequence goes on along the minus strand of JAUIJI010000095.1, from coordinate 5,677 downwards.
CGATGCGGGCACCACCCGCGTGAACACGCGTGACGACTATGTGCAGTGCTACGCCCAGATCCTGAAGGGCGAAATCAGCACCTTCGACAATTGCTCGGGTGAAGGCACTGTCTCCCTGCGCACGGGCACGAACACGCTGGAGCCGGAGGAAACGGAAAGCATCAATATCGGTGCGGTGGTCACACCCAGCTTCCTGCCGGGTCTGACGCTGACGGTCGATTACTGGCGCATCCAGCAGGATGGCATCGTCGGCGTGTTCGGTGATGACAATGCAATCGCGCTGGACCTGCTGCGCCGTTTGCAGGGTAGCACCAATCCCAATGTTATCCGCGAGGACCCGGATGCAGACCAGATCGCGCTGTTTGCGGGCACGGGCCTTGATCCGGTGGGCGATGTGCTGCTGGTGCAGGACCCCTATTTCAACCTCGACAGCCGCACGGTGAAGGGTTGGGACTTCGGGATGTTCTGGGATTTCGGCAATGTTGCCGGACTGGGTGATCTCGATATTGCCTTCAACGGTGCCTATCTCGACAGCTTCTTCCAGTCGCCCGGTTCGGATGGCCAGGAGCTGCTGGCTGCCGTTGCTGACGGCACCCTGCCGGATAGTATCGTGATCAGTGATATCGGTGAGCTTCGCCAGCTGAACGGTCGCCCGAAATGGCGCTGGACGGCGACGGTGAACTTTGAATCCGGCCCGGTCGATCTGCGCCTGTTCGGCCGTTACGTCGGCGGTGTGTTCGATGACAGCGTCACTCAGGATGCAACCGACATCAACGGCGATCCCAATCCGGATCCGGGTTCGTTCTTCCCGGTCGACAGCTGGTTCACCATGAACCTGTCGCTGGGCTACACCTTCGAGGATGGTGCGCTGGACGGAACGCGTTTCCGCTTCGGCATCAACAACCTCTTCAACTCCGCCCCGCCGCTGGCAGACGAAAGCTATGGCTTCTTCTCGAACCTGCATAACGCACGCGGGCGGCAGTTTACCTTCCAGCTGCGCCGGAACTTCTGATCCGGCTGGATGGATGAAAGGGGAAGATTGATGCGGTTTGCGGCCCTTGGGGCAGTGGCGCTGCTGGCAGGTTGCGCAGGACTGGGCGAAAGCCCGGCCCGCGCAGCCGAGCCGACGACACAAGGCCCGGAGTTTGCTTGCGAGAGCGAGCTGCTGGCAATCGACACCGCCTTCCCCGGCGGCGCTTTGTCCTCCTGCACGATCGATGATGACGGCAATGTCGACATCGTCATCGCGCCGGAGGACGAGCCGCCGATCAATTGCAGCGCGTGGTATGCTTTCCGCATCACCCCGCGCGGCGTGAGCGAGACGCAGGTCAAGCTCTCCTATACCGCTTGCGGCCATCGTTACTGGCCCAAGACCAGCACAGACCTTGCCACATGGGACTATGTCCCGGCGGGTGATGTCGAGGTGGACGAGTTTTCCGGCCTCGATTTCGCGCGGGTCGATCTGCAACTGGGCGATGAGCCGGTTTTTGTCGCCGGGCAGGAAATCCTGCCGCAGGAAACATATGACGCGTGGATGCTTGGCAAGGCGCAAGCCGGGCAGGCGCAACGCTTCGTGCTGGGCAATTCGGCAGAAGGGCGAGCCATCGGCGGCCTCGCCATCGGCAATACCGGCGCGCGAGAACTGGTGGTGCTGGTTGGCCGCCAGCATCCGCCCGAAGTGACCGGCGCACTCGCCATGTTCCCTTTCATGGAAACGCTGATGGCGGACACCGATCTGGCGCGCGCATTCCGCGAACGTTTCCTTGTGGTGGCCGTGCCTATCCTCAATCCTGACGGCGTGGCGCGAGGTCACTGGCGGCACAACACCGGCGGGGTGGATCTGAACCGTGACTGGGGGCCGTTCACCCAGCCGGAAACTCAGCTGATGCAGGGCTTGCTCAACGCGATTGCGGCGAACGAGGCGCAGGACCTTGTGCTGATGCTGGATTTCCATTCCACCAGCCACGATGTTTTTTACACCATCCCTGACGAACTGCCGACCGAGCCGGAACTGTTCACCGCGCGCTGGCTGGAACGCTATGGCGAGCTGATGCCGGGCTATGAGGTCAACCGGGATTCGAACCACACATCCGGAAGCAGTGTTTCCAAGGCCTATGTCTACGACACATTCGGTGCGCCGGGCGTGACCTTCGAACTGGGTGACGAAACCGATCGCGAACTGATCGGGCGGATCGGCGTGCAAGGTGCCGTGGCGATGATGGAAACGCTGCTGGCTGACGAGGCGCAGTGAGGTTCCGGTCCGGACTGGCCGCGATTGCCGCGCTGGCGACGCTCGCTTCGTGCCAGCACGCGCCGCAGACTCCCGCAATCGCAGCGGATCTGCTGATCACGGGCGGCATGGTCCATGACGGAACGGGCGCGGCGCCGGAGCTGTCGGACATTGCGATTGACGACGGGAGAATCGTTGCCGTGCTTCCGGCTGGCGCGCCGGTTATCGCGGATCGGAAAATTGATGCGGCAGGTCTTGTCGTTGCTCCCGGATTCATCGATCCGCACACCCATGCCGGTTACGATCTGCAATCCGGTGATGAGCGCACCCGGGCCAATCTGCCATGGCTGTTCCAGGGGGTAACCACCGTTGTTGTCGGCAATGATGGCGATGGCGATCCCAATGTCGCGCGGCTGGCTGCTGAAGCACGTGAGGCAGGCATTGGCAGCAATGTCGCTTACCTTGTCGGCTTCGGCCACGTGCGATCATCGGTGTTGGGTGAAGAGAACCGCGCACCTGACGCAGCCGAAATGGCAGCGATGGAAGGCCTTGTCACCAGCGCCATGTGCAAAGGGGCCTTCGGCTTCTCCGCCGGGCTTTATTACACCCCGCAGAACTTTGCCGCTTTCGATGAAGTCGCCGCATTGACGGCCCGTGCCGGCGAACAGGGCGGTTACTACGATACCCATCTGCGCGACGAGAGCGACTATTCGATCGGCCTCCTCGCAGCAGTCGATGAAGCGCTGGCAATCGGCGAGGCATCGGGCGCGCCGGTCCATATATCGCATGTGAAGGCGCTCGGCCCTGCGGTCTGGGGGCAGAGCGCGGACGTGATCGCGCGGGTGGAGGCAGCGCGCGCTGCCGGGCAGCGGGTAACGGCGGACCAGTATCCCTGGCGCGCTTCGGGCACGCGGGTGAGCAATGCGCTGGTGCCCCGCTGGGCGCTCGATGGCGGGCTCGAAGGCCTGCGCAGGCGGTTCGATGATCCCGATCTTCGGGCGGAGATTGCTGCCCAGATGCAGGGCAATCTGGCGCGACGCGGCGGTGCAGATGCGCTGCTGTTTACTGGCGCACTCGGCGGGAGCGAGGTGTCTAGCGGCCAGACCTTGCAAACTTTTGCCGACACGCTCGGGCTCGATCCGGTGGAAGCCGCGATCACTCTGCTTGGCCAAGGTGATATGCGCGTGGCCTCCTTCAACATGAACCCCGAAGATATCGCCGCGTTCGCCGTGCAGGACTGGGTCGTGACCGGATCAGATGGCAGCACCGGCCATCCGCGCAAATATGCGAGCTTTCCCAAGGCCTATCGCGACCTTGTCGTCGAAGGTCAGATGATGAGCCTCGCGCGCTTCATCCAGCGCAGCACGTCACAGACGGCTGACCTCATCGGCATCACCGATCGCGGCACAATCGCGCCGGGTATGGTGGCCGATATCGTAGTGCTCGATCCGGCGACATATGTGCCACGCGCCAGCTATGAGCAGCCTGAAGAGCTCTCTGCCGGGGTGCGCTATCTGCTTGTGAATGGCGCGCTCGCCATCGCTGACGGGGAATATACCGGCGCGCTATCCGGCCAGCCTTTGCTGCGGGCAGGTGCCGGGAGCCATCCCGCTTGCCGTTGAGGCAGCGCCGCTTGCTTGCCTGACCGCTTCAGCCAGACGTGCTGCAGAGCCCATCGCCAATGTCCAGCCGAGCATGCCCTGGCCGCTGTTCACTGCCAGCCACGGCTTCAGCATCTGCGTGTAGGGCAGCGAGTTCGGCGTGACAGGGCGATGGCCGCACCACTGGCTGTGCGCTTGTTCGTATAGCGCGGCATCCGGCAAGGAAGCCTGTGCGGCGGAAAGGAGCTGCGCCATGCGGCCAGTATCGCACTGGTGTGAGCCATTTCCGAGGTCCGCAAGCCCTGCCACCAGCACCTCATCGCCGAGGTTGGTGAAAACGATCCGGCGCCCTGCATCGGTCACCGATTTTTCCGGAGCAAGTGGACCGGCCGGGGCGATGAAGGAATAGCCCTTCATCGGCTGGATCGGCAGGCTGTGGCCGAGTGGGCGAAGCAAGGCGCTGCTGCGAAATCCCGCGCTCACCACCACCAGATCGGCTGGTAGTTCCTCGCCATCGGTGCATTGGACAACCGCACCAGTGCCGTGCCTGCTGATGGCAGCAACGCTGGTGTTGCCGACAAATCGCGCGCCATGTTCGGCGGTCGCAATCGCCATCAACTGGCGGGTAAAACTGGAGCAATCGCCGGTCTCATCGCCATGGGCATAGATGGCTCCCACCAGATCCTGCTGACCGCGAAGCGCTGGTTCGAAATGCGCGATTTCCTCTGCGGCAAGCACCTGCAGCTCGGCCCCGTGAGCAACTTTCATCGCCATGGAATGCTGCGCCTTGGCGAAGGCAAGCCCATCCCGATAGAGCACCATCTTGCCTGCCACCTTGTGCGCGAAATCGATGTCATGCCGCGCCAGCAAGGCATGCAGTTCCTCTCGCGATTGCAGTGCCAGCGCGAGGCAATCGAGCGTGTTGCGCCTTGCGCGCTGCGATGTGCAATTGCGCAGGAAACGGGCAAGCCAGCCGATCGCGGATACACTCAGCGGCATGGACATGCGAAAGGCATCGTCCAGTCCAAGCGCGAGCCGGGGCAGCGACGCCAGCAAGCCGGGCTGGGCCAGCGCATCGGTATAGCTGTAGCTCAGCTGGCGGCCATTGCCCCAGGACGCCCCCATTGCAGGCTCACAAGCCTCGTCGAGCACGCTAACCTGCCAGCCATCGCGAGCAAGCGCATAAGCGCCGGTGACGCCTATCACGCCGCCGCCAACCACGATTGCCCGCATTCCAGTCCCCATGGAAAACAGCTTGCGGCAGCGGTAAATCGCGGGCCATGTCCTAGTGATAGGGCACACATAGCTCACAGCTATGGATTGCTCGAGGCAAACAGCTTGTCGTCGCGAAATGTTGCTTCATAGTCGAGCGCCATGACCCGATCTGCTCTTGCCCGCCTTGCTCTGCTCCTCACCGCTTCCGCTGCTCCTGCTGGAGGAGCGATGGCGCAGGAGGCGCTCCATATCGAGGGCCGGGTAAGCGTGTTTCAGGATGAACGCCCGGCGGACGATGCGGCGGTGTGGATCGCCGGAAGTCTCGTTACCCAGACAGAGGATGGCGTCTTTTCGCACCTGGTCGCGCCTGCGCCTTTCTATCAGGTCAGGCTGAGCGGGGAGGGCTTCTATCCCACGGTGCAGACATTCGCTCACACCGAATTGATGGATCAGCAGTGCCAGTGCCTGCGCTTGCCGGAGATCGAGCTGGTGGCGAAGCGCGAAGGGCGGGTGGAGATGTTTTTTGCCGGTGATGCCATGGCCGGGCGGCGCTATTCGGAACCGGTCTGGGGCGAGCGGCAGCTGGTCGATCCGGCCGATCCCTATCCTGACCTGATGCGGCTACTTGAAC
>JAUIJI010000094.1 GCA_030431435.1 Alphaproteobacteria bacterium | reverse complement strand
TGTTCACCGGCAGGAAACGCACGCCATCAGCCGTGGGGGTGTGGCAGGTGCTGCATTCCAGCATGTCGCCATAACCCGCATCCTCGCCCAGGCGCCGCGCCATCTGGGTAACGCCGCTTTCGGGGTCGAGGTGCAGGTCGTGCGGGAAGCGCAGGCCGTTCCAGTCGCGCGGATTGGCGGAAAGCGAGGTGCGCACGGTTTCTCTCGCACCTTGCGCAGGCAGCACCGCCACCTTGAATTCAGGGTGCAGCTCGCCAAAGTCCGCCGCATTGCCGAGCAAGGTATCGGTCAGGCGGCTGTCCAGCGTCTCGTGGCAATCGGCGCAGAATTGTTGCGCTGTCGGCTCCATCCTGCCCGCGCCTTCATGCTCTGTATGGCAATCGGTGCAGGCACCAGGGCCGGGCTTGTTAAAGGCATGGGCGATATCCCACAGCAGCGCATCCGCGCCTTCAGGCTGCGGCATGCCCAGCGCCATGCGATCGTCAGCCGAATGGTCGGCAATGCCCTCATGGCAGGTGAGGCAGGTCTCGTCGCGCACCGCCACGAAGGGTTCGGTGTGGCACGCCTCGCAATTGTCCTCCAGCCCGTGGTGGACCGAGGACAGCGCGCCGGTGCTCCAGCTTGCATCCATCAGCACCGCCCCTTCGCCTTCAAGGTCCGGCTCGACCTCGGCGCGGGAAAGATGCGTGAAAACCGGAATGGCGAGGAAGGCAACGAGGATCGCAACCAGCGCCGCCCATGACATGGCGCGCTTGCCCGGCAATGCGCTGGCGAGCGAGAAGCCGCGCAGCCGCTCCTTGCCACCGCCCTCCTCATCCTCGCGCTGGCGCACGGTGATGGTGATCCTGCCATCGTCCTCTCTCGAAAATTCGAGGAGGTATGAACCCAGCGCCAGTTCCGCACCCTTGGCCGGATCAACGCTGGCCGATTGCAGCTTGCGCCCGTCAACGCTGAACCCCAGCGAACCGACCGCATCGAGCTTGAGCCCGCCGCCGGGCGTAGGCGTGATGCGGACATGCCGCTGTTCCACCGCAAGGTCAGGCAGGTGGATGGCACAGGCTGCGTCGCGGCCGACCAGAATCTCATCGGCAGCCACTTCGCGCTCGCGGACGATCTCGCGTCCGGCGGCTGTGAAGTCGATGCTGCGTATGCGGAAATCCATGCGCCCCCTCACCAGTAATAGAATACGCTGACGATATGCGCGGTCAGCGCGCCGAGCAGCGCGATGGTGACCGGCACATGGATGTAGAGCCAGATTTCCAGCAGCGCGCGGATGCGCAGGTGGCGGCGGATCTGGTCCAGCTGGGCCTTGCGCTTGCGCAGCAGCGAGAGGACCTTTGCCACCGCTGCATCGCCTTCCAGATGGGCCAGCGCCTCGATCGCCTCCGTCGTGCGGCAATTGCGATAGTGGCCGGTAAGCCGCGCGCGCAATCCTCCCGCGAAGGTATCCTGCTCCAGCGCCGCGATCACCAGGTCGCTCTCCGCGCGGCCCAGCGGCTGGGCTGCCTTGTCCAGCTGCCGGTCAATTGCATCAAGCGCTTCGAGCATCTGGCCCTTGGTCATCTCGCGCCGGTTGTTGGACAGCGCCGCGGGCAAGTTGGCATAGACCGAAATGCCGTAAATCCCGGAGAGGATCACCACCATCATCAGCGTATAGGCCAGCGTGTGGACGTTCCAGCCGAACTGGAAGCCGGTGTGCAGCGTGGCGATCACGATCAGCGAGAGGCCGAGATAGACATGCGCCGATGTCCATGCCTTCAAGGACCACTTGCCCTCGGTCATCTTGCGCTTGCGGATGCCGAGCAGCGACAGCCACACGATCAGCAGAGCGCCGATGGTGCCCAGCGTATAGCCGTACCAGCTGCCGCCATTGTGGCGCGGTTCAACATCCACGAATGCATAGGCGATGATCGCCACCAGGCTGATGATGACGGCCAGCTTTAGCCAGCGCATGCGCTTGTGCGACAGGAACCCTTCGTGATCGCTCGACCGCTCGCGGCGCGGGCTTTCGTCTTCGGCGACAGTCGCCATCAGTCGATCCCTCCCTGCGTTACCGAGAGGAACTTTTCAGGCGCCACGCGGATGGCAGCACCGGTTGGGCAAGCGCGCACACAGGCAGGCCCGCCGTCGATGCCAAGGCACATGTCGCACTTGATCGCCAGCTTGGCGGACGAAGTGCCCTGTTCCTCGGCCTTCTTCTTGCGCCAGCCATAGCTCGCCTCGCCCGGTCCTGGCCCCGCACCAAACAGGAGCCAGCTCAGCAGCCCCGGCTTCTTCGGTGGCTTCGCATCCATGCGGATCACGCCATAAGGGCAGTTGCGCTGGCAATTGCCGCAGCCGATGCAGGTATCATCGATAAACACCTCGCCATCCGGCCCGCGCTTGATCGCATTGGGTGGGCAGTCGGCCATGCAATGCGGATGTTCGCAATGGCGGCAGCTGGTGGGAACGTGGAGGTGGGCATAGGTGCGCCCCGCCTCGCGATCGAGCCGCGAGAGGCCTTCGTGACTGTCTGCGCAGGCCTTTTCGCAATTGTCGCAGCCGACGCACAAGGTCTCGTCGATCAGCAGCACGTCGGTCGCTTCGCCGATGCCGTTATCGACCAGAAACTGCGCGGTTTCGGAATACATGTCCGCCGCCGAACCGAAGCTGTCCTTGCGTGCTTCGACAAAGGCGGTCACCTCGCGGCGGCCCGCCATGTCTTCCAGCGCCTTTTCGCGCAGGCGGGGCTTGGCATCGAGCAGCGCGTTGAACGCCTCACCCGGGAAACGCACGACCTCGCTCTTGATCGCGGCCTTGACCGTGGCGGTGCGCTTGGACCCGTCGATCACCGCCATTTCGCCGAAATAGGAACCAGCCGGCAAGTAAGAGAGGAACACCGGCTTTCCGCCAATATCCTTCTCCACGATCATCGACCCGCGCCGGATGACGAAGATGTCCTTGTCCTCCGCCCCTTCCTCGATCACCTTCTGGCCTGCGCGCACGTCCATCACTTCTGCGGCTTCGACCAGTTGCGACACATCCTCAGGCGTCAGGCCGGAGCCAAACATCTGCAGCAGCTGCCGCTCGATGCTGATCTGGTTCACTACCCGGCCCGCGCTGGGCACGGTGGCGATCAGCTTGAGCGCGGCGGTGCGCGACAGTTCGACAGCCACCAGCGGCTCTGCAGCGCGGATCGTGGCACCACGGCGGCGGCCCGAAATCAGGCCGACTTCGCCGAAGATCGAGCCTTCCTCGATGGGAACGGTGATCGAAGGGTCGTTGGGATTGACCTCCACCGCGACAGAGCCTTGCGCGATGGCGAACATCGACGATCCCGGCTCGTTGCGGGTGAACACCACTTCTCCGGGCCGGTAGGAATGCACGGTGGAATCGAGCAGCAGTTCGCGCAATTGTAGCGGCGACAGATCCTTGAAGATGCGGACATTCTCGCCAAACACATCAAGCCAGTGCTCGACCGGCTTGTTGCCCGGCAGGCCCGCGAATTTTTCTTCGAGGATTGGCTGATCGGCAGGCTTGAGTTCCAAATTCCCATTGAGGAATTCGATCACGTCATAGCCCTGGTTCATGCAGTGCTTAATCAGCGGATAACCCGCCAGCGCACCGATCACATGGATGCCGTTCTTGGTCGTCTCGAAGGTGGGCGTCAGCTGCGGGAAGGCATCGCGTTCCTCGCTGGTGAAGTTGACCCCGATAGCCTCCACAAAGGCGCGTGGCGGCTTGGAACCGGTGCGGGCGATGATGCGATCGCATTTGATCACTTCCTCGCCATCGCGCGTGTCGAGCACCAGCTCACCTGGCCGCACTTCGCTGGGCGATGTCTCCCGCCGTACGATGATCCGCCCGTCAGCCTCTGCCTCTTCCAGCAGCTTGACGTTGGCCCCCTTGGCGCGGGCAAAGCTGTCCCCGCGGTTGAGGATGGTGACGACATTGCGCTGCGCGTCATCCGCCGCAAGGCCGAGCGCGTTCTCGATGCCCGCATCACCCGATCCGATCACCGTGATGTGCTCATCGACATACTCGCCCGGATCATCGAGTTGGTACTGGATATGCGGCAGGTCCGCACCCGGAATGCGCAGCAGGTTGGGATTGCCCTGCGTGCCAATGGCGAGCACCACATTTTCCGCGTGGATCGCCTCGCCACCCTTCACCTCGATGGTGAAATTGCCCTGCTCACCCGTGATTGCGGTGACTTCGGCATTGTAACGCACATTGACCTTCTGCGCGGCGATCTGTTCGTCCCAGATGCCGAGGATTGTCTCGCGGCTGCCGGCATCGAAATCGAGGTCGGAGCGCAGGACAAGGTTGGATGGCGTGGCCATCACATGCTTGCCCTTCTGGTATTTGAAAATGGTGTCGGACAGATGGTCCGTCTTTTCGATGAGCACATGGCTCATCCCCAGCTGCGCGGCACGCCCGGCAGCGCTCAGGCCTGCAGGACCCGAACCGACAATCGCAACTTTGATACGGTCTTGACCAGATGCCATTCCCGTCCCCCCTGCAAGGCACTATGCCTCAAACATCCTGCATTGAAAACAGTGTGCAGCAGTGCTTTTTATCGCGAGCAGTAATTCTCCTGCCCAATCCGGAGTAGATCCTTGGACAAATCCGACACCGCAACACTGCCAAAGGGCGCATGGCTGGCGATTGTCGCAGTGCTGGTGCTGGCGACAGCCCTGACATGGCGGTTGATGGATTCGGACGAGGGCAGCGCCTCCTCCCTCGCTCAAACGGAGCAATCGCAAGGCGCGCCGCTGACGCTGGAGGAGATGGCGCGGCAAGCAGAAGAAGCTGGCGATGATTCGCAAGCCTGGCAGCGTCTTGGCCTCGCCTATTTCAATGCGAACATGTTTGCAGAAGCTGCCGATGCCTATCGCAAGGCAGCCGACATCGAACCGGAAAGTGCAGTGCTGTGGTCAGCGCTGGGCGAGGCCATCGTGATGGCGAGCGAAACTGATCCCATGCCTGCAGAAGCGCGCGAAGCCTTCAGCCGGTCTGCCAGCCTTGATTCGGCTGAGCCGCGCGCGCGGTATTATCTCGCCGTAGCGAAGGACCTTGCTGACGACCACGAAGGCGCCATTGCAGACTGGCTGGCCCTGCTGGCTGACACGCCTGCAGGAGCGCCGTGGGAAACCGACCTTGTCCGCACCATCACGCAGGTGGGGCAGATCAACGAGATCGCGGTGCAGGACCGGATCGAGCAGGCGATGAGCACACGCAACATCCTGCCCGCACCGGTTTCCGCCGGCATACCCGGCCCGACACAGGAACAGATGGCTGCAGCCGCTTCGTTGTCGCCCAACGAACAGCAGGACATGGCCGAAGGGATGGTCTCGCGCCTTGCAGCGCGGCTGGAAGACGATCCCTCCGATGTCGATGGATGGATCATGCTGATGCGCAGCTACCTCACGCTGGGCCGCGAGGGGCAGGCGCGCGATGCCTATGCCAGCGCGATGGCGGCCAATCCCGAAGCAAGACCGCGCATCGAGCAGGCGGCAGACGCGCTGGGCCTCTGATCCAGCCGGAAAGCCGCGCGATTGCGAAGTTTTTCGCACCTGCGTCATTGCGAAATAGTCGCAATGTGTTCATAAACACCAGCCAAGGGGTCGTACGTAAATCGTGCGAAATTGAGGGCCGCCCTTCGGGGGCAAAGTACCAGGGTCGGTTTTCATTTGCGCTTATACGCCTGCGTTTGCGGGCGCCGTCTTGATGGGATCCGGCCTTCTGGCTGGCTTTTGTCGCTGGGGAAGGACGACAGAGCGAAAGTGACTAACGCAATCATTAGCTCGAAGGTTGCCATTGGCGCAGCCGCTGTTGAAAACGTCGCACCAACAACTGGTGTGGCGCGACGGGGGCGGGCGAGTTTCCTCAAGGCAATACTGGCAGCGGGCATCGCAACAGCGCTTCCCGCGAGCGCCTTCGCCCAGCAAGTCAATGCTCCTGCCCCTCCCACGCGTGACGAGCTTGTCGGCCAGACCAGCCAGCCACAGCTGCGCCAGGGTCCCACGCTGACAATTGACGGGCAGATGGAGCGCACGCCCTGCGCGCTGGACAATCCGGATTTCGCCGACATCCGGGTCACGCTGAGCGCGGTGAACTTCTCCGGTGCCGAAGCGGCTGGCGATGTCGATCTTGCCCCCGCCTACTCTTCATACCTTGGCCGCGAACTGCCGATTTCCGTGCTGTGCGATATCCGCGCGCAGGCAACCAGCCTGCTGTCAGACGCAGGCTATCTCGCCGCGGTGGAAATCCCCGAACAACGCCTCGATGGTGGCGCGGCGGAGTTTCGCGTCGTGCTGGGCCGCCTGACCGCGCTGCGCGTGCGCGGCGACGCCGGACCTTCCGAAGCCGTGCTGGCGCGCTATCTCCAGCCGCTTGTCGGACAGGACGTGTTCAACACGCGCGACGCCGAACGCAACCTGCTGCTGGCAGACGACATCCCGGGTCTCGACGTGCGCCTGTCACTGCGGGCTGCAGCCGGTGGCCAGCCGGGTGATCTGATCGGTGAGGTCGCCGTGTTGCGTCGCAGCGCCGCGGTCGACCTCAATATCCAGAACTACGGCTCCAGGGCCCTCGGGCGTTTCGGCGGGCTCCTCCGGGCAGAGCTCTATGACCTGACCGGCATGGGCGATGTCACCACGATATCCGCTTACACTTCGCATGATTTCGACGAACAGCAGACCGTGCAGCTGGGGCATGATTTCCTCGTCGGCTCCGATGGGCTCTCCTTCGGCGGGCAATTGACGCTAGGCTGGACCAATCCGGGCCTCGGCCTGGCCGGTTTCAACGTCAAGTCCGATACGCTGTTCGCAGGCGTTCACACCAGCTATCCGTTCCTGCGCACCCAGTCGCAATCGGTTTATGGCAGCGCCGGTCTCGACGTGGTGAACCAGGACGTGAAGGCCAATGGCGCGCTGCTTTCGCGAGACAGGGTGCGCACCGCATGGGCCCGGGTGGAATATAGCGAGGTCGATATCGATTCGATTGCCCGGCGCGGCGGCTACACTCCGTTCGAACCACGTTTCAGCGCCGGTATCGGGCTGGAACTGCGCAAGGGCATCGATATCTTCGGCACCAGCCAGGATTGCCGCACGAACGCCGCCGCTTGCATCGCCGCCAACGAGCTTCCCAGCCGCGTGGAACAGGACCCGACACCGTTCATCCTGCGCGCCGATTTCAACGGTGAATACCGCCCGCATCCGCTGGTCACCTTCGCCCTTCGCGCGAAGGTGCAATATAGCGACAACCCGCTGCCGGCCTTCGAGGAACTGGCGGGCGGCAACTACTCGATCGGACGCGGGTATGACCCGGGATCGGTAACCGGCGACACCGGCCTCGCGACGCGGTTCGAGCTGCGCTACGGCTCGCTCGCGCCGAAGTCGGTCGACAGCTTTGCCCTGCAGCCATACGCCTTCCTCGATGCCGTGAAGGTGCGCGACGAGGATCCCAGCCAGCGTTTCTTCAACCCCGACCGGCTTGTTTCTGCCGGTGGTGGCCTGCGCTTTACCCATGGTCGCGGTTTCCAGGGCGACATGACCCTCGCCGTCCCGCTGGTGCGAACTGACGCACAGCGCTTTGCCGGACAGCCGCACGGCGATGTCCGCTTCCTGATTTCCCTTACCAGCCGCCTGCTGCCCTGGAGGTTCTGAGATGAACAACTGCGCAAACCGCAAAGCCAATCTCCTCACCAGCTGCGGGGGAGCCGCCCTTGCCCTCGGCACGCTGCTGGTTCCGGCGCAGGCTGCCGCCCAGGCCGTGCAGGCGTCGCCTTCCGTGGTCCAGGGCAATGCGTCGATCAACCAGGGCTCCATTGAAGACACGGTAACGGTCATCGGCCTTGACGCGGTGATTGACTGGACGCCCCAGGAAGACGTGAATGGCGATGCGCTGACATTCCTTCCTGCTGGCAGGACGCTTACCTTCCAAGGGGGGCCGGGCGACCAGATCTTCGGCGTCATCAACCGCATTCTTCCCGCCACCAATGGCAATGTTGCGGTGATCGACGGGAACGTGGTTTCCCAGCTGATCGACGGCAACTTCGGTGTTGTCGGCCCCGGTGGCTTCGTGGCTTTCTACTCCTCCACCGGGCTGCTGATCGGCAACAACGCCAGCTTCGATATTGGCGGCCTGCTGCTGACCACGCTTGATCCCGATATCGGCAGCTTCACCCAGTTCGTGACCGGCGGCGGGGCGATCAATCTCGCCGGTGTGCCCAATGACGCTACCGCGGTGGATATCCTTCCAGGCGCGCAGTTCAATGGCACGGCAGAAGGCAGCGCGCTGGCCATCATTGCGCCGCAGATCACCATGAGCGGCAATGCCGACATCAACGGCTCGGTGGCCTATATTGCAGCGCAGGAAGTGAACCTGTCCTACGCCAACGGGCTGTTCGATATCGTGATCCCGGTCGGCACCGATGTGACCACGGCAATCCTGCATGACGGCACAACGGGCGGCCCTTCCAGCACCGGCGCTGGTGACAACCATGTGATCTATGGCGTGATGCAGGGCCAGAACAACCCGGTCACCAGCATCTTCACCGGCAATCTGGGCTTCCAGCCTGCTGCCAGCGCCTCGATCCAGAACGGCGTGATCCTGCTGTCTGCCAATTATGATGCCGGTGGGCTCTCGGTCAGCAACGACTTCTCCGAACAGACGGTCAGGAGTGACACATTCGCCGAGATTTTCGTCGAGAATGCCACGATCACCAGCGATATCGAGGTCCACAGCTCCGATTTCGCGCAGATCATTGCGGCGGGCGGATTTACCGACATCACCGGCGACGTGTTCCTCTATGGCAAGCAGGACTCCCAGCTGATTGCGACCTTCGATTCGCTATTCACCGTGGTCGGTGATGTCACCGTCTCATCAGATGTCCGCGGCAACCAGCTGTTCGGCGCGCCCGATCCGCTGCTGCTCAATGCCAACGCCGGTAATGCCTTGCTGGGTGCAGATTCGGCAGGCATCCTCGATATAACCGGCGATGTGAATGTCTTCGCCCGCGCAACGCCGGGTTATGATGACAGCAATCTGGTGATGGGTGATGCCTTCGGCGGATCAGCCGAGATTTTCGCTGACGGGGCGGATGTTACCATCACCGGCAGTACTGTGGCCGATGCATCGACGCTCGAACCGGGCAGTTCGCTGAGTTTCAATTCCGGCGGGGATGCAAGCGGCGGCACCTCGGCGGCAAATGCTCTCAACTTCGGCTTCCTGACTTTCAACGGCAACCTCAGCCTTGTCGCCGACGGTATTTCTCCTGACATCAACGGCGCTGGTGACAGCAACCCGGTCGGCAGTGGCTTTGGCGGCAATGCCCAGCTGACCGCGGTTGAGGACAGCCTGTTCACGCTCAACGGTGATTTCTCGGCTTCAGCCGTTGGTTCCGGATCGTCCGCTGCCATCCAGAACGCGGGCAATGGCACAGGCGGCAATGCCGGCATCCTGCTTGACACGGCAACGATCGACATTTCCGGTTCAGCCAGCGCCACCTCGCAGGGCTTTGGCGGCAATTCCAGCGGCGGCGGAGACGGCGGCGACGGCTTGGCAGGCGATGCCTTCATCGGCCTGTCCGGCGGCGGCGAGCTGACCATCCTTGGCGCGACCAGCCTGTTCTCGGGCGCCGATGGCGGCAATGGCGGTACAGGCGGCGCCGCAGTCGGCATTACCGGCGATGGCGGCGAAGCGACAGTCAGCATTATCGATGTGGGGACCGCGCTCTCGGTCGCAGCCTTGTCGGTCGAATCGGTCGCCAATGGCGGAACGGGCTCTTCGGGGGACGGCGGCGATGCTGTGGGCGCACTAGCCAGCCTGTCGGTGGACAGCGGCAGCCTGATCGCAACGGGCGACGTTGTTGTAACCGCACAGACTTTCGGCGGGATCGGCAATGACGGCGCAGGCGGCAATGCATCAGGCAGCATTGCACTCGTGGATGCAGATGCGGGCGCGATTGTCGATGCGACCAACAGCAATGTCTTCATCACTGCCAACGGTAACGGCGGCGGTGGCAATGGCGATGGCGAGCAGTCCGGCAACGGCACCGGGGGCACGCTGCTGATCAGCCTGCTTGGCGGGTCAGGGGCGACCTTCGGCAGCCTTGCTGCGGATACGACAGGCAGGGGCGGCACCGGCTCTGGCTCGGACGGGGGCATCGGAGAAGGCGGCGATATCTCGATCCTTGTGGACGGGAGCGGCTCCATCCTGGACGTGGGCACACTCGATCAGACGCTGCTCGTCTCCGCGGCCCTTGGCGGCGATACCACAGGCGCAAGCGGCATCGGCGGCGGTGCCATTGGCGGCGATGTTTCCATCACCGTTACCAACAACGGCAGTGTCTTCTTCCCGGACGTAACGGGCGGGCTCCTGGTCGAACCATTTGTCGTCTCGCAGGCAGTCGCGGGCAATACGTTCGAGATCAACGATGCTGGCGGCAATGCCACGGGCGGTTCGGTCTCCTACACTGTATCTGGCGGCTTCTTCTCGGCCGGGATCTTGCACACCGGGGTCGAAGCATTCGGCGGCAGTGGTGACGATTTCACTCTGAATTATGCCGGCGGGGACGCACAGGGCGGCAACGTCACACTCAATGTCTTCAGCAGCGGACAACTCGAAGCCGAATGGGACCTGTTCAACACCGCGCAAGGCGGCTTCGGCCTGACCACAGGCGGCGAGGCATTTGGCGGAGTGACGAACATCACCGTCAACAACGCCAGCTTCGTGGCACTGCGCAATTCTGTCTTCGCCGCGACATCAGCGGCAGGTGCGGGGGATCAGCAGGGCGGCAATGGACAGGCAGCGACCGTGTCCGTCAATGTGCAGAACAGCGGCTCTTTCGAGATTTTCGATCCCAACGTCACCGGCGGCGGGCTCACCCGGATCACCTCCAATTCCTTTGGCGGGGATTCGATCAACCAGGGCGGTGATGCGACGCAAGGCGGGGTATTCTTCGAGAATGTCAGCGGCACGGTGACCGGTGGATCGCTCGAGATCATTTCCGACGCAACAGCCGGCGCGGGATCCTCGGGTCTTTCCGGTGGCGGAACCGCCACCGCGGGGCAGGCACGTTTCCGCAACCGCCAGGGCGGCACCGCAACGCTGGATTCGCTGCTGGTGCAGTCCAACGCCATGTCCTTCCCTGATGGCACCGCGAATGGCGGTGCTGCCTTCGTGCTCGTGAACGACAGCGGATCGGGACTGACTGCAAACACCATTATGCTTGAGGCGAATGCATCCGGCGGAACGGACAACTTCGCGGGCAGCTTCAATGTCGACCAGCTCGACGGCTTCATCGATACGGACCAGCTGCTGGCCAGTGCGGTCAATTCCGATGGCTTTGCAGATGCCTCGACATCGTCCATCCGTTCACGCGGGACAGACATCCGCGTGTTTGACCTTATGGAGCTGGACACCACCGGCAATCTTGTCGTTGAAACCGGCCAGGGTGGCCTGATCGTCGGCGGCACCGACGCCGCGACACTGTCCGCCGACTTCTTCCTCACCGCCGGTGACACCCTGTTCATCGTGGGCGACGATGACAATCTCACCAGCTTTGGCGCAAACACACTGACCGCAACCTCGGGCGATATCGACGTGCAAGCCGGCGCGCGCTTCGGTGCACCGATCGTGAACCTCAATTCCACAAACCTGCTCGATGCCGCCATTCTCGGCGGGTCGCTTGACGGCAATGCCTATACGCTGACGCAGGCCGAAGCCGAGCGGATCGAGGCGGACGAGGTTTATTTCTCGGCTCCCGGCGCAACCGATTCGACGAGCTATGACGTCATCATGACGGACCTCGTGATCAACGGATCGCTGGATGACGGGGTCTCGCTTGTATCAATCTACACCGATGGCACACTCGGCGTTGTCGGCCCTGTGAATTATACCTTCGCTGACCTGACTGACGAATTCTCCATCTTCGCCCAGCAAAGGCTCGAGATCGTCACCGATGCAGGCGGTTCAATATCGATGGACGATGGCTCGACCTCCCTTGCCGGCGAGCTGTTCCTGGGCGGCACCCAGATCTTCGCCAGCATTTCCGATACGCTTTCGCTGATCAACGCCGATCCGAACAATCCCGCCCTTGTCGGCATTCTGGCTGATGACGGCGGTAACTCCTTCGCCATCCCCTATATCAGCGCCAATACGGTGGATATCCAGGGTGACAGCCATATATTGATGCAGAACACCGGTGCGGAAAGCACGCTGGGCGGCATTACCGTTGGAACCGGCGGGCTGTCGATCGACCAGTTCAGCGACGCGCTGGAACCGGTGATGTACACCATTGCCTATGGTTTCCAGGACCTTGGCGGTGGCAACCTTGTCACCAATAATGACTGGTTCGCGCTGGTCGATTTCGGCACCAATGTCGCCGGCAATTTCACGACAGATGCAACCTTCAACAATTGCTTCATCGTGAGTGGCAGCTGTGGTGGTAATCCGCCACCGCCACCGCCTCCTCCGCCGCCGCCACCTCCGCCTCCTCCGCCGCCGCCACCTCCGCCGCCTCCGCCGCCGCCACCGCCGCCACCGCCGCCGCCTCC
>JAUIJI010000093.1 GCA_030431435.1 Alphaproteobacteria bacterium | reverse complement strand
CGAGGACGAGCAGGGCATGGCGCGCAATCGCGATGCCTTCGAAGCGCATACCTTTGTTCCGCGCGTCCTGCGGCGGGTCGACGCGATCGACACCAGCTCGACGATCTTCGGCAAGCCCGTGGCGATGCCGCTGGCTGTCGCTCCGACCGGCGCTGCAGGGATAATGTGGCACAAGGGCGATATCCACTTGGCCCGCGCTGCCGCGAAGGCCAATGTGCCCTTCACCATCTCGACTGCCAGCACGCTCGACGTGGGTGACATCGTTCCGGCAGGAGGCAACCAGTGGTTCCAGCTCTACCTCTGGCAGGACCGTGAACTGTCTTATGCCGTGGTCGACCGGGCTCAGGAGCTCGGCTGCGAGGCACTGTTCGTAACACTCGACCTGCCGGTTGCACCCAATCGCGAATATCTGTTCCACAACGGCTTTGGCATGCCCTTTGGCCTCAACCGTACCAATCTGGTCGACATGATGCTCCACCCGCGCTGGCTGGCGGGTGTCATCGGTCGCTACATGCTCGAAGGCGGCATTCCTTCGCAGGCGAACCTGCCTCCAAACCTGAAACACTCCATTGCCCGCGGTGCCAAGCCGGGCGCGCTCTTCAAGCAGGACGATCTCGACTGGGATGGCGTCCGGCTGCTGCGCGACAGGTGGAAAGGCAAGTTCGTTCTCAAAGGTGTGCTGCATCCCGATGACGCAATCAGGGCGGCGGAGTTGGGCGCAGATGCGATCGTGGTCTCGAACCATGGAGCGCGCTCGCTCGATGGCTCAATTGCCTCGATCGATGCCCTGCCCGCGATCAGGGACGCAGTGGGCGGCAAGATGACCATCCTGCTGGACAGCGGCATCCGACGCGGGAGCGATATCGTGAAGGCCATTGCCCTTGGCGCGGATGCAGTCCTTGTCGGGCGCGCAACGCTTTATGGACTGGCGGCAGGCGGCGAGGCAGGCGTTTCCCGCGCTCTGGAATTGCTGCAATCAGAAACCGCGCGGGTGATGGCCATGCTCGGCCTCACCTCTATCGACCAGATCACGCCGGAGATATTCCGGCAGGGTTGATTACATGCCGTGATAGTCGCGGTACCAATCCACAAACCGCGGAATACCGACATCAACGGACGTCGTCGGCGCATACCCCAGATCAGCGCGGATAGCGTCAATATCAGCGAAGGTACGCGGCACGTCCCCCGGCTGCATGGGCAACAGGTCGAGCACTGCCTTCTTGCCGCAAGCCTCTTCCAGAACCTCAATCACATCGGTCAGCTTTTCGCAGGCGTGGTTGCCGATGTTGTAGATCGCATGCGGCTTGGTCGATCCGCCGGCTTTCACTGTTCCGTCGTCCGCAGGGACGTGGTCCACTGAAGCGAGGACGCCTGCCACGATATCGTCGATATAGGTGAAATCGCGCCAGACTTCGCCCGAGTTGAACACCGGGATCGGATCGCCCGCCAAAATCTTCTGCGTAAACAGCCAGACCATCATGTCCGGCCTTCCCCACGGCCCGTAAACGGTGAAAAAGCGCAGTCCTGTCAGCGGAATGCGATAAAGATGGGCGTAGGTTTCGCTCATCAACTCGTCCGCCTTCTTGGTGGCCGCATAGAGCGAAAGCGGGTGATCCACGCGATCATCGACGGAAAACGGAACCTTCTCGGCGCCGCCATAGACCGAACTGGAACTGGCATAGACCATGTGCTGGACCTGCCGTTCCCGCGCCAGCTCAAGCATGTTCAGGTGCCCCGAAACATTCGCCTCGATATAGGCGCGCGGGTTTTCCAGCGAATAGCGCACACCGGGCTGTGCGCCGAGATGGATGATGCGGTCGAACTGCTCACCGGCCAGCGCCTCGCCCATGGCGAGATGATCGGCAAAATCAATCTGCCTGAACACAAAACCATCCGGGAAGCGTGCTGCCACCCGATTACGCCGGGCCTCTTTCAGCGATACCGCATAATAATCGTTGAGATTATCGATCCCTAGAACGCTGTCCCCGCGCGCAAGCAGGGCTTCGGACACGGCCGCACCGATAAAGCCAGCAGCACCGGTGACCAGATATCGCATCATTTCCCCTGCTTGGTTAGCGCTGCAGCACTCGGGCCTTCTCCTACAGCATATTCAGCCGCAGGAAAGCGCCCATGCCGCAAACGCCTTTGGAATCGCTGCCACTTCCTAGCGCGAGGAAGTTGAGCAATCTTGAAGCGCAGGCTGACAAGGGCCAAGAACCTGATCGTGACTCTCTTCCGCACCCTGATTGCATTCCTGCTGGCAGTCGCCCTGCCCGTTGCTGCTTATGCGCAACGCGATGATGCACGGGCGCAAAGCTATGCCGCGCTGCAAGCGCAGGATGTGCGACTGGGGGCCATTGCGGACGCAATCCTGAAGGCCAATGCGCCGCTGTGCCGCAACACCATGCCCATAACCGGCATGATCCTGCACAGTGCGGACCAGTATGGCGACCCGCTTGAAGGCTGGTTCGACGATGGCGACATCGCCATTTCAGCGATCATTCCCGGATCTGCTGCCGAACTGGCTGGTTTACAGCCGAATGACGCGATTGCAGCAATCGGCGGCGTAGCATTGTCCGATCTCGCCATTGTCGAGGGAGAGCCCCGGCGCGACACGATCTTTGACTGGATCGCGGGCAGCACTCCGCAGTCGGAGTTGGACCTCACCTATCGTCGGAAGGGGCAAGAATTTACCGCGCGCCTAAGCCCTCCTTCAGGATGTCGCGTTCTGGTTGAAGTCCTTGCCGACACCGACCGGATTGCACGATCGAACGGCAAGGTCGTGCAGATCAGCTACGGCATGGCGGCTATCATGAATGATGAGGAGCTGGCGACGGTGTTCGCGCACGAGCTGGCGCATGCGGTGCTGGAGCATCGCCGGCGCTTGTCCGACGCCGGTGTCCAGAGCGGTTTCTTTGGCGAATTCGGGCGCAACCGCAGGCTTGGGCGCGAAGTCGAGGTGGAGGCAGACCTCCTGTCTCCTCACTTGCTGGCCAATGCCGGATATGACCCTGCCATTGCCGCGCAATTCTGGCGCTCTGACGCCGGGCGCGAGATCAGCCATGGCATGTTCCGAAGCCGCCGCTACCCATCGCGTGAGAGCCGGGCAGAAGCGATTGAAGGCGAAATCGCGCAATATCTGCAGGGCCTTGAAGGTTTGTCGATGCCAGAGCACTTGCTGGCCAAACGCGATCTGCCTTTCGAAGACTAATCCTGCCCTGACCGTTCGGGCGCCGCGCTGATGTCGATGTAATTGCGATCAAAATAGGTGAGCGGCGTGGCGTTTTCGCGGTGGTGCGCTGCGATCAGTTCTCCAATGAAGACGCTGTGGGTGCCAAATTCATGGTGATGCACCAGACGGCAGACGAAGCTGGACTGGGCATCGGTCAGCACCGGCACTCCGGCGATGTCCTGCCAGTTACCGGTCGAAAACCGGTCCGGCGCTTCGGGGTTCATGAAATGATCGGCAACGTCGCGGTTTGACAGACCCAGTACATTAACGGCGAAGACTTTTTCAGCCAGCAAGGGATCATGCAGTGATGCATTGCGATTGATGCAGACAAGCAGGGACGGCGGGTCAAAGCTGAGCGAATTGACTGCGGTGGCGAGAATTCCTGCCGCCAGCCCATCGTGCCGCGTAGTTACCGCATATACGGTAGCCGCGACATGCCGCATCCCGTTTTGAAATGCCTCAAGAACCTCTTTCCTACTTTGTACTGACTCGTTCACAGGACCTCCATCGCCCCCTTTCAATGCGGCCCAGCGCAGCTCAGTTCAAGGGAAGTTTTTGCAGATCAATGTGATTTGCGACGCTTGCAATCACATTATGATGTGATATTGCGCGCAGCATGTTCGAGAACACCATAGATCGCGTCCGTGAATACCTCGCGGAAGGCAGGATGAGCAAGGCCGGGCTGGCGCGCGCTGCCGGGCTTCATGTCAACACCTTGCGGGAATGTCTGGACGATGGCTGGAACCCGACGGCCGAAACACTGGGCAAACTGGACCGCTTCCTCACGGACAATGACGATACGCCGGTTCTCGTGCCCATCGAGGAGATCATCAACGAAGCACGCAATGGCCGCATGTTCGTTCTGGTTGATGACGAGGACCGCGAGAACGAAGGCGATCTGATCATCCCGGCGCAGATGGCAACGCCCGATGCGATCAACTTCATGGCCACCCACGGGCGCGGGCTGATCTGTCTGGCACTCACCAAGGCGCGCGTTGAAACGCTCGGCCTGGACCTGATGAGCAGCAAGAACCGTACTCGGCACGAAACCGCCTTCACCGTCGCGATTGAGGCGCGCGAAGGCGTAACCACAGGTATCAGCGCGGCGGACAGGGCGCGGACGATTTCGGTCGCGATCGACGCCAGCAAGGGCGCGGACGACATCGTCACGCCCGGCCACGTCTTCCCGCTGGTTGCCCGTGAAGGCGGTGTGCTGGTCCGCGCCGGACACACTGAAGCCGCAGTCGATATCGCGCGTCTCGCCGGGCTCAATCCATCTGGCGCCATTTGCGAAATCATGAACGAAGACGGGACCATGGCCCGCTTCGATGACCTGATGGCCTTTGCCCGCAAGCATGGGTTGAAGGTCGGCACGATCCGCGACCTGATCGCTTATCGTCGCAAGCATGACCACCTCGTGGAAACCCGCGAAGAGGCGCGTTTCCAAAGCGAATGGGGCGGCGAATGGCGCGTGTTGAGCTTCTATAACAAGGCTACCCAAGGTGAAGCGATGGCGCTGGTGAAAGGCCATGTCGATCCTGAAAAGCCCACCCTGGTGCGCATGCACTCGCTGTCGATCTTCGACGATATCTTTGCCCGCAAGACCGATCGCAATTCTCTGCTGCAAGGCGCAATGCGGATCATCGGCGAGGAAGGTGCAGGCGTCGTCGTGCTGATCAATCGCCCCACGCGCGACTTCGCCTCGCGTGCGATCCGCAACCTGGCGCAGCCCTCGCGACCAAGTGATGGCCCTCCCGAAACCCAACCCGAGCAGCGCGATTATGGCGTCGGCGCGCAGATCCTGACTGAGCTAGGCGTGCGCGACATGATCCTCCTGACCAACACCCAGCACTCGCTGGTGGGCCTCGAAGGTTATGAACTCTCCATCGTTGGCGAACGCCCGATTACCCTTGAAGGAGCCCAGTGATGGCCCGTTTCCTGATTGTCGAAGCCCGTTTCTACTCCCACCTCAACGACATGCTGATCGCAGGCGCTAAGGGCGCGCTGGAAGCTGCCGGACACGAGGTGGAGATCCTGACAGTCCCCGGCGCGCTGGAAGTTCCCGGAGCCATCGCCACGGCTGCCGACAGCGGCCAGTATGCCGGTTTCGTTGCGCTCGGCGTCGTGATCCGTGGCGAGACCTACCACTTTGAAATCGTTGCCGGAGAAAGCGCGCGCGGGATCATGGCGCTGACCATGGACGGGGTCGCCATCGGCAATGGCATCCTTACCACCGAGAACGAAGCACAAGCCATCTATCGCGCTGATCCCGCGCAAGGAAACAAGGGCGCTGGTGCAGCCGAAGCGGCGATGGCGCTGCTCGCCTTGCAGGAAAAATTCGCGTGAACGAGCACGCCTCGATTGCTGGCATCCCCTTCGTCCTTGGCGGCAATGTCTTCGGCTTTACGGCTGACGAGGACACCAGCTTTGCCGTGCTCGACCGATTCTACGAAGCTGGCGGCCGCATGGTGGACACTGCGCAAGGCTACTCCGTCTGGGTGGAAGGCCATGTCGGCGGCGAGAGCGAGGCGGTAATCGGCAAATGGCTCGATGCACGCGGTGTACGCGCGGATATGCGCATTGCCACCAAGACCGGCATGTTCGGCAAGCCCGGCGACCTGGCCCCGGCCAAGGTGGCGGAAGAGCTGGAGAAATCGCTCGAACGGCTGCGCACCGACTACGTCGATCTCTACTACGCGCACCGCGATGAGGAGACGACGCCGCAAGCCGAAGTGGCCGCCGGTTTCGATGCGCTGGTGCAATCGGGCAAGGTGCGTGAACTGGGCGTCTCGAACTTCGATGCCGCCCGGCTCGCATCGCTGAACGCTGCTGCTGATGCCGGTGGTTTTTCGCGTTTCACAGTGCTGCAGAACGAATACAACCTCGTCTGCCGCGAGGGTTTTCCTGCTGATTTACAGGAACTTTGTGCCAAGCAGGGCATCGCCCAATTCCCTTGGTTCGGCCTCGCCGCCGGCTTTCTGACGGGCAAGTATCGCTCACGCGAAGACCTGGCCAAAACCACGCGCGGATCGAGCATCGAACGCTTCTTTGATCGCGGCCTGAAGGTCCTCCCGGCGCTCGATGCAGTAGTCGCGGAGACTGGTGCCGAACATGCCACGGTGGCCCTCGCCTGGCTCCTCGCCCAGCCACAGATTACTGCGCCTATCGCCAGCGCCAGTAAGCCGGAGCAGCTCGATGCACTGATCGCGGCGGTGGAACTGGAGTTGAGCGACAGTCAGCTCGCACGGCTCAACGCAGCCGGAGCCTAAAGCGGCCTAAAGGCACCCAAAGGCACCGAGCGCGGCTGAACCCGGCTATCTCTGCACACAATCGCCGCCCAAACGTGCCGATCGCACTCAACCGGCCCCAACCCGCCATTTCCAACAAAATCACACCCCAATGTGGGATTTGTTGGAAATGTTGGATTGCTGTTGGATTTCCGACTGCCGGAAATCACATCGGATAAATCAGGCGCCGAGCCGTCCGAAGCAGGCCTTGCCAGCATAGATCGCGCTGTCGCCCAGCTCTTCCTCGATACGGATGAGCTGGTTGTATTTGGCAAGCCTGTCCGAACGGGCGAGCGAGCCGGTCTTTATCTGGCCACAGTTGGTGGCCACCGCCAGATCGGCAATCGTCGCATCTTCGGTTTCGCCCGAACGGTGCGACATCACCGAGGTATAGCCGGCGCGGTGGGCAATCTCGACAGCCTGCAGCGTTTCGGACAGCGTTCCGATCTGGTTGACCTTCACCAGCAGCGAGTTGGCGAGGCCTTGCTCGATGCCCATGGCCAGGCGCTTGGGGTTGGTCACGAACAGGTCATCACCCACCAGCTGCACCTTGCCGCCGATTTTGTCGGTCAGCAGCTTCCAGCCGTCGAAATCGTCTTCGGCCATGCCGTCCTCGATTGAACGGATGGGATAGGCGTTGCACAGGTCCGCCAGGTAATCGGCCATTTCTTCGGGTGAAAGCGAGGTGCCCTCGCCCGCCAGATCATAGCGACCATCGGCGTAGAATTCGGTCGAAGCACAATCGAGCGCCAGCGCCACTTCTTCACCCGGCTTGAAACCGGCGCGTTCGATGGAGGCCATGATGAAGTCCAGCGCATCGCGGGTGCTGGCCAGATCAGGAGCGAAGCCACCTTCATCGCCCACGGCGGTGGACAGGCCCTTGTCGCCAAGGCCCTTCTTCAGCGTGTGGAACACTTCCGCGCCCCAGCGCACGCCTTCGGCAATAGAATCAGCGCCCACAGGCATGATCATGAATTCCTGGATGTCGATCGGGTTGTCGGCGTGTTCGCCGCCATTGATGATGTTCATCATCGGCACCGGCAGCACGTGCGCGGATACGCCGCCGACATAGGCATAGAGCGGCAGGCCGCGCGCATTGGCAGCAGCCTTGGCCACGGCCATGCTGGTGCCGAGGATGGCGTTCGCACCCAGCTTGGCCTTGTTGTCCGTCCCGTCCAGTTCGATCATCAGCTGGTCGATATCGCGCTGGTCTTCTGCATCGAAGCCGAGCAGCGCATCGGCAATCGGGCCGTTGACCGCGTCAACCGCCTTCAGCACACCCTTACCAAGGTAGCGATCCTTGTCCCCGTCGCGCAGCTCGACGGCTTCATGCGCGCCGGTCGAGGCGCCGGAAGGAACCGCCGCGCGGCCGAAGCTGCCATCGTCGAGCAGGATATCGACTTCCACGGTCGGATTGCCGCGGCTGTCGAGGATTTCGCGGCCGTGAATGTCGATGATCGCAGTCATGCTGGTGCTCCGTAAACTGGCTGGTGTTGTAAACATGCAAGACACCCCCATATCGAGGGTTAGCGGCCTCCTATGACGGGGAACCGATGCGCGCAAGCCGCGTTGATGTTACAAGTGGTATGGCAAGTGCCATACTTGGTGAAAACGGGGCAACTGCCCCGTCCGAACGATAAAGGGGTATAGATCACATGGCCGGAAAGACTGCCAAACCCGCAACCGCCAATTCCGCTCCTGCGCCGGAACCTGAAGTGAAGGCCGCGAAGAGCGAGGCGACCACATCCGAAGCCCGCACGCGTTTCAACGCCGCGCTCGATGAAGCCAAGGCCGGCGCCGCCGCACTGCGCGACGAAACACGCCAGAAGGCGAGCGCCTATGCAGACGATGCCAAGGCCCGCAGCGAGGACTGGGCTGGCGAAGCCAAGGTCAAGGCTGGCGAGCTCGCCACCGAGGGCAAGAACAAGGCTGGCGAAGCGCTCGGCAACCTCTCGCGCATGGTGGATGAAAACGCCGCGTCGATCGACGAGAAATTTGGCGAGAAATATGGCGATTATGCGCGCAGCGCGTCGCGCTCTATGCAGAACACTGCTAACACGCTCAACGAGAAGAGCGTGGAGGAACTTGGTGAAGACGCCCGCGAATATGTACGCCGAAATCCCGGCAAGTCTGTCGGCATCGCCGTTGTGGCAGGCTATCTGCTCTCGCGCCTGTTCCGCAGGTAAGAGACCTTGAATCCTGAGCGGGAGGAAGGGCCCGCAATCCTGCCGGATAGCGGAGATATCCATTTACCCGATCCGCCGGACGGGGGTGACGAGCCCTCGCCCGGCGGCACGCGTTCGATGCTGGAAGACATCGAGGATCTGCTCCTTGATGCGAGAACCTATTTCGATGCGGAGCTCTCCTACCAGAAATCCCGCGCATCCTTTGTTGGTGGCAGCATCAAGCGCATTGCCGTATTCGGCATCGGCGCAGTGGTGCTGGCGCTGTTCGCCTTCGGTGCATTGACGGTGGGATTGATCATCGCTCTCACCCCTCTGGTCACGGCCTGGGGTGCTACCGCGATCGTGGTTGGTGCGATGCTGCTGTTGGTGTTCCTTCTGGTTCGCGCAGCAGCGGGAACGTGGGAAGAGATGATGTCGGTCATCAATGACAAGGATCCTGGAGAGGAAGAGGAAGCCTGATCATGTCACCGCGCAAACTCCGCCTGCTGGAAGACAAGGCGCTGCGCGATGCAGCAAAGCTTAACGTCCTCACCGATGTCGAACTGATAAAGTCTGACATGGATAAGCACGGCCCTGCGCAACGCATCAGCGAAGCCGGGATAGAGTATCTTCGCACGCTTGGTGAAGGCGCGCTCGATATCGCGCATGAAAACAAAGGAACACTGTCAGGCGGGCTGGCAATCGGCCTTGCAGGTATCGCTGCGTGGATGTTCCGTGACAACATCATGGACCTGATCGATGGCTTTCTCGAGGAAAGCGAGAACGCTGATGCGGAACCTGTCGAGGGGCCACGCATTGCAGATACAGACGCAGATTTACCGGAGCAGACAGAGACATGAACCAGATGACGGACGTCAAGGACGCCAAACGGCAGGAAATCAAGGATCGCATCACTGCAGCGCAGGAACGCAATGCGGAGCGCCAGGAACCTTCTCTGGGTGAGCGCGTAAGCGCCCGCGCCACCGCTGCCAGGGACGACTTCACTGCTTTTGCCAAGGAGCATCCCGTTGCCACCGTTGCTGGCGGGCTGGCCATCGGTGTGCTGATCTCGGCGCTGTTCAAGAACTCGCCGACACGCAAGGCCGGGCGCTATGCCGGCGCCAAGGCAGCGGGCTATGCCGCGATCGGCAGCCAGATGGCAGCCGCCTTTGCCGAACAGCTGATGGAAAGCACAGCAGGCGCTCGCCAAGCCAGCGCGGACAAGCTTGAAGATGTCGGCGATGCTTTCAACGATACCGCCCGCCGCGTTCGCCGCACGGCGGAATATCGCGCTGCCAATGCCAGTGACACTGCACGCAATTCGGCTCGCGACATCGGCAAGACCATCGCCCGGACACTGCGCCGCCATTGAGGTTTTCGCACTTGCGAACAGGAGCCATTTGGCTAAGTAGCGGGTGAAACCACCTCAATTCGGCAAAAGGATCAACCCGACATGGACAAGCAACTCCTTCACCTGGTCATGGGCGGTCGCGTGACGGACCCGATGGGCACCGAGTTCCAGGACCTGAAGGATATCCATGTTGTCGGTTTCTACGCCTCCTATGCCGAGGCGGAGGAAGCCTGGCGCGGCTGGGCGCAGCGCACGGTCGACGATGCGGAAATGAAATACGTCATCGTCCACCTGCACAAGCTGCTGGAACCTGACCTGCCCGGCGCATGAGCCAACAAAAAACCCCCGCATTTGCGGGGGTTTTTCTTGTCCGGTCCGGTTTGAACTGGATCAGATGAATTCGACCTTTTCGATCAGGAAGAACTTCTCACCTGAAGGAACGGTGACTTCCACCTCTTCACCCACGGACTTGCCGATCAGCGCACGGCCCAGCGGGGAATCGAACGAGATGCGGCCCTTCTTGGCGTCGCTCTCTGCCTGGCCCACGATCTGGTACTTCAGCGGCTTGTCATCCTCGTCCAGCACGGTGACGGTAGCGCCGAACACCACGCGATCGCCTGAAAGCGTGGTCGGATCGATGATCTGGGCGCGGCTGATCTTGCTTTCGAGATCGCCGATCTGCGCTTCCACCTGGCCCTGGCGTTCCTTGGCCGCATGATATTCCGCATTTTCGGACAGGTCGCCATGCGCGCGCGCTTCCTCGATCGCATCCACGATCTTCGGCCGCTCTGCCCGCAGAGCCTTCAATTCCGCGGTCAGCTTTTCGTAGCCTTCCGCCAACATCGGCACTTTTTCCATGTGTCTTCCTGTCTTGCCAGCGATCCCGTCAAAAGAACCCTGCACGCCCGTTCCAGGGCGATGATTGCGGTCACGGATGTCGGGAAAGCGTGTCTTGGTCAGGACCCATAATAGTCCTGCAACGAACGGACTTCAAGATCAGCAGCCTTTACTGCGATAATCGCCTGCGCAACCGCCGCCGATGCCGCCGCCGTGGTATAGTAAGGCACCTTCATTTCCAGCGCCGACGCACGGATGGACTGGCTGTCCTTGTGGCTCTGCCAGCCCTCGGTGGTGTTGAAGACCAGGTCGATCTCGTCATCCACGATCATGTCGACGATGTGCCTGCGCCCCTCTGCCACCTTGTTCACCCGTTCCACCTGGATTCCGGCATCGGCAAGGTAGGACGCCGTGCCACCAGTGGCGACAACCTTGAAGCCATGGTTGGCAAGGCTCTTCACCGGCTCGAGGATATGCGCCTTGTCGCTATCCTTGACCGACACGAACAGCGTGCCGCTTTCGGGCAGGTTCTTGCCTTCAGCGATCTGCGACTTGGTGAAGGCCTTGGCGAAATCGCTGTCTATCCCCATCACTTCGCCGGTGGACTTCATTTCCGGTGTCAGCACCGGGTCGGAGCCGGGGAAGCGGGCGAAGGGGAACACGGCTTCCTTTACCGCCATGTAATCAAGCTCGCGCTTGATCTTGGGGAAGTCTGCCAGTTTCTCGCCCGCCATGATGCGGCTGGCGATCTTGGCGATGGGCTGGCCGATGGCCTTGGCGACGAAGGGCACGGTGCGGCTGGCGCGTGGGTTTACCTCGATCAGGTAGACCTCGCCATCCTTCACCGCGAATTGCACGTTCATCAGCCCGCGCACGCCGAGAGCCATGGCCAGAGCTTCGCCCTGGCGCTCCATCTCGGCGATCACGTCCTGTGGCAGGCTGTAAGGCGGCAGGGTGCAGGCGCTGTCGCCTGAGTGCACGCCGGCTTCCTCGATATGCTGCATCACGCCCGCGATCACCACCTGCTCGCCATCGCAGAGCACGTCGACATCGCATTCGATGGCATCACGCAGATACTGGTCGACCAGCACCGGGCTGTCGCCGGACACGTTCACCGCGGTCGCAATGTAGTCATCGAGCTGCGCTTCGCTATCGACGATCTCCATGGCGCGGCCGCCCAGCACATAGGAGGGGCGCAGCAGCACGGGATAGCCGATACGATCTGCGGCTGCGACAGCCTCTTCACGGCTGCGTGCCAAGCCATTGGCAGGCTGCTTCAGGTCCAGCTTGTTGACCAGTTTGGCAAAACGCTCCCGGTCTTCGGCAAGATCGATCGCGTCAGGCGGGGTGCCGAGGATCGGGATGCCGTTCTCTTCCAGCGCGCCTGCCAGCTTGAGCGGGGTCTGCCCGCCGAACTGCACGATCACGCCCTCAAGTGTACCCTTGGACATTTCGACGCGGAGGATTTCGAGCACGTCCTCTTCGGTCAGCGGCTCGAAATAGAGGCGGTCGGAAGTGTCATAGTCGGTCGAAACCGTTTCGGGGTTGCAGTTGACCATGATGGTTTCATAGCCAGCCTCGGAGAGCGCGAAACAGGCGTGGACGCAGCAATAGTCGAACTCGATGCCCTGCCCGATACGGTTGGGGCCACCGCCAAGGATCACCACCTTCTTGCGATCTGACGGATCAGCCTCGTCCTCCGGCGTGCCAAAACTCGGCGCTTCATAGGTCGAGTACATGTAAGGCGTGATCGCCTCGAACTCCGCCGCGCAGCTGTCGATCCGCTTGTAAACGGGGAACACGCCCAGCTTGTGGCGCAGCTTGCGCACTTCCTCTTCCGAAGTGGCGCCGGCCATGGCTTGCAGCGCATCGTGCAGCAGGCCGGACCGCTTGGCCTGCGTTTCTGCGAGACCACCCGCAACCCCCACCGACCGCACGGCCAGCGTGGCGAGACGCTTGTCCGAAAAGCCCATGGCCTTCAGGCGACGCAATTCAGCCGCATTATTCGGCAGGCCTTCCTTCGAGATGTGCTTTTCTGCGGCAATAATC
>JAUIJI010000163.1 GCA_030431435.1 Alphaproteobacteria bacterium | reverse complement strand
GTAGTCATCGGCGCCCAGCTCGAGGCCGAGGACCTTGTCGATGAGGTCATCGCGCGCGGTGAGAAAGAGGACGGGCAGCGTGACCCCGTCGCGACGCCAGCGACCATGATGTCTGCATCATCATCGCGGATCATGCGGGCAGCATCGCCAATCGAGTGCGCGCCTGTGGAACAAGCCGTCACGACTGCGTGGTTGGGGCCCATCAGCCCGTATTTGATCGAGACCTGGCCGGAAATGAGGTTGATGAGCCGGCCATGGACGAAGTGCGGCGAAACACGGCCCGGGCCGCGTTCGTGCAGGTTGACCGATTCCAGCTCGATACCCGGAAGGCCGCCAATGCCCGAACCGATCGAGCAGCCCGTGCGCAGCGCCATGGCTTCATCCATCTCGGTAAGGCCTGCATCTTCCAGCGCCTGTCCGGCGGCATCGATGCCGTAAACGATGAAAGGATCGACCTGCCGCTGGATCTTGGTATCCACGCGCTTGTTGGGATCGAAGCCGTATTCGTGATCGGCCGGCTTCACCTCGCCCGCGATCTGGCACTTCTGGTCAGACGCATCGAAGCGGGTGATCGGGCCGATGCCGCTCTTCCCCGCCAACAGGTTTGACCAGGTGGTTTCCACGTCAGCACCCAGAGGGGTGACCAGGCCGATTCCGGTTACGACAACTCGCCGCATAGCATTCTCTCTTCCAAAATCACGAAAGGCCCAGCCATCATGGCTGAGCCTTCCCTCCCCGTCCACGTCCGGCGGGCCGTTTCGCGGCCGGGGTGCGGGCGATCAGCCCGCGTTCTCGTCGATATACTTGTTGGCATCGCCGACGGTGTTGATCTTCTCGGCAGCATCGTCGGGGATTTCCACGCCGAATTCTTCCTCGAAAGCCATCACCAGCTCGACGATGTCGAGGCTGTCTGCGCCCAGATCATCGATGAAGCTCGCATCGGGCGTAACCTTGTCTTCTTCTACACCGAGGTGCTCGACGACGATCTTCTTAACGCGGTCGGCAGTATCGCTCATTATGTTCCCTCTCGAAACGCGGGTTGAATTTGGATTTGCCCTAAAGAGTGCCGCGCAGGCTGGCAAGACCCGTAGGGGCGATTTGGCGACGAAGCTGTAGAATTCAAGTCAGTGCCCGTGATGGTTGGCCATCTGCATGTCAGCCCGCATCCGCTCATTCAGGCGATGCAATCCTGCCCGCGCTTCGTCATCCGATTCCTCGAACTGCAGCGCATGGTTGTAAGCAGCCTCTGCGGCATTGATGTCGTAACGCTGCTCGGCGCACAGGCCGACATTGAAGCTGAGGGCCGGATGATCGGGATTGGCCACATGCAGCCGCTCGAACTCCGCACAGGCGGCAGCCTCGTCAGTCTTGGTCAGCGCGATCGCATCGCGAAATTCCCCGCGCGCATCGCCTTCCAACCCGCGGCGGCGCTCCATGATGCGTATATCTTGCACGCGATAGGCCGGCGCGAGGCGATAACGCACGTCGCTGGCAATCTCCTCCACCATTTCACGGATGGCAGGATCGGCTTCGGGCGCGGTATCGAGCTCCGGGCAATAGGATAGCTGGCGATTCTTCTCGATGTCCGAGCTCCACAGCAAATTGCCGTTATATCCCACCAGCCGCATTTCCGGGCGCAAGGTAATGCTGATACGGATGCAATCGAGCTCGACCTCGCGCCGCTCGGTGCATCGCCCGCGATCATCCTCCGCCCAGCAGATCTTGCGCTTGGTCTTGTAATCGGTGTCCGCATAGCGCGGCTGGGCATAGCCGGTGAGCACGGCATCGGCATCTTCAGCGCGCGATTCCACCAGCACGTTGAACCAGCGCTCGCCCTGCACTTCAGCTTCGCGCAGCCGGTCTGCCACGGCGAAAGTCAGGGCGTCACCATCGACCCCGCCAAACCGCTCGACAGAAATGGAATTGAGCGAAGCAGCGCCATCGCTTTCAGCAGGATAGACACCTTCGATGCGCAGCGTTTCGGCCGCAGCAGGACTTCCTGCGAAAGCGCCGCAGACAGAAAGAACGACACTTATTTTTCGAACGAATCTCGGCACT
This sequence comes from Alphaproteobacteria bacterium, assembly GCA_030431435.1. Taxonomy (GTDB): domain Bacteria; phylum Pseudomonadota; class Alphaproteobacteria; order Sphingomonadales; family Sphingomonadaceae; genus Alteraurantiacibacter. The sequence goes on along the minus strand of JAUIJI010000163.1, from coordinate 376 downwards.
TGCCCCTCCCCAACTGAAGCCAGGCGGGGAGTTTCAATCGGAAAAACAGGACCGTCAACCTTCTGCTGGCTTGGCAGCCTCGGTCTTCGGCGGTTCCACCGTGCGGATGTGCACATCGCGCAGCTGGCGGGCGCTGACCTTGGACGGAGCGCCCATCATCAGGTCCTGCGCCTTCTGGTTCAGCGGGAAGGCGATCACTTCGCGAATGTTGGGTTCATCGGCCAGCAGCATCACGATACGGTCGATACCCGGCGCGGAGCCACCATGCGGCGGCGCGCCCAGCTTGAACGCCTCGATCATGCCGGAGAAATTCGCGTCGACGTCTTCCTTGGAATACCCGGCCACTTCGAAGGCCTTGTACATGATATCCGGGCGG
>JAUIJI010000092.1 GCA_030431435.1 Alphaproteobacteria bacterium | reverse complement strand
GAAAACGCGATGCTCGATGCCAACATGACCGCACAGCTGAAGCAGTATCTCGGCAATCTGCGCGAGCCGATCGAGCTTGTCGCCAGCCTTGGCGATGACAAGAAGTCCGCCGATACGCGCGAACTGCTGGAAGAGATATCCGCGCTCTCCGACAAGGTTTCCGCCAGCTTCGATGGCGATAACGAGCGCAAGCCCAGCTTCATCATCCGCCGCGCATCCGACGCAGGCAAGTGGGTACGCTTTGCCGGCCTGCCGATGGGCCACGAATTCACCTCGCTGGTGCTCGCCCTGCTGTGGGCCGGCGGCCACCCGCCCAAGGTGGAGCAGGACGTGCTCGACCAGATCGCCGCGCTGGAAGGCGAGTATGATTTCGAGATGTATTTCTCGCTCTCGTGCCACAACTGCCCGGACGTGGTGCAGGCGCTCACGCTTATCGCGCTCAACAACACCAAGGTCACGGCAACGCTGATCGAAGGCGGTTCCTTCCAGGAGGAAGTCGACAAGCGCAACGTGATGGCCGTTCCCGCCACCTTCCTGAATGGCGAAATGTTCGCCAGCGGCAAGATGGGCGTGGAGGAAGTGCTCCAGAAGCTGGACGGCAATGCCTCGGCCCGCGCGGCAGCCAAGATCGCCGACAAGGACCCGTTCGAAGTGCTGGTGATCGGTGGCGGCCCTGCCGGTGCCTCTGCCGCGATCTATACCGCGCGCAAGGGCTTTTCCACCGGCATCGCGGCAGAGCGTTTCGGCGGCCAGGTGCTCGACACCATGGGCATCGAGAACTTCATCTCCGTGCCTTACACCGAAGGCCCCAAGCTCGCCGCGCAGCTGGAAAGCCACGTCAGCGAATATGACATCGACGTGATGAATTTGCAGACCGCGAAGGCGCTGACCCCCGCAAAGGAAATCGGCGGCTATCACGAGGTCGAACTGGAAAACGGCGCGGTATTGAAGGCCCGCTCGATCATCCTTTCCACCGGTGCACGCTGGCGCAACCTCGGCGTACCGGGCGAGTTTGAATACCGCAACCGCGGGGTCGCCTATTGCCCCCATTGCGACGGCCCGCTGTTCAAGGGCAAGCGTGTGGCGGTGATCGGCGGCGGCAATTCGGGCGTGGAAGCGGCGATCGACCTTGCCGGCATTGTCGGCCATGTCACGCTGATCGAATTCGACAGCCAGCTGCGCGCGGACGAAGTGCTGCAAAAGAAGCTGCGCTCGATGTCGAATGTCGACATCCTCGTGTCTGCCCAGACTACGGAGATTACGGGCGACGGCGAGCGCGTCTCCGGCCTTGTTTACAAGGACCGCGAGAGCGGCGAGGAACGCACAGTCGAGCTGGAAGGCGTGTTCGTGCAGATCGGCCTTGTCCCCAACACCGAGTGGCTGAAGGACAGCGGCCTCGACTTGTCGAAGCACGGCGAGATCGAAATCGACCACAAGGCGGCAACCAACCTGCCCGGCGTGTTTGCCGCAGGCGATGCCACCACCGTGCCGTACAAGCAGATCATCATCGCCATGGGCGAAGGGTCAAAGGCGGCGCTGTCTGCCTTCGATTACCTGATCCGCAATCAGGCCCCGGCTGCGCAGGAAGCAGAAGCAGCCGCCTGACGTAAAAAAACCGGACACAGCAGGAACCCCGCTCCGCCAATTCGGCAGGGCGGGGTTTTTGCTGCAATGCGGCAATCGCCTGTTCGCCAAAATCGATTAAAGATTGCGCATTAAACGGTTAGACGAATAAGTCACAGTGCCGCATTCTCCCACTGCCAAACCAGTTGCGACTCGCACCCCCTGCGGGTCTGCCAAGGCGAGAGGAGATACGATCATGGACGCAAAAACGGGTTCAATTTCGGGCGGATGCCCCTTCAGTGGCGAGAACCGCTCGCTTCTGGGTCGCACCAATCAGGACTGGTGGCCCGACGCCCTCCAGCTGGAAATCCTCACCCAGCAAGGCCGCAATGCGGATCCGATGGGCGACGACTTCGATTATGCCGAGGCCTTCAACGCGCTCGATTACAACGCCCTGAAGGCAGACCTGACCGCGCTGATGACTGACAGCCAGGACTGGTGGCCGGCAGACTATGGCCACTATGGTCCGTTCTTCATCCGCATGGCATGGCACGCAGCCGGCACCTATCGCACCGGCGACGGTCGCGGCGGCGCAGGCAGCGGGCAGCAGCGCTTCGCCCCGCTCAACAGCTGGCCGGATAATGGCAACCTCGACAAGGCGCGCCGCCTGCTGTGGCCGATCAAGAAGAAATACGGCAAGCACATCAGCTGGGCTGACCTGTTCATCCTCACCGGCAATGTCGCCATCGAAAGCATGGGCGGCCCGGTGTTCGGCTTCGGCGGCGGCCGCAAGGACGTGTTCGAGCCTGAAACCGTATACTGGGGCACGGAAGAGCTGTGGGTGAACGAAGGCGTCGAAACCCGCATCATCCCCGATGAGGGCAAGGCGCTGGACGGTCCGCTTGCGGCAATCCAGATGGGCCTGATCTACGTCAATCCCGAAGGTCCGGGCGGCAATCCGCACGATCCCGAGGGCATGGCCCGCGACATGCGCGAAACCTTCGCCCGCATGGCCATGAATGACGAGGAAACCGTTGCCCTGACCGCTGGCGGCCACGCCTTCGGCAAGTGCCACGGCGCTGCCCCGGCAGATACGCTTTCGGGTTCGCCGGAGAGCGAGTCGCTGGCGCTGATGGGATTCGGCTGGGCGACTGACGAGGAGCAGATCGCCAAGGGTCACATCACCACTTCGGGCATCGAAGGCGCGTGGACGCCCAACCCGACGCAGTGGGGCAATGACTATTTCCGCCTGCTGTTCAAATATGAGTACAAGCTGGTGCAGAGCCCGGCTGGTGCGAACCAGTGGACCCCGGTCGATCCCGATCCGGAAGACATGGCACCCGATGCGCGGGACCCGAACAAGAAGGTCCCCACCATCATGACCACCGCCGACATGGCGCTGAAGCGCGATCCGGAATATCGCAAGATTTCCGAACGCTTCCTCAATGACCAGGCGGCGCTGGACGATGCCTTTGCCCGCGCATGGTTCAAGCTGTGCCACCGCGACATGGGCCCCAAGGTCCGCTACCTCGGCCCGGAAGTGCCGGAAGAAGACCTGATCTGGCAGGACCCGGTTCCGGCTGGCTCCAAGCCTTCGGATGCTGACGTTTCCGCTTTCAAATCCGCGATCCTCGGCAGCGGCCTGACCGTTTCCGAACTGGTGAAGGCGGCATGGGCTTCAGCCTCGACCTATCGCAATTCGGACCATCGCGGCGGTGCCAATGGCGCCCGCGTGCGGCTCGCCCCGCAGAAGGATTGGGAAGTCAACGATCCGGCTGAACTGGCCAAGGTGCTGGACAAGATCGACGAGCTTCGCGGCAACCTCTCGATGGCAGATGCCATCGTGCTGGCCGGCGCGGCTGCCGTCGAAAAGGCTGCGGCAGATGCTGGCCACACAGTCAGCGTCAACGTCTCCACCGGTCGCGGCGATGCTTCCGAAGAGCAGACCGATGCCGAGAGCTTCGAACCGCTCGAGCCCTGGGCTGACGGTTTCCGCAACTACCTGCGGATGAAGGCCAGCGTGAAGACCGAGGACATGCTGGTGGACCGTGCGCACCTGCTCGGCCTCTCCATTCCGGAAATGACCGTGCTGGTCGGCGGGATGCGTGCCCTTGGCGCTGTCAGCGAACATGCCGATCACGGATCGAAAATCGGCGTGCTGACTGACAAGCCGGGTGTCCTCACCAACGACTTCTTCGTGAACCTGCTCGACATGGGCACGAAGTGGGAAACGGTGGATGACAGCGGCGACGAGGAATTCGTCGGCAAGGACCGCAAGAGCGGCGCTGAGAAGTGGCGCGCCACCCGCACGGACCTCGTCTTCGGCTCCAACTCGCAGCTGCGCGCACAGGCCGAAATCTACGCCGAGGATGGCAATGAGGCGAAGTTCGTCAATGACTTCGTCGCCGCCTGGACCAAGGTGATGGACGCAGACCGCTTCGACCTCGCCTGAGGGAAGAACGGTCTTAGCGTATCAGACGAGAGGCCCCTGGCAGCGATGCCGGGGGCCTTTTTCATGCCCGCTGGCTAGATCCAGCCCGCGTCCTTGAGCAGCTGCACATTGGCGCGGCTGACAGGCGCTTCGATGCCATTGTCCAGCACCAGCCGGACGTTGCGCCCGTCGCGCTTCACATCCGACACCGCGTTGCGGGCGATCCACCAGCTGCGGTGGACCTGAATGCCGTTCATGCCGTCAAGCTCAGCCACGGCATCGCGCATGCGCATCAGCACCAGTTCGCTGCCAAGCGCGGTATGCGCGCGGACGTAGTGGTCCTCCATCTCCAGCGCGATCAGGTCTGTCCCGATTTCGGCAGGCAGCCGATCAAGGAACGGCGTGCGCGCTGCGCCAATCTCTGGCGTGCCAGCGGCTGGTGGTTGCGGTGGCGCCTCAGCTTGCCGGGGCGCAGGGGCCGCAGCGCCGCCACGTCGCTCAAGCAGGAAGAACACCACCGTGATCCCGCTGCCGATCAGCAGCACGCTGGCATAGGTTCCCAGCGCCTCCTCAAGGCTGGGTGCGCGCAAGGGGCGCGAGAGGAAACCGATCAGCCAGACGATCACCGACATCGGAATGGTCGCAATCAGGCAGGCCAGCACCCACAGACCCCATTCAGGAAGGTCCAGCCGCTGCCCCGCCTTGAGCACGAAATAGCTGACGGGCCGGTAACAGGCATAGCCGGCATAACACAGGCCGAGCCAGTAAATCAGCCGCAGCGCCAGCGGGTCCTGATACGAACCGAACGGCCCCAGCAATCCCAGCACCAGCCCGACAATGGTCATCACGCTCAGGTCAATGATGACCTGCCGCCAGAAGCGCACCGATGGAGAGACCACATTGCTCATCGGGGCCACTTGGTAACGCCCATTCACGCATCGTGAAATGGCAAAACCGCACGAATGCTGGGCAAAGGGCACCCGTTTACGCAGCGATAAGCCCGCAGGCGCAAGCGCGATTGCCCGCGAACGGGCGACTGGCAAACCGAACGGCGAACACTCACCAGACGGAATTCCTGCCATGACGACGCTTGCCAATCCCGCCGCCCGCAACGGCTTCGACATCTCCCCCTTCACCCGCGCCATGGTGATTGTCGCAGGCGGTGCGATGACCGCTATCTGCTTGCTCGCGATCGGCCGCGCGCTGCTCGGCCTGACGCCCGATCTGCCGCACCTGCGCTATCTGGCGGTAGCGATCCATGTCACGACCGTGCTGCCATGTGTGCCGCTGGGTGCATATCTGCTGCTGGCGCGCAAGGGCACGGATATGCACAAGCTGCTGGGCAAGGTCTGGGTGGGGCTGATGCTGGTGACGGCAACCGCTGCCCTGTTCATCCATTCGGGCGGCGGCTTCAGCTGGATCCACATCTTCGTGCCGGTGACTTACCGCGCATGCTGGAAGATCGTCAGCACCGCCCGCGCCGGCAACATCAAGGCGCACAAGGGCGAGATCATGGGCCTGTTCTTTGGCGCGCTGATGATCCCCGGCATCTGGGCCTTCATCGGCGAAGGGCGCCTGATGAATGTCATGCTGCTGGGCTAACGCCGCCGCTTGAGCACCAGATAGAGCGCGCCGTCGCCCCCATGGCGTCGGTGCGCCTTGCGCACGGCGGCGATGTCAGACCCGTGCGGGCCGGCCGCCAGCCAGTCGAGGATCTTGGCGCGGATCGCCCCGCGCCGCTCACCCCGGTCCGCCGCATCGACCGGGCGCGGTTTGCCGGTGATAAGGAGCACCATCCGCGCCCCCAAGGCTTTGGCCTGCGTGAGGCCGCTATCGAGCCGCCGGTGCGCCTGATCAAGCGTATGGCCATGCAGGTCGAGGGTGAAATCAGGCTCCACCGCCGCGCGCGCCAGGCGGCGATCCCAATGGGAATCGAGGCCAGCGTGATCCTCCACGTTACGCGCAGGAGGAGGAGCTACAGGCTGGTGGAGGGGCACCCGTCCCTTGACTTTGCGCCCACTGACAGGGGCTTGAGCGTGAACGGGCATTACGTGCTGCGGCGATTTGGGAGCAACCGACCGTGCCCCACCACCATGGTTTGCATGGTCCCCCTCCCCCGTGGGGGGAGGATCACGGTGGAGCGGCGTAACGCTGGCCGCCAGCTTCGCCCACAGCGCCGCCTCTTCGGCAGAAAGGCCGCGCGGCGCCCTGGCCATTACCTGATGCCCAGCCGATCCAGCGTGCCCCGTGGCAGGAAGATCGTCGCCTGTCCGCGCGCACTCATTCCGCCGGCCACCTCGCGGGCGCGCTCGCCGGCGCCCCAGAAAGTGTCGAAGCGGTTCGGTCCGCGGATCGCCCCGCCGGTATCCTGCGCCACCCAAAGCCCGCGCGATTCCACCCGGTCGGTCTGCAGGAACACAGGCGCGCCATAGGGCACGAATTTCGGGTCCACCGCCACGCTGCTTTCCCCGCGCACGGGAACGCCGATGCTGCCCAGCGGGCCATCGCCGCCAAGTTCGGTAAAGAACACCCAGCTCTTGTTCATGCGCATCAGGTCGCGGCCCTCGGCCGGGTTCTCGCGGATATACTGCATGATGCCCTGCATCGATCCGGAATATTGCCCCGGCCCGCTGCCCAAGAGGCCGCGATCACGCATCACCCCGCCGATGCCGGTATAGGCATGGCCGTTCTGCCCGGCATAGCCGATGCGGATCACCTCGCCTTCCGGCGTCAGCAATCGGCCAGAGCCCTGTATCTGCAGGAAGAAGAATTCCACCGGGTCCGCAGCCCAGGCGAGTTCCAGCCCGCGCCCGGCGAGCGCGCCTTCCTCGATCTCGGTGCGGTCGTAATAATCGACGAAGTTGCCCCGTGAATCGAAACGGCCAAGCGGCGGCCGCCCGGTGCGCTCGCTTTCCGGCACATTGTCCGGCCATGCGCGGACAAGGTCGGGCGGCAGTGCATAGACCGGCACGTCATAGCCGGGCCTCCGGGTGCGCGAGCCGAGGATCTCCGGCTCGAAATATCCGGTGGCATAGGCCTGCCCGTCTCCCACGCGCACCGCTTCGAAATAGTTGGCGAAGAAACGCGCCGCGTTTTCGCGCGGCCAGCCCGGCGCATTGGCGCAGGCAAGGTTCCAGTCTTCCGGGCGCGTGAGGCCGGTCTCATCCTGCCTGCGAGTCACTACGCCGCAGCTTGCCTCGAAGGCATCGAGCGCGGCTGCACTGTCGCGCGGCAGCAGGCCGAAAAATTCGATATTTGGGCCGCGGGCAATGCCCAGCGCCGCAGCGTTCACCGCAGCGGGCGCGCCAGGTGCGGCGGGTGCAGAAGGAGAAGGTCCACCGGGGACCAGCGCGCAGGACGCGAGAAACCCCAGGGCGGGGACGATCGCAAGGGCCCTTGCCAGAAAGGAGAAGCGCGCCGCCATGTGAGGTGCCGCTCCCCCGCCTGCTCAGCCTTCATCGGTCTCGTCAAGGAGCCAAGCCGGATCGTTGCTGCGCACGTCGCGGCTGAAGGTCCACACGTCGCGGCTTTCCACCGCATCATCAAGCGAACCGGCAATGGCATTGCCATCCTTGTCGCGGGTGATGGCGGCGATATCGGACACGAAACGCACGGCGATGCGGGCGATATGACCATCGAGCATGGCCGAGTGGATAGTCGTATCCTCGATCCGGATCAGGCGGTTGTCGAGCGTATGACCGACCGCCTCACGCTCATCCAGCGCGGCGGAAAACCCTTCGTAGACATCATCATCGCACAGCTCGCGCAATTCCTCGCGATCGCCGCGCCAGAAGGCTTCGAGCACCATTTCGTAAGCGCCCTTGGCACCTTCGAGGAAGGACAGCAGGTCAAACCGGCGGTCGGCCGTGGCGATTTCACGCAGGCCCCGGTCAATCGCGGGCGGGAAACCGCTGATCTGGCGTTCGTTGCGCGGCAGTTCCACAACCGGTGCAGGGGCTGCGGCAACCGGCTTCTTCTCCTCGCCGCGCTCGAACCCGTTGCGCACGATCTCTTCTTCCCCCTCGGCCCGACGACCGAGCACGGAATAGAGACGCAAGCCCAGGAAGGCTGCAACCATGGCGAGGATGATGATCTCAGGTATCACTACTAATTCCCGATTCGCGGTGTTCGGCAGGCGAGTTCAGCCCCGGTACTGCCATTCAAGTGCCAATTGTGGCCCAGATAGGACCTAATTACAAATGGACAACAGGCTACAGGGCGACAAATCCGTATTGCGTCCCAAGCCTGCAACATCCTGCCCGAACCTGATGTGAACGGGTGGCGGTGCGCGCGCGGGCGTTGCGGGCGCGGCAGGCTGGTGCTACGCGCGCGGCCAGCATCATTCCCGATCAACACGCGACAGGTCCAATCAGGCCCTCTCGCAAGTGAAACGAAAGTCGATCAATATCATGGCCGAAGAAGGCGACGTCCTCACCAACCTCAACAACCAGCAGGCCGCCAACGGTGCAGACACGCAGCCGGTGGCCGGCGTGATCAGCCAGTATGTGAAGGACCTGTCGGTCGAAAACCCCAAGGCGCCGGAAAGCTTCCAGTGGCAGAGCAAGCCGGAAATGGACGTGCAGTTCAACATCGCCGCCAAGACCGTGAGCGACGAGGTTTCCGAAGTCGAACTGAAGATCACCGCCAAGGCGCGGACCGCTGAAGGCGTCGCCTATATCGTCGACCTCACCTATTGCGGCCTTGTGGGCATGCGCAACATGCCTGACGATGCAAAGCATGCCTTCACCTATGCCGAAGCCCCGCGCATCCTGTTTCCCTTCGCCCGCCGCGTGATCGGCGATGCCGTGCGCGATGCAGGCTTCACCCCGCTGCTGCTCGATCCGATCGATTTCAACGGCCTTTACGTGCAGCAGCTGCGCCAGAAGCAGGCACAGGATGCTGCGGCCGCCGCACAGGCCGAAGGGGGCGAAACTTCCCCGTCGGGTGACGAGGGCTGATGCAGCCCTGCGGGCCTGAGGCTCTGTAGGCGGGGGCTGGCACATGGCCCTGCTGCGACACGTCGGAACAATCAGCGCGCTGACGTTGGTCAGCCGCATTGCCGGCCTTGCGCGCGAGATGATCTTCTCCCGCGTATTGGGCGCCAATGCGGCGACCGATGCTTTCCTGCAGGCCTTCATCCTGCCCAATGTCTTCCGCCGGCTTTTCGCGGAAGGGGCATTTTCGGCCGCCTTCGTGCCGATGTTCTCCAAGCGGGTGCAACGCGGGGAGGATGAAGGCGATGACGGTCACGAGATGGCCGCGCAATTCTCCAACGATGTGCTCAGCGTGTTCCTGCCAGCTCTGATCGTGCTGGTGGCGATTGCCGAAATCGCCATGCCCGCAGTCATCTGGCTGTGGTCCCCCGAATGGCGCGGTGATGCGGACCAGCTTGCCTTTGCCACCGATCTGGCGCGGATCACCTTTCCCTATATCGCCCTCATCAGCCTGGTGACGCTGTTCACCGGCATGCTCAATTCGGTGAGCCGATTTGCGCCCGGCGCCAGTTTCCCGATCATCCTCAACCTGGTGTTGATCGCGGCCTTGCTGGGTGGATATGTCTGGATGCAGCGGGGCGGCACCCTTGAGGATGCCGTTTACCTGCTCGCCTTTGCGGTCAGCGCCGCGGGTGTCTTGCAGCTGGTCTGGCTGTTCATCTGGGTGCGCGTGGCAGGTTTCAAGCCCAGCCTGCAAGTCCCCAAGGTTACGCCCGAAGTGAAACGCCTGTGCTGGATTGCCCTGCCGGCTGCATTCGGTGCGGGTGCCTACCAGATCAACACCATCGTGCAGATCTACTTCCTCAACGAACTGCCCGGCTCCAACGTCACTTACATGAACTATGCGGACAGGCTGAACCAGCTGCCGCTGGGCATCATCGGCATCGCACTGGCGACCGCCATCCTGCCTTCCCTCTCGCGCCATATCGCGGCGAAGGACCAGTCCGGGGCGAGCGCGGTGCAGACTGACGCCATCGAGCTTGCCATGCTGCTCACCCTTCCCGCCGCCGTTGCGATGGCAATCTGCGGCGTGCCTTTCGTGACGATCTTCTTCGAAGGTGGGCGGATGACGGTGGAGGATGCGCGGATTGCCGGCGAAGTGCTGGTGGCGCTGGTTTTCGGCCTGCCTGCCTATGTGCTTGTGAAAGTGCTGGTGCCCGGCTTTTACGCAAGGTCGGACACGCGCACTCCGGTCTATGCCGCGCTGGTCGCTTTGGCCTTCTTCATCGGCTTCAACCTTGCCTTCCTTTACCGCTTCGGCGTGGTCGGCGTTGCTGCGGCGAGCGCCATAGGCGCATGGCTCAACTGCGCGATCCTCTATGTGATCCTCGTCAAGCGCGGGCATTACAGCGCGCCGGTGATACTCCTCGGCAGGCTTGCGAAGCAGGTGCTCGCCGCTGCTGCCATGGGCGCGGCGCTGTGGTTGCTGAAGGACATGTTCGCCAGCTGGTACAGCGGCAATGCGCTGGAAAAGATCGGCGCACTGCTTGCTCTCACCATCGCAGGAGCGGGAATCTATTTCACGGTTGCATTCCTTGTCGGAGCGATAGACAGGGGCCGCATTGCAAAGCTGACGAAGAAGAGAAAGGCTGCGGGCTGATGCGCCGCGGGACCACGCAATGAGAGTAGTATCCGGTATCCAACCCACAGGTTCGCTGCATCTGGGCAATTACCTCGGCGCGATCCGCAACTGGGTGCGCATGCAGGACGAGATGTCGTCGGACGGGCAGTGCATGTTCTTCCTTGCGGACCTGCACGCCATTTCCATGCCGCATGACCCGGCAGAACTGCGCGCGGGCACGCTGGAAATGGTCGCAGCACTTGTCGCCTGTGGCATCGATCCGGGCAAGGCCGTGCTGTTCAACCAGGCACAGGTTCCCGCCCATGCCGAACTGCAGTGGCTCCTCAATGGCACGGCGCGCATCGGCTGGCTCAATCGCATGACGCAGTTCAAGGACAAGTCGGGCAAGAACCGCGAAGGCGCCAGCGCCGCGCTGTTCACCTATCCGGTTTTGCAGGCGGCGGACGTGCTGCTGTACCAGGACACACACGTGCCGGTGGGCGAGGACCAGAAGCAGCACCTCGAGCTGGCGCGCGACATTGCGCAGAAGTTCAACAATGACTTCGCCACCGAGGAAGAGCCGGTCTTCACCCTGCCCGATCCGATCACCCCGCCCGAAGCGGCGCGCATCATGAGCCTGAGGGACGGCAGCAAGAAGATGTCCAAATCCGATCCGTCGGACATGGCGCGCATCAATCTGGCCGACGATACGGACACGATGGCCAAGAAGATCAAGAAGGCCAAGACCGACCCCGAACCGCTGCCGAGCGAGACCAAGGGCCTCGAAGAACGGCCAGAAGCCTTGAACCTCGTCACCATCTATGCCGCGCTGGCTGGCGTGAGCGCGGAAAAGGTCCTGGCAGACTATGGCGGGCAGGGTTTCGGCGTGTTCAAGCCCGCGCTGGCGGAACTGCTGGTCGAAAAGCTCGGCCCCATCCAGCAGCGGTTCGTCGAGCTGAAGGAAGACCGGGAATCGCTCGATGCCATCCTTGCACGCGGTGCGGCGCAAGCGCGCGAAATCGGCGTGCCGACCCTAAAAGCTGCCTATGACGCGCTGGGCCTCATTCGCGGCTGAGGGCCCGTCTTTCGAATCACTGCACTGATTTGCAAGGATTTTTCTCCTAACCCCATTCAAACAGGGTTCAGGGCACGCTTGATATTGTCAGCGTCATGTCCAAGACTTCGTGTCTAACGGGAAACGCACAAGCCGGACAACAGGCGGGGCGACTCGCTTCCCGGCCCTGATGAGAGAAAAACCATGGCTGATTTCAGCAAGCTGACCACAGGCTTCAAGATCGCCGCCGGAGCAATCCTGCTGGCGGGCCTCGCCGCCTGTGCATCACCCTTCCGCGCGGATGTTTCGCGCTTCCAGTCGCAACTGCCCGCACCGCAGGGGCAGACCTTCGCCGTTGTGGCGGAGGACCCGGCGCTGGCTGGTGGCCTCGAATTCGCCCTCTATGCTGACCGCGTGGAGGAAGAGATGGCCGCACTGGGCTATACCCAGGCCACATCGCCGGAAACCGCCAACCTGCTCGTCCGCTTCGATTACGGCGTGGATGACGGGCGCGAGCGCATCCGCTCCACCAGCAGTGGCTTCCGCGATCCCTTCTACAGCAGCTGGTACAGCTATCGCCCGGTCTATTTCCGGGGCCGTGACGGGCGCGCCCGCGTCGCCTACCTGCCAAGCCGCAGCTGGGGTTACGGTTTCTACGATCCCTTCTTCGATCGCGGTTATGGTCGCGATATCGAAAGCTACACGATCTACACCAGTGGCATCGCCCTGAAGATCGACAACGCCCAGACCGGCGAACGGCTGTTCGAAGGCGAGGCGGAAGCGGTGTCAACCTCCAACCGCCTGCAATATCTGGTGCCGAACCTTGTCGAGGCGATGTTCACGGACTTCCCCGGCAATTCGGGCGAGACGGTGCGCATCTCGATCGCGCCGGAAGACCAGCCGGTGCGCCGCAACGACAACTGATCCGTCGGATCAATCCAGCCAGACAGGGCGGGCGCTCCCTTCGCGGAACGTCCGCCTTTTCTTTGCGCCATGGATAAGGCACTGTGCCGCACAAAGATGCATGAGGGAGGATTGGCGATGAAGAAGATACTGGTAGCAGGCGCTGCCGCACTGGCACTGGCGGCGTGCTCACAGGAAGCGAGCGACGATACCGCAGCGGCGGAGGCCGAAACCACATGGCCCGGAGTTCCTGAAGAGCAGGCCGCACAGATCCGCGAGGCAGGCTATGTCATCGATCCGGCCAGCTTCGATATCTACGCCCCGCTGGCCGATTTCCCGCCCTATGACGATGTGAGCATCGAAAGCGATATCGCCTATGGCGATGATCCGCTGCAGAAGCTGGACGTCTATACTTTCAATGACGCGGCAGAGGGCGAGAGCCGTCCGGTGCTCGTCTATGTCCACGGCGGCGGCTTTACCGGCGGGACCAAGGCAGGCGGCGGCTATTACCCGCAAAGCGCCACCGCATGGGCCGCCCGCAACGGCATGGTCGGCGTGAACATCGACTATCGCCTCGCTCCTTCTAGCACCTATCCGGCGGCCAGCGCAGACCTCGCCTCGGCGATGGAATGGGTTCGCGCCAATATCGCCGAGCACGGCGGC
>JAUIJI010000091.1 GCA_030431435.1 Alphaproteobacteria bacterium | reverse complement strand
TATGAAGCCGCCGAATGCCGTCACAAGGCTGGCGCACTGGTCGCCGCTGCTCGTGAAGCGGCACGCGTCGCCAGCGAGCCGGGTTTCGGGCAATAGGGGCGGAACGATCAGGCCGCTGGCACTCACCCTCCTGCTCTCCCTGACCGCATGCGAAGCGAGAATTGAGGAGCCGGCACTTCCCGCGACATCCGAAGCGGCTCAAGAGCCTGCGGTCGAGAGTCCCTGCGTACCGGTGGTGTTCGAAGAACAGGCGCTCACGCATTGCACCGCAGATCCGGATAACCATGCCATCCGCATGGTCGAGAGCGGCGAGGACGGCACACCTTATCGCAGCTTTGCAGCCTATGTGGGGTCCCGGGGAGCGGATGCTGCGCCGGTCGCCTTTGCAGTCAATGGCGGGATGTTTGGCGAGGACGGTCACGCCATCGGCTACTACGTTGAGGAAGGCGAGCGATTGCAGCAACTCAACCGCGCGGAAGGGCCCGGCAATTTTCACCTGCTGCCCAATGGTGTGTTCTTTGGCGATGCTTCAGCCGATTGGCGTGTATGGGATACCGAACGCTTCTTCAGCGAAGTTACGAGCCGGCCCGACTTCGGAACGCAGTCCGGCCCCATGTTGGTGATTGCAGGAGAACTTCATCCCTCGATCGAACCAGAGGGCGAATCCCTGCGAATCCGCAACGGTGTTGGCGTCGATCCCGGCGGCAGGGCGCATTTCGTGATCAGCGATGCACCCGTCAGCTTTGGGCTGCTCGCCCGCTATTTCCGCGATGTTGTCGGCACAGCCAACGCACTCTACCTCGACGGCACAGTCTCGCAATTGTGGGACCCTGCCAGCGGGCGGATGGACTATCGCGCGGACATAGGGCCAATGATCGTGGTGGAAATGCGCGAGAATGCCGAATAAGGGACCTGCCATGATCCTGGTTATCGACAATTACGACAGCTTCACCTTCAACCTGGTCCATTATGTGATGGAACTGGGCGCTGAGGTGGTGGTGAAACGCAATGATGCGATCACTGTCGAGGAAGCGCTGGCGATGGAGCCTGCGGGTATCCTGATCTCGCCCGGTCCCTGCACGCCCAATGAGGCAGGCATCAGCCTCGACCTGGTGGCCGCATGTGCAGAAAAAGGTGTGCCGCTGCTTGGTGTATGTCTGGGACACCAGTCGATCGGCCAGCACTTTGGCGGCAAGGTCGTTCGCGGCGGTCTGATGCACGGCAAAACCAGTCCGCTTGAACATGACAGCACCGGCGTCTTCAAGGGCCTGCCCTCGCCCTACACCGCCACGCGCTATCACTCGCTGATCGTCGAGGACATTCCTGACTGCCTCGAAGTCAACGCAACCAGCGAGACGCCCGGCATCGATGGCACCGCCGTAATGGGCTTCCGCCACAAGACGCTGCCGATCCATGGCGTGCAGTTCCACCCGGAAAGCATCGCCACCGAACATGGACACGCGCTGCTCGCCAATTTCCTCGAAATTTGCGGGATCAAGGCGAAGGAAGTCGCGTGAGCACCTCGCTGAGCCTGTCCGAAAGTGAAGCCCTTTTCGCGCGTATGCTCGATGGCGAAATGGCCGAGAGCGAAATTCGCGATGTCTTGGTGGAATTGGCTGATCGCGGCGAGACCGCGCAGGAAATTGCCGGGGCCGCGAAGGCGATGCGTGACCGGATGGTGCGCGTTTCCGGCCCGGAAAATGCCATCGATGTCTGCGGCACGGGCGGTGACGGGCAGCACTCGCTCAATATCTCGACTGCCACATCCATCGTCGTTGCTGCCTGCGACGTTCCGGTTGCCAAGCATGGCAACCGCGCCGCCAGTTCCAAGGCGGGTGCGGCTGACACACTCGAAGCGCTCGGCCTCGATCTCGGCAAGGCTGGCGAGGTTTCGGAAAAAACGCTCAACGAACTCGGCATCACGTTCCTGTTCGCGCAGGCACATCATCCGGCGATGAAATATGTCATGCCCATCCGCAAGGAACTGGGCCGCCGCACAATCTTCAACCTGCTCGGTCCGCTCGCCAATCCGGCGGGTATCACGCGGCAGTTTGTGGGCATTGCCTCCCCTGATCTGGTGGAGACCTATCGCGATGCGATGAAGCTGCTCGGCATGAACCGCGCAATGATCGTTTCGGGCCTGGAAGGGCTGGATGAGATCTCGATCGCAGGACCAACCCGGATCGCTACCATCGGTATCGATGGTTTTGGAGACCAGGTAACGCCTGAGGATGCTGGCCTATCCCGCCACCCGCTCGATTCCATTCGCGGAGGGGATGCAGCATTCAATGCAGCGGCGCTCCAACGCCTGCTCGAAGGTGAGAAATCCGCCTATCGCGATGCCGTGCTGCTCAATGCGGCTGGCGCGCTGATCGTTGCGGGCGAAGCCGCAAGCTGGGAAGAAGGCGCAGAGGAAGCCGCAGAAGCCATCGACAAGGGCCTCGCCAAGGCGCTGCTCGATTGCTGGATTGCAGCAACGCAATGACCAACAAGCTTATCGAAATCTGCAACACCAAGCGTGGTGAGGTGGCTGCCCGCAAGGCCGGAGCGACCGTGGCGGACCTTGATGCCCGCGCCAGCGAGCAGACAGCCCCGCGCGGTTTCCGCAATGCGCTCGAAGCGAAGGCTGCTGGCGGTTTCGCCCTGATCGCAGAGGTCAAGAAGGCCAGCCCGTCCAAAGGCCTGATCCGCCCGGACTTTCGCCCACATCAGCATGCGATGGATTATGAGAAGGGCGGAGCCGCCTGCCTCTCCGTCCTGACTGACGCGCCCTATTTCCAGGGCCACGAGGATTACCTGGTAGAAGCCCGCGCCAGCTGCCACCTGCCAGTGTTGCGCAAGGATTTCATGGTCGATCCCTGGCAGGTCGCCGAAGCCCGCTCCATCGGTGCCGATGCGATCCTCATAATCGTAGCCGCGCTGGAAGACTCGCTGATGCAGGATATCGAGGCCGCCGCCATCGAGCGCGGCATGGACGTTCTGGTCGAGGTGCATGACGAGGCGGAGATGGAACGCGCCTGCGCACTCCAGTCCCGCCTGATCGGCGTCAACAACCGCGATTTGCGGACCTTCAGTACTGACCTTGGCACAACCGAACGCTTGTCTTCGCTTGCTCCGGAAGGCACCTTGCTGGTCGGCGAAAGCGGCATCAATTCGCACGCCGATTGCGAGCGGCTAGCGCGTTCAGGCGTCCGCACATTCCTCGTCGGCGAAAGCCTGATGCGGCAGGACGACGTGGTTGCAGCCACGCGGGCGCTACTCGGTCAGTAGGCTGTCAAATTTCCGCTTTACCTGCAGGACATGCGCAGCAATGATCGCGCTCGTGAACAGGTTCAGGAGGAATGCATGGGTATCTTCAGTTCGATCAAGGACGCGATTTTCGGCAAGGCGGAAGCCAGCGAGCCTGAAGCTGCCGCTGCACCCAAGGCCAGCACCCCTTTCGGCAAGGCCAAGCCCACGCAGCTGGACGAGGTCGATATCGAAGCGAGCCTTGATGCGCGACCCGGTGCAGACAAACTGAACTGGCGCACCTCCATCGTCGACTTGATGAAACTCGTTGGCCTTGAGGCAAGCTATGCCGAACGCAAGGAGCTGGCTGTCGAACTGGGCCGCACCGAATATTCCGGCACTGCTGAAGACAACATCTGGCTGCACCGGCAGGTGATGAACAAGCTCGCTGAAAACGGTGGCCGCGTGCCGCCTTCGCTCCGGGATTGATGGCGCTGCGGGATTGATTGGCAACAGCTACCCACT
This sequence comes from Alphaproteobacteria bacterium, assembly GCA_030431435.1. Lineage (GTDB taxonomy): Bacteria > Pseudomonadota > Alphaproteobacteria > Sphingomonadales > Sphingomonadaceae > Alteraurantiacibacter. Next base: position 9,520 of record JAUIJI010000091.1, on the reverse strand, counting down.
TCTGGCATGGGCTGCTGCATGAGCAAGCTGACCCATCTCGATGAAACAGGTGCCGCCCGCATGGTCGATGTCGGCGGCAAACCCGAAACGGCCCGCAGCGCAACTGCCGCTGGCCGTATTCGCATGTCACCGGCGACCCTCGCCGCGGTGCGCGATGGTTCCGGCCCCAAGGGCGACGTGATCTCCACTGCCCGCATTGCCGGGATCATGGCCGCGAAAAGGACCGGCGAACTGATCCCCATGTGCCATCCGCTTGCGCTCGACAGCGTGGCGATGGATTTCAACTTCACCGACGATGCACTGGAAGTGTCCGCAACCGCATCGCTTACAGGCAAGACCGGCGTTGAAATGGAAGCTCTGACCGCAGCCTCGATCGCCCTGCTTACGATCTACGACATGGCCAAAGCTCTGGAAAAGGGCATGGTGATCGAACAGGTTCGACTGATTTCCAAGACCGGCGGGAAAAGCGGCAACTGGCACGCCTGATGAGCCCGCCCAGGCCCATCCCGCTCGAAGAAGCGCAGACGCGGCTGCTCGCCAGCATCGCCCCCACCGGCGCTGAAGAACGCAGTATCGCACACGCCACCGGACTCTATCTTGCAGAGGACATCATTGCCCGCCGCACGCAGCCCGCGGCAGACCTTTCGGCTATGGATGGCTATATCGTCCGCGAGGACGATTGCGAGGGCCCGTGGGAAGTTGTGGGCGAAAGTGCGGCAGGCCATCCCTTTGCTGGCGTGCTGCAACCTGGTGAGGCCATCCGCATCTCCACTGGCGCATTGATGCCGGATGATGGCGGAGCAGTGCTGCTGCAGGAGAATGCCAAGCGCAACGGCAATAAGCTCACTCTCAACGCAGAAGGCAGCCCGACCACCCGCCATATCCGCCGGCGCGGTTTCGACTTTTGCGAAGGCGCAACCCTGCTGCGTGCCGGGGACCAGATGACTGCCGCGCGCGCAGCCGTCGCGATTTCAGGGGGGCATCGCAACGCCATGTTCCGCGAATTGCCAAGGATCGCGATCCTCGACAGCGGTGATGAACTGGCCAATGATCCCGCCAATGTCGAAAGGCACCAGATCCCGGCAAGCAATGGTGACATGCTGGCGGCAATGGTCGCCCCGTTTACGTCCAATGTGGTTCGGCTAGGTCCGGTGCCTGACCGCCGAGAGGCCCTCGTCGCAGCACTGGAAAAAGCCGACGACTGCGCCTTTGTCGTCACCAGCGGCGGTGCTTCGGTTGGCGATCATGATCTCGTTCGTCCGGCACTCCAAGAATGGGGTGCAACGATCGAATTCTGGCGGATCGCAATGAAGCCCGGCAAACCGCTTATGGTTGCGCGAAAGGGCGCGCAGCACATTCTCGGCCTCCCCGGCAACCCCGTCTCGTCCTACGTGACTGCATACCTCTTCCTCCTGCCAGCACTGCGCCAGATGATCGGTGCGCGCGAACCGCTGCCGCAGGCGATTGCCCTGCCCCTGGATGGTGAGTTACCCGCTGTCGGCGGACGCACCGAATTTGTCCGTGCAAGACTGGATAACGGCAAGGCCGCACCGCTGGACCAGCAGGATTCGAGCGGCCTGTTGGCCCTATCCCGGGCGGACCTGCTGATCCGCCGCCACATCGGCTCACCGGTTGCGAAGGCGGGTGAACGCGTTGAATGCTATCTGCTCCAGAATGGCGGTATCGCTTGACTTGAGCGAATCTGTTTTCTAATTGTTCCTTGTTCGTTCCCGTATTGGAACGGAAATAAGGGGAACATACCCATGCTGACTGCCAAGCAGCGCGAATTGCTGATCTTCATCCAGCGTAAGCTGGAAGATACCGGAATATCGCCCTCTTTCGAAGAGATGAAGGATGCGCTTGACCTCAAGAGCAAGTCTGGCGTCCACCGCCTGATTTCGGCCCTTGAGGAGCGTGGCTTTATCCGTCGCCTTCCCAACCGTGCGCGTGCACTCGAAGTTCTCAAGCAGCCGGACGATATCTCCGCTACGCGCAATATTGCAGCCAATGCGGCGGCAAATGATGCGGTCGGTGGTGTCGTGAGCAATGCCGCAAAAACACCCGAAGCAGCAAATGACGTGATCGAGGTTCCGCTCCACGGCCGCATCGCTGCCGGTGTCCCGATCGAGGCGCTCGAAGATCACCAGTCACTGCCCGTTCCTGCTGCCCTGCTCGGCAGTGGTGAGCATTACGCGCTTGAAGTTTCCGGCGACTCGATGATCGAGGCAGGTATTCTCGATGGCGACTTCGCGCTGGTGAAGAAAGCCAACAGCGCCCGCGATGGAGAGATCGTTGTCGCGCTGGTTCGCAACGAGGAAGCCACGCTCAAGTACCTGAGGCATGAGAACGGCAAGATCGTGCTCGATCCGGCCAACGGTGCCTACGATCCGCAGGTCTATGAGGATCACGAAGTGCAGGTCCAGGGCAAGCTGGCTGGCCTGCTGCGTCGCTACCACTGATCCCTATATCGGTTCGCGCGGGCGGCTCTAGTCTCGACGCCGCCCGCGCCACCAACCATGCTCGCCTTGCATCTGTGCAACGCTGAGCACCTCCGGCCCGCTATCGAGCCAGTCTCCTCCCAGAGTTATCGCAAGCCCGCCGCTTTCCTCGAGGCTTCGCCGGTCGAGCTTGAGCCATCGCGGCTCACAACTGTGCGGCAACCATCGATCCGAAATCACAATGTCTGCCCGCTCGCAGGCTGCCGCAAGAGCGCGCTCGGTGACCAGCTCATCGCTGCGGCTCATCAGCACGTGCCAGTCGCGCCCTCCCCGTGCCAGCGAGACAACGCAGAAGTCTGCAGAACAATCTGCGCCATCCCAGTCAGCCAGCACTACCGGCTCTGCCTCCACACCCGCGAGCTCCATCAGGTTCTCGCGCGTGTAGTCGCTCCGGCTAGGGCGCAGCACAAGCAGGCCATGCTCGTCATCGGTGATGCCGACATGGCGACCATCGCCTGACACCAGCAGGTCAGGGACCGGCGTAAGCAAAAGCATCACCGTGGCAATTGCAGCCGGCACCAGACCCAGCAGTCGCGCCCGTCCCTTCCACAGCGCGAGCCACATCCCGCCCGCGAGGAACAGTGCGAAGGTCCACCCCCCCATTTGCGGCATCAGCTTGACCGCTCCGGGTTGTGCCGCCGTGAAGTGCGCAATGGCCAGCATCAGGTCGAGCGATTGGCCAACAAGCCACCAGACCGGTGCTCCGAGTCCGACAAGATCGAGAACCAAGGCCAGAGCGATCAGCGGCATGGATACGAATGTCACCAGCGGGATCGCAATCACATTCGCGAGTGCGCCATAGACACCCGCCCGGTGGAAGTGGAACAGCACGATCGGCATCAGCGCGATCTCGATGACCAGCCCGGTTACCAGAAGCATCAAGGTTCTTCGCCCGACATGGCGAAACCACCCCTCCTCGCGCGGCTTGAGAAACTCGCGCACAGGCGCGCTGCCATGCAGTGCAACAATCGCGATCACCGCCGAAAAACTCATCTGGAAGCTCGGGCCGACAAGTGATTCTGGCCACAAGAGCAGTACGAAAACCGCAGCCACCGCCACCATCCGCAAGGACAGCGCCTCGCGCCCCATCGCCAACGCGCCCAGCACCAGCATGGCGGCCACGCAGCTGCGCACTGTCGGCACCTGCGCCCCGGTGAGCAAAGTGTAGCCAATACCCGCCAGCGCCGCGATGGCAGCCGCCAGCACCGGCAGCCTCACGCGCAAGGTCAGCCAGGGCCAGAGCGCGAGCAGCTTGATCGCAAGGAAATAGGCCCCCGCGATCACCGCGCTCACATGCAGGCCGCTGATCGACAGCAGGTGCGTCAGCCCCGCATCGCGCATGGCATCTTCATCCGCCTCGCCGATCGCCCCGCGATCACCGCTCGCAAAAGCCGCAGCAATCGTCCCTGACGCGCCGCCCAGCTGGCTGCGGACGTGATCGGACAGGCTGCGCTGGACGCGGGCCAGCAACGGCTGTGATTGCGCGGCTTCGACCAGTTCGGGCTGTCCCTGGACCGTGCCCGTTGCCACAAGTCCTTCGAACCAGGCCGTCCGCGCAAAGTTGTATCCACCGGGCAGCATCGGCGGCGCAGGCGGCATCAACCGTGCAAGAAGGCGGACCACGCTACCCTCGGCAAACGCAGGATCATCGACCTCGAGCGGAACATTGACGCGAACCTTGATCGCGTCTCCCGTTTCGCGGTTGCGGGTGGCCAGCACCAGCCTCGTACGCTCCTGTGCGGGCTGCTCGATCCGCTCCAGCACCCGTCCTTCGAACTCGGCAGACAATGGCCTTTCAAGCGCAGGCTGCCCGACAAGCTCGGATCTGGCCCAGATCAGGCCCGCGCCAAAGCTGAAGACCAGTCCCAAGGACACCGCAGCGGCCATGATCCGGTTGCGATCATCCCGCCCACGCCATGCAGCAACAGCGCCAAGCGCTAGCATCAGGCCCAAGACAATCGCAATCAGCCACTTCACAGGCGTGTCGAGCACGAACCACGCGCCGATTCCGCCGGCCATCGCCACAGCCAGCCACGGCCCGCGATCAAAGCCAGCCTGCTCAAGAAATGCCTCGATTTGGTCGCCCACGCTGGACAAAGACGCGCGCTTTCGCCAAGGCGTATGCCGCAACGCAGCATCACCGGCCTCCTCCCCCATGGGGACCAATGGCGTCAGGCGTGTTGCCATGAAGCGAATAGGACAGGAATCAAACCCTTATGGCAAGCAATAGCGGCAATGGAACTGGCGCGGATCGCCCGGTCGTTACGCGCTTTGCCCCCTCACCCACCGGTTTCCTGCACATCGGGAACGCCCGTACTGGCTTGTTTTCGTGGCTCTATGCCCGCCACTTCGGCGGCAAGGCCCTGCTCCGCATCGAAGATACGGACAAGGCGCGCAGCACGCAGGAAGCAATCGATGTCATCCTCGAAGGGCTCGACTGGCTCGGCCTCGAGTTTGATGGCGAACCTGTCTACCAGTCCCAACGCGCTGACCGCCATGCCGAAGTGGCCAACAAGCTGCTCGCCGCTGGCCGTGCATACAAATGCTTCGCCACGCCGGAAGAACTCGCCCAGATGCGCGAGGAGCAGCGCGCCGCCAAGAAGCCGATGCGTTATGACGGGCGCTGGCGTGACCGCGATCCTTCCGAAGCGCCCGAAGGCGCCCCCTTCACCGTCCGCATCAAGACCGAGACTCGCGGCGACACCGTGATCGAGGATGCCGTGCAAGGCACGGTGAAGGTAAAGAACGAGGAAATCGACGATTTCATCCTGCTGCGCGCCGACGGTACGCCGACCTATATGCTCGCCGTGGTGGTCGACGACATGGACATGGGCTGCACCCACATTATCCGCGGCGATGACCACCTCAACAACGCTTTCCGCCAGCTGCAGGTGATCAAGGCCATGCAAGGCGTGGAAGACGGGTGGGACGAACCCACCTATGCACATATCCCGCTGATCCACGGCAATGATGGCGCCAAGCTCTCCAAGCGCCATGGTGCGCTGGGCGTGCGCGATTACCGCGCCATGGGCATCCTGCCGGAAACCTTGTTCAACTACCTCCTGCGCCTTGGCTGGGGCCATGGTGACCAGGAAGAGTTCACGCGCGAGGAAGCGATCGAGTATTTCGACCTTACCGGCGTAAACAAGGGCCCGAGCCGCTTCGACATGAAAAAGCTGCTCAACATGAACGGCAATTATATCCGCGCGGCTGACGATGCGCGTCTTGCAAGACTTGCTGCAGAACTGATTGGTCCGCAGGCCGATGTGGCCTTGCTGACCGAAGCCATGCCGGTGCTGAAGACGCGCGCGCGCGACATGAACGAGTTGGCAGAAGGCGCTGCCTTCCTGTTCAAGCAAAGACCGCTGGAAATGACCGAAAAGGCGGCCGAATTGCTCGATGAGGAGGCTCGCCAGCACCTCGCGCAGATTTCCGCTCGCCTCAGCAGTGAATCTGACTGGACAATTGAGCCTTTGGAAGCCAATCTGAAGGCCTATGCGGAGGAGCTGGACCTCGGTCTTGGCAAACTCGCGCAACCGCTTCGCGCGGCACTCACGGGGCAAACCACCTCGCCGGGAATTTTCGACGTTTTGGTGCTGCTGGGCCGGGAAGAAAGCCTGGCGCGGATCGACGCGCAGGCCGCCGGCTGACAGGGCAACAACAGATCGCAAGGAGACAACATTTGTCGGACAAGAAGGCGCAACTCACAATCGGAAGCGACAGCTACGACTTCCCCATCCTGCAGGGAAGCACGGGGCCGGATGTGGTCGATATCCGCAAGCTGTATGGCCAGACCGGAAAGTTCACATTCGATCCGGGATACAAGTCGACCGCTTCGTGCGAAAGTTCGCTGACCTATATCGATGGTGACGAAGGTGTGCTGCTGCACCGCGGATACCCCATCGGCCAGCTGGCAGAGCAATCCAGCTTCATGGAAGTGTCCTACCTGCTGCTGAACGGTGAACTTCCCGACCAAGGCGAGCTGGACGATTTCACCAATACCATCACCTATCACACCATGCTGCATGACCAGATGCGGCAGTTCTACCAGGGCTTCCGCCGCGATGCGCACCCCATGGCAATCATGTGCGGCGTGGTCGGTGCACTGTCGGCGTTCTACCATGACAGCACCGATATTTCAGACCCCGAACATCGCAAGATCTCCAGCCATCGGCTGATCGCCAAGATGCCGACGATCGCGGCATGGGCTTACAAATATGCCGTCGGCCAGCCCTTCATGCAGCCGCTGAACTCGCTCAGCTACACCGGCAACTTCCTGCGCATGACCTTTGGTGTTCCGGCTGAGGAATATGAGATTCATCCCGCGGTCGAAAAGGCCATGGACCGCATCTTCATCCTCCATGCTGACCATGAGCAGAACGCCTCGACATCGACCGTGCGGCTTGCAGGTTCTTCGGGCGCGAACCCGTTTGCCTGTATCTCTGCCGGTATCGCCTGCCTGTGGGGCCCTGCCCATGGCGGTGCCAACGAGGCATGCCTCAACATGCTGCGTGAGATCGGCACGCCCGATCGCATCCCGCATTACATTGAGCGCGCCAAGGACAAGAATGATCCGTTCCGCCTGATGGGCTTCGGCCACCGCGTGTACAAGAACTACGATCCGCGTGCCACGGTGATGCAAAAGACCGTGCGCGAAGTTTTCGAGGCGCTCAACGTGACCGACCCGATCTTCGAAGTGGCCCTGCGGCTCGAGGAACTGGCTCTTGAAGACGACTACTTCAAGGAAAAGAAGCTGTTCCCGAATGTGGACTTCTACTCGGGCGCAATCCTTTCGGCGATCGGTTTTCCGACAACCATGTTTACCGCGCTCTTCGCGCTGGCCCGCACCGTGGGCTGGGTTGCGCAGTGGAACGAAATGATCTCCGATCCCGGCCAGGTCATCGGACGGCCGCGCCAGCTGTACACCGGCCCGACGCAACGCGACTACGTGCCGATCGAAAAGCGCTGATCGATCAACCCACGAATTACTGGAAAGGCCCTGCCGGTTCGGCGGGGCCTTTTCGTATCACGCGTCCGGATCTACCGGCAATTCAAGCGTGAAGCGGGCTCCCTGCCCCTTGGCGCTTTCGACAGTCAGAGACCCGCCCATCGCGACCGCAAGACGACGGGAAATATAGAGTCCGAGGCCCGAACCGCCGTCGCCCTGGCGACCGAGCCTCTCGAACTTCGAGAAAACTCGCAGTTGTTCTTCCTCCGACAGACCTTCGCCCTGGTCTGCCACGGTAACGCGGGCGCGGTCTCCTTCGGTCTCTACCCGAAGCCAGACTTGTGAACCATCCGGGCTGTAGCGCACCGCATTGCCAACAAGGTTGAGCAGTATTTGCAGAACGCGGCGGAACTCGCCGATCGCAGGGGCACTCTCGCCCGGCTTGGGAGCATCGATGGTGATGCCGCCCTCTCGCGCCCTGACACCAAGGATCCCGGCTGCACGGCGAGCAACGTCGGCAAGGTCGATCTGGTCAGGCGCAGGATCGAATTTCTCGTCCTCGACCATTTCCAGCGTGGTAAGATCGTCGATCAGTGCCAGCAGGTGCTCTCCCGCAGATGCAATGTCTGCGGCGTAGTTCGAATATTCCTCTGCCAGAGGCCCTGCCAGCTGGGTGCGAATGGTCTCGGCATTGGCAATGATGCGAGAGACAGGCTGCCGCAGCACAGGCGCGATTTCGAGGCCAATGCCCGGCATCTTGCGCTCTGCCTTCGTCGCGGCGGCTGCAGGAGATGCAGTTGATCCGGCTTCCTGTGCCAATGGCTGCTGCGCCATCAGGAAGAGTTCGAATCCATCGCTACCCGCCACCGGCAGGCCCAGCGGCACCAGCAATGCTTGCCAGTCCCTGTCCGATCCTTCGAGCCGCATCTGCGCTCCGTCCAGCAATCGCCAATGCACGGGTTGCTTGTGGCTGTTGCCAGGAAGCTTCACGAAATCGGTCCACGGAGAACCGATGGCAGCCCTCATTCGTTCGACCAGCTCGGCAAGTTCCGCACAATCGCTCTCGACACTCAGGATATCCTGCTGCGGCCCCAGCCTTGCACACAATTCTGCGAACTGACGCGCCATGGCCACCTGCCTGGCGCGTTCCTGACCTGCATCAGCACCGTTGGCGGGCAGAGACTGCCAGTTGGATATCGTGAGTATGCAGCCTTCGCCATCAGGCTTTACTTCAGCCCAGGCCGATACAGCTTCCTGATCGTCGCGTATCTTGATGGCGCGAGCAACCTTGAAGCCATAGTGGCGCGCCTTGCGGACCAGCTCGAGCAGCGCCGGGGCCACAATTAGTCCCGGAAGCTCGCCACCATTGCGCAACTGCAGGCTGGCAAGCGGTTCATCTGCCTGCACCAGCCAGTCGCGTTCGTCAGTGCGTGCGTTGATCGTCAGGACAGCGGTGCCGACCATGGCTTAACCCATATCCTCCAGCACACTGGCTGCAAGCAATCGCGATGCCTTGTCGCCAGTCAATGTGTCGATACCCGGCGGCACCTGCGCATCCGGGTGGATATAAAGGAATTGCTCTTCGACGGCCGCTGTCCGCAAGCCGGCAGCGCGGAGCGAAACGGCGAGCCGGACAAGCTGGTTCTCGCCGAACGAGAGAATCGTCAGATTGCGATCCTGCCCCGATGCCATTGCAAGGCCCGTGGCAAACAAGGCCAGTCCGGCATGGTCGATTGCCAGAGAGCGGGTGGCATCGCGCCCCAGTGACATCACCAGCCTCGTCAGTTGTCCCAACCGGCTGGCCCCTTCGTCATAGGCATCGCGCAACGCGCTTTCGGCCTTGGCCGCAGCCTCATCATTGCTGGAGTGCGCACGCATGCACAAAAGCGCCTTATGGAAAAGATCACCCGGCAGTTCTGCGAGCGGAAGCTCCATCCGTCGCATCTGCTGGATGAAGCGCGCCTGGGCGGCGATTGCACGAATAGCCGCCCCTGCAGTGTTCTCATCGCTCGATGCTGCCAGATGCTGGAGTAGCGGGGAAAGGACATGGTCGATGCCGCTGCGGGAATGGATA
>JAUIJI010000090.1 GCA_030431435.1 Alphaproteobacteria bacterium | reverse complement strand
GACCGCCCATGCTTCAACACCAAAATCGGAGAGTGTATCGATTACCCAGGCTTCCAGCCCGTGGACGAAGCGGCGCACGTCCTTCCCTCGCCGTGCCAGGTTGAGCAGGACATAGCCGACGCGCTGGCCGGGACCGTGATAGGTATGGCGGCCACCGCGCCCGGTCTCCACCACGTCGAAACGCGGGTCGAGCACCTCTGCGGGATCGGCGCTGGTGCCGGCGGTATAGACAGGTGGATGCTCCAGCAGCCAGATCAGTTCGGCTGCCTCGCCCGCGCTGATCGCCTCGTTTCGCGCTTCCTGCGTGGCCAGCGCCTCGCGATAGGGAACCGGCTGGTCGGACAGGCGCCATTCAATGGCAGGGGATGAAATCGGGCTGTTCATGGCTTTGGCAATTGCGTGGCGCAGGCGGACCGGTTTATCAAGCAGGCATTGCAAGGGGATGGAACCGCATGAATTTCGACATGAACCGCACCTGGAGCCACTGCGTATCGCTGGTGCAGGCCAATTTCCAGCTGCTGGCTGTGCTGGCAGGCGTCTTCATCCTGATTCCCAATGTGATCTTCTACATCGCCGCGCCAGAGGTGATGATGGCGGCTGGATCAGCGGGCATGGAAGAAGATCAGCTGGTGGCGCTGCTGCAGGAGAATGCCGCGCCGCTGATCGGTTTCGGCCTGCTGGCTCTGGTGGCGCAATTCATCGGTTACGGCGCGCTGGTGGCGCTTATGGGTAATGACCGGCCGACCGTGGGCGAGGCGCTGCGCAAGGCACTGTCCGCCATTCCCACGCTGATCGGCGCAACCCTGCTGATGATCCTTGCCTATCTGGCTGTCGGCCTCACCCTTGCGCTGGTGGCCGGTGTGATTGCCGGGGTGCTTTCGCTGGTTCTGGGCGCTGCCGGAGCGATCCTCGTCTCCACCATTGTCGTAGTGGCGGCTTTTGCCGCGATCATCTACGTGCTGGCCCGCTTCATCATGGTCTATCCTGCAGTCATGCTGGAGAACATCGGCAATCCGGTGACAGCGCTCAAGCGCTCGTGGGCGCTGACCAAGCCGCATGCCAAGCGCATCTTCCTGTTCCTGGCGCTCGTCCTGGTGGCCTATCTCGTCATCAGCCTGATCGTGGGCGGCCTGTTCGGCGTGCTGACCGCAGCCATGGGGAGCGGACCTGGCGCGGCCTTTGTATCTGGCCTGGTCAACGGTGTGCTGGGGAGCCTCGTGGCCATGGTCTATGCCGGGATCATGGTTGCGATGCATGGCCAGCTCGCCGGAAGCGACAGGCCGGATATCGGCGAAACCTTCGACTGAAGGATCAGTCCTGCCAGGCCCAGCCAAGGAAACAGGGCGGCACGTTCAGGAAGCAAATGTCCTTTTCGACCCGCGGGAAGAACTTGCGCGAATAGTCGCGCGCCACGCCGGTGTACTGATAGGTGAGGAAAGCGCCCCCCTTGCGCACGACGCGTGCGGTGGCGTTTGCAATAGCCGGGGCGACACCATCGGGCAGCGTGCTGAACGGCAGGCCGGAAAGAACGTAATCGGCCTTTTCGTGGCCCAGCGAACGGATGATCTCTTCGACATCCTCTGCTGAACCCAGAACCGCATGAAAGCGGCTATCGGTAATGGTCTTGCGAAGATAATCGACAAACAGCGGGTTGGTATCGATCACCACCAGCTCGCCATCGCGCGGCAACCGGTCCAGGACAGGCTGGCAGAAGGTGCCAACGCCCGGACCATATTCAACGAAGAGCTTCGTGTTCTGCCAGTCCACCCGTTCCAGCATGGCCTTGACCACAGCGGGGCTGGACGGGAGGATTGCACCGACCATGCGCGGGTTTTCAACGAATCCTTTGAAGAAAACGCCGGCCGGGCCCATGGCGCGCTTGATGCTCCGCAAAAGGCGCGGAATCCCGCGCCTTTCGGCCAGTTCATTGCCATTCATCGGAAAAACGTCTGCCCCCAGGTCAGCCAACGCATGATTGCGCGTCCAGATTGAATGGCGGAAAATAGGGCAAACAAACGGGCAGTTGCAACGGCTTGGCGATGAATTGTCCTCATTTGACGCTCAAGTGATGTCGTCGATCCGCTCGGGCGGGCGGCACAGGCGCACCCCCTTTTGCGTCTCTACAAGCGGCCGTTCGATCAGCTTGGGGTCTGCGGCCATGGCATCGAGAACACTATCGGCATCCGCATCGGGCAGACCGCGCTCCTTGGCGTCCGTGCCTCCCAGCCGCAGCCCCTCGACAGGCGACATGCCCGCATCCGCATAGAGCTGGGCAAGCTTTTCGCGGGCAGGCGGGTGCTTGAGATATTCCACCACCTCGACCTCATACCCCTTGTCCTGCAGCGTTTGCAGCGCCTGACGCGACTTGCTGCACCGGGGGTTATGCCAGATCGTGGCCTTCATCTGCTGCTCCCATAATTGCCGGATTGTGTGGAAGGGAACCTAGCGAAAAGGAGAAAAATCGCCAAGGGGCCCAATTCCCTGTTGCAACTGCAAATGACTCTCAATAGAGGCGCTCTTGCAAATCAATCGCATTACGACTCATTTTTCGGGGGTTCCTTGTCACATCTCGCTTCATTTCGTCGCCTTACCCTTCTGGGCACCTGTGCAACCACCATCGCCAGCCCTGCAATGGCTGCCGATGATGCACAGCGCGATTACCTGCCCACCTCCATCGTCGTCACTGCAGATCGAGACAGCTATGTGGGTGACGACGGCTCCAGCGCCACCAAGACGCCCACCCCGCTGATTGACGTGCCGCAATCGGTCAGCGTGATTACCGCTGACCAGATCGAGGATCAGGGCGTGACGCAGCTGAACCAGGCGCTGCGTTTCGTACCCGGCGTCAGCCTTGAAACCGGCGAAGGCCACCGTGACGAGGTGTTCATTCGCGGTCAGGAAACTACCGCTGACTTCTACCTCGATGGCCTGCGTGACGACGCACAATATTACCGCTCGCTCTACAATGTGGAGCGGATCGAAGTGCTCAAGGGCTCCAACGCTCTGATCTTTGGCCGCGGTGCCGGTGGCGGTGCAATCAACCGTGTCAGCAAGACCGCGCGCACCTCCGGCAGCTTCATCAACGGCGCGGCTTCGGTCGATACCTTCGGCGCCTTCTCGCTGGCGGGCGACGTCAACACGCCGCTGTCCGACAATCTCGCCCTGCGCGTGAATTCCACTTACGAGGAATTCAACAGCCACCGCGATTTCTATGATGGCCGCTTCATCGGCATCTCCCCCACCATCACCATCGATGCCGGCCCCGATACGCGACTGGTGGCCACTTACGCCTATGACGATGACGAGCGCGTGGTCGATCGCGGCGTGCCCAGCCTCGATGGCTTGCCACTGATGGGCTATGACGAGACATTCTTTGGCGACCCCGACTACAACTTCAGCGACGTTGAAGTGCATATCGCGCGCTTCCGCGTGGAGCATGATTTCTCGGCACAATGGAATTTCAACGCCAGCCTGCAGTTTGCCGATTACGACAAGTTCTACGCCAATGTGACCCCATCCAGCGGAACCACGGCCACCACCACGCGACTGGCCGGCTATGAAAGCGGGACGGACCGCCAGAACCTGATCGGGCAGATGAACCTTGTCGGCAATGTCGACACCGGCGGTGTGGGCCACACGCTGTTGATCGGCGCTGAATTCACCACGGCTTCGACCGACAGCGTGCGCAACCAGGCGCTGTTCAACAATGGCGCTGATACCAGCATCACCGTGCCGCTGGCGGAAGTGATCGCGGTGCCCGCCTTCACGCTCACCCCGCAGCGCGCCAGCACGTCCGACTTGTCGACCGTGTCCTTCTACATCCAGGACCAGATCGACTTCGGCATTGTCCAGCTGATCGGCGGGGTGCGCTATGACGAGTTCGACCTCGAGAGCGAGGACCTGATCGGCGGCTTTGCGGCCAGCCGCAAGGACAGCCGCTGGAGCCCGCGCCTTGGTGCCGTGGTCAAGCCGGTCGACAATCTGTCGATCTACGCCAGCTGGTCGGAAACCTTCCTGCCGCAATCGGGCGACCAGTTCACCGTGCTCAACACCAACAGCGCATCACTCGATCCGGAAACTTTCGAGAACATCGAAGCGGGCATAAAGTGGTCGATCCGGCCCGAGCTGTTCCTGACTGCAGCCGTCTTCCGCCTGACGCGCGACAATACGCAGGCCCCCGATCCGAACAATCCGGGCTTCGTGATCCTGGCCGGTGAAAGCCGCGTCGAAGGTTTCGAGATCGGCCTCGTTGGCGAAGTGGTGTCCGGCCTCAATGTCAGCCTCGGCTATGCCTACCTCGATGGCGAGATCACCCAGACCACCAGTTCTGCCGTCGCCGGAACCGTGCTGCAGCAGGTACCCGAACACCACCTGACCGCCTGGACGCGGTACGACGTGACGGATCGCATCGGCATCGGCGCAGGTCTGGTCCACCAGTCAAGCCAGTTCGCCAGCATGTCCAATAATGTCGTGCTGCCGTCCTACACGCGCGTGGATGCGGCGCTGTTCTTCGATGTGAGCGATGCACTGGCGCTGCAACTGAATGTCGAGAACCTGTTTGACGAGGACTATTACCCCTCGGCGCATGGCGACAACAACATCCAGCCTGCCGAACCGCTCAACGCCAGCATCGGCGCGCGCCTGAAGTTTTAGGGTCTGCTTGGGGAAGCTATGGTCCGGCGGGTTCCCAAGACCCGTCGGGCCACCTGCCTATTCCTCTGTAGCACTTTCTTCGCTCTCCACCCGCAAGGCGGGCACGGCCTGCGCAGCGTCAGCCGGGTCGATCCCCGGTGCGGGCGCAGCACTGATCCGCTCGCGTCTGCGCGCCACGCGGCCCGCGCGTTGCACAGCGCGGATCAGGCGGGGATAGACGCCGCAGCGGCACAGGTTGGGTATCGCATCGCGGACATCCTGTTCCGACGGGTCAGGATTGCGGGCAATCAGTGCCGCGGCAGCCATGGCGATGCCCGGGGTGCAGAACCCGCACTGGATCGCCTGTTCGGCCACCAGCGCCTGTTGCACCGGGTGGCTGCGATCATCGCTCAGCCCCTCGATGGTGGTCACGAACCGGCCCTCGGCCTCTGCCAGCGTCACCAGGCAGGAGCGCAGCGCTTCGCCATCGATCAGCACCATGCAGGCCCCGCAATCGCCAACCCCGCAGCCATATTTGCTGCCCGTCAGGTTGGCCGCATCGCGCAGCGCCCACAAGAGAGGGGTCTGCGGGTCCATATCGAAACGGACCGGACGGTTGTTGACGGTCATCTGGGTCATGCGCGGGGCAAACCGGGTCTAATCGCGCCAGCTGGGGTCGATGGTATCGATCTTGCGCTTCCAGGCCTCGAAATCGAGCTTTCCGAAATCATCGGTCAGCTGGTTGTCGCGGTCGCGCTGGTGCACGGCGACAACCTCGGGCGGAACCACGATGGGCGCACCCAGGCTGGCGGTCTTGACCTGGATCTCGCAAGCGCGCTGGAGCATGTAATAGAGGAAGAACATTTCCGGCAGGGTCCGCCCCATCACCACCGGGCCATGATTCTTCAACATCAGGATCTGGTGATTGCCGGCGTTCTTCACCAGCCGCTCGCCCTCTTCCGCGCGCACGGTGATACCTTCGAAATCGTGATAGCCGATATTGCCGACGAAGAAGCAGGAATAGAAATTGGTCGGCTGCAATCCGCCTTCGGTGGCGCATACAGCCATCGTATCGGGCGTATGCGTGTGGACGATGGCGTGGGCGTGCGGCAGGTGCTTGTGGAACACCGAATGCTGGGTGAAGCCCGCAAGATTGACCGGATAGGGATTGTCGCCAACCTTGTTGCCCTCGCTGTCGATCTTGATCAGATTGCTGGCCGTCACCTCTTCCCACAGCAGGCCATAGGGGTTGATCAGGAAAGCATTGTCTTCGCCCGGCACGCGCACGGTGATGTGGTTGTAGATGCTTTCGCACCAGCCAAGATGCGCGAAGATGCGATAGGCGGCGGCCAGGTCCAGCCGCGCTGCCCACTCCTCCTCGCTGCAATCGATTGGCCGCTTCGCCATGTCGGGTTTGAGCTGCGTAGCCACTGCTATTCTCTCCATCTGCACTTTTCCTGCGCCCCTTCTAGAGACAGCATCGCGCCAAGCCAATGGGCAGGAAGCAGGCGATGACAAAGCCGCACTGCGGAGCTTCATCCGGCCTTCGATCCTACAAGCGAATTGACTTTGTCCTCCCAATTGGCGAGCCAAGCAATGCACGACCGTACGAACGGCGGCAAAAGGGGAGGATTCGCATGGGCGACGTATCCGGCTGCGCAAAGCCGCAATCGGATGTGGCGCGCGCCAATGTGACGATCTCCTGCCGCAATTGCCGGTCGAACGGATAACAAAGGGACGGGATCTCGAAACATGGCAACGCATACCGACACTACGGAAAGCGCAGAACCGCAGGGTAACTGGGTCACCAATTCGCCTGCCTACCAGACATTGCTGGTCTTCCTGCTGGCGCTGAATTTCGGGATCGTCTTCTTCGACCGGCAGGCCCTGAATGCGCTGATGCCCTTCGTCCAGCCGGACCTGATGCTGTCGCAGACGCAGATCGGCCTGCTGGCGAGTGGCCTGTCCTTCACATGGGCCATCGCGGCCTTCTTCGTGGGGCGCCTTTCCGATAGCCTTGGCAAGCGCAAGATCCTGCTGGTGATCGCCACGATTGCCTTCTCGCTGTGCTCCTTCCTGTCCGGTATCGCCACCAGCTTCCTGTTCCTCTTCGCCGCCCGCCTGTTGATGGGTGCCGCGGAAGGCGGCGTGATGCCGATCAGCCACGCGATGGTCGCTTCCGAAGTCGATCCCAAGCGCCGGGGCCTCGCGCAGGGCGTAGCGCAGAACCTGGGCTCCAACCTGCTCGGCAGCTTCCTTGCGCCCGTGGTGCTGGTGTGGTTCGCCACCATGTTCAGCTGGCGCGAGGCGTTCTATCTCGCTGCCCTGCCCGGGCTGATCAGCGCGGCGATGATCTGGTTCATGCTGCGCGAGCCGGAAATGCCCAAGCGCGAGCCCAAGCCCCAGATGGAAGGCTCGAACGCGGTCAGCGATTACCTGGCCGAACTCGGCCGCGCGATGAAGGTCCGCAACATGTGGATCAGCGTTGTCGTGGGCACGCTGATGGTGGGGCACTTCGTCACCACCTGGGCCTTCATGCCGCTCTACCTGACAGAGGTGAAAGGCTATGATCCCGAAACGATGAGCTGGATCATGGGATCGCTGGGCATTGCCGCTGCCATCTACAGCTTCACCGTGGCGGGCCTGTCCGACATTATCGGGCGCAAGCCGGTGATGGTGGCGCTGCCGCTGCTCGCCGTGATCGGCCCGCTTGGCGCCATGTATTATGAAGGCGGCGCTTTCGGCCTTGCCGCCATCTTCTTCGTCGGCTGGGCAGTGAACGGCATCTTCCCGATCTTCATGGCCACCATCCCTTCGGAAACCTTCAAGCCGGTGCACCACGCCACCGTGCTCGGCCTCGCCATGGGCAGCTGCGAGGTGCTGGGCGGCGTGTTCGGCCCGATTATCGGCGGCGCGCTCAACGACGCCTTCGGGCTCAACAGCTTCCTGTGGCTGCTGATCGGCCTGTCGCTGGTCAGCGGTGTGATCGCCATGGGCCTGCGGGAAACTGCCCCGGCTGCATTGCGCAAGAAGGGCCTGACCTTCGATCCCGTTTGAGGAAAACAGCATGAGCAACGCCGTACCTGACGGGCTTCTTGCCGAACTGATTGCGGGCCTTCGCGAAGGCGGGCCAGACCTGACCGCCGCACCCGAGCAGCTGCGCCCCGATTACGAAGCGCTGTTTGCCACTTTCCCGATCGCCGAGGACCTGTCGTTCCGCGATCAGCAGCATGGGGGTGTCGATTGCCTGCGCGTTTCCCCGCCGGGCGATGCGGTGGGGCTGGTGCTCTACCTGCATGGCGGCGGCTATGTCGTGGGCAGCGCCCAGGGCTATCGCGGGCTCGCTGGCGAAGTGGCGCGCGCCGCCGGGGCGGAGGCGCTGGTGGTGGATTACCGGCTTGCGCCCGAACATCCCTTCCCCGCCGCGGTCGATGACGCGGTGGCGGTGTTCCTCGCCCTGCGCGCGCAAGGGCTTCCCGCCCGAAAGATCGCGCTGGCCGGAGACAGTGCCGGCGGCGGGCTGGTGCTCGCCACCCTGCTGAAATTGCGCGAGCTGGAAGAGGACATGCCCGCCGGCGCGCTGCTGATCTCTCCCTGGGCAGATCTTACATGCACCGCCGCTTCGCTGGAGGAAAAGCGCGCCGACGATCCCTCTCTCACCAAGGAGGGGCTGGAGACCTGCACCCGCCACTATATGGGCGAGCGTGATCCCGCCCATCCGCTCGCTTCGCCCGCGCTGGCCGATCTTTCCGGACTGCCGCCGCTGCTGGTGCAGGTGGGCGATATCGAGATCCTGCTCGACGATGCGAAGGCGATTGCCGCGCGCGCGGAAGAGGCAGGCACCGAGGTGACGCTGGAAGTGCATCCCGGCCTGCCGCACGTCTTCCACGCCTTCTACTTCATGCTGCCGCAGGCCAAGGCTGCGCTCGATGATGCGGGGCGGTTCCTGTCAGCGCAGATCGGCAACCTGTAATGGCCGCGCCGCGTCAGCTTGATGCGCTGATTGTCGGCGCGGGGTTTTCCGGCCTCTACATGCTGCACAAATTGCGCAGCGAAGGCTTCAGCGCGCAAGTGGTGGAGGCCGGATCGGGCGTTGGCGGGACATGGTTCTGGAACCGTTATCCCGGCGCGCGCTGCGATGTGCCGAGCGTTGAATATTCCTACAGTTTCGATCCCGAGCTGGAGCAGGAATGGACGTGGAAGGAACGCTATTCCGCCCAGCCTGACATCCTCGCCTATCTCGAACATGTGGCCGATCGCTATAAACTTCGCGACGGGATTACCTTCGATACGCGGGTGACCGCCGCCGATTGGGATGAGGACCGGAGCCGCTGGTCCGTCGCCACAGACCGCGAGAACCTGTTCGACGCCCGCTTCCTGATCCTGGCCACCGGTGCCTTGTCCGAACCCCGGCTGCCCGATTTGCCGGGGCTGGAGAACTTCGCCGGCCCCATCCTCAACACCGCGCGCTGGGACGACAGCGTGGACCTGGCGGGCAAGCGGGTTTGCCATTTCGGCATCGGTTCGTCGGGCATCCAGACGGTCGCCGAGATCGGCAAGATCGTTGGCGAGCTGACGGTGTTTTCGCGCACGCCCAGCTTTGCCGTGCCTTGCAGCAATCCCCCGCTCACCGCCGAACAAAGCGCTGCCTTCAAGGCCGATTACCCGGCCATTCGCCAGATGCAGCGCCATTCTGCGCTCAGCTTCGCCGAACTGCCGAAAGCGGGCAGCGCCAAGGAATGCGATCCCGCAGAACGCGAAGAGCGGCTGGAATCGGCCTGGACGGCGAGCACCTTCAGCATGCTGATGGAATTCGACGACCTGCTGTTTGACGACGAATCCAACGCGCTGGTGACCGAGTTTGCCCAGCGCAAGCTGGCGCAGACGATCACCGATCCCGAAAAGGCGCGCAAGCTGATCCCGCAAGGCAGCCCGATTGGCGGCCGCCGCCTGTGTGCCGAAATCGGCTTTTACGATGTCATGAACCGGGACAATGTCGCGCTGGTCGATGTGCGAGAGGAACCGGTGACCGCCATCACCGCCGATAGCGTGGAAACCGACCGCGGCAGCTATCCCGCCGATGCGATCATCTTTGCCACGGGCTTCGATGCCTGCGTGGGGGCGATCAAGGCGATTGCCATTCGCGGGCGCGGCGGCCAGGCGATCAGCGAGGAATGGGCCGATGGTCCGCGCGCCTATCTCGGCCTGGCGGTGGAAGGCTTTCCCAACATGTTCACCATCACCGGCCCGGGCAGCCCATCGGTGCTTTCGAACGTGGTGATTTCCATCGAACAGCACGTCGAATGGATCGCCCGCTGCATGGTGGACATGCGCGAAAATGACCAGCAGGTGATCGAAGCCACCAGCGAGGCCGAACAGGAATGGATGGATCACGCCCACGAGGTTGCCCAGCAAACCATCTTTCCCAAGGTTAACAGCTGGTACCAGGGCAAGACGCGCGATGGCCGCCAGGTGTTCATGCCCTATGTCGGCGGCGTCGGCGCCTATCGCGAAAAATGCACCCAAATCGCTCAGGCCGGCTACGAGGGCTTCCACCTCAGCAAGGCAGCGCAGAGCGGCGAAACTGTCGCATCATAACGGATGATACGGTAAGCAGGGCCAAAGCGAGTCCTGCACCAACGGACCGAGGAGAGAGACATGCCAGAAGCACCCACAACCGAGCCTTGGGCCGGCACGCCGCCCGTGCCCCATCCGCTGCGCCCCGGCGCGAAGCCCGAAGCATACATGGCCAATATCGCCGAGGGCGATGAGCGGCTGTATGTGCCGATTGTCGAGGATGTCTATTCCAAGCCGGTGTGGATCAGCCCGTCATTGAACATGTGGGCCGATGTGCTGATGGCCAAGAAGGCCTGCATCGTGAACCGGCATTACCACCCCAAGCCGATCTGGGCCTATACGATCAGCGGCAAGTGGGCCTATCTCGAGCATGAATGGACCGCCACGGCAGGCGATTTCATCTTCGAGACGCCGGGCGAGAGCCACACGCTGGTCTCCTATGAGCACGAGGACCCGATGAAGGTGTTCTTCGTCGTCTCCGGCCCGCTGATGTGGCTGGACGAGGAAGGCAATACGGTCGGCCATTTCGACGTGTTCGACTACATGAAACTGGCCCGCGAACATTATGACAAGGTCGGCATCGGCGCTGACTATCTCGACACTCTGATCCGTTAAGGGAGACCAGCCATGGCCACTGCAGCCGAAAACAAGATGAAGGCCCCCGCCTCCAACACGCAGGAAATCGTCGATGTGCCATGGGCCTATCGCGAAACGGTGGAGCGGCTCAGCCCCGGCGGGCGCTATATCGACATGGAAACCGATGTGGACAGCCCGTGGGTGCCCTTCGGCGATGGCGCGGCGATCAAGCACCTCAGCTTCGATGTTCGCAGCAACACCTATTCCAACATATTGTGGATGAAGGGACCGGGCACCATCGGCACGCATCTGCATCGCGGCACAGTTACGATGGTGCCGATCACCGGCAGCGTGCGCTATCTGGAATATGACTGGGTGGGCACACCGGGTGGGCTGATCCTGGAGGTTCCGGGCGAAGCGCACACGCTGGTCACCGACCATCCCGAAGGCTGCAAGCTGTTCGGCTGGATGCAGGGGCCGATCGAGTTTTACGACGATCAGGGCGTTTATGCCGACACGGTCGACGTGTGGTGGATGATCACCCACTACGAGACCTACTGCAAGGAAAACGGCATCCCGATCAACGAGAAGCTCTATCTCTGATAGCGCGATGGGAGAGGACAGCGCCTTCATCGATGCCGTGGGCGGCAAGCATCCGCGCAATGCATGGTACATGGCCGGGTGGGACAAGGACCTGCCCGAAGGCGAGGTGATCGCCGCCACAATCCTTGGCCAGCCGCTGGCGCTGGCGCGCGGCGATGGCGGAGTGCCCTTTGCCATGGAGGACCGCTGCCCTCACCGTGCTGCTCCCTTGAGCCTCGGCAAATGCGAAAGTGGCGGGCTGCGTTGCTGGTATCACGGCGTGCGCTTTGCTGCCGATGGCACATGTGTCGAGATACCGGGGCAGGATGCCATTCCCCCGGCGCTCAAGGTCCGCACATTCCCGGTTGTGGAGCGGCATGCCGCGATCTGGATCTGGATGGGCGATCCGGATCTGGCGGATGAGGCGCTGATCCCGCCCTTCACCGGCTATCGCGATCCCGAATGGGCGATGACGCCGGGACGGCTCGATTACGAAGCACCCGCCCGCCTGATCCATGACAACCTGCTTGACCTGTCACACATCGCATATGTTCATCACGATACCTTCGCTGGCGGCAACGATGCCTCGGCGGATGGCTGGCTGGCGACCAACTTGACTACGACTACCTTGCCCAACGGCGTGGCGGTGGAACGCGCAAACTGCGGCATGCCGCCCAATCGCAACAGCGGCCTGAAAGACGATGAAGCTGCTGATCTGTGGAGCTGCTACAGCTTCACCATCCCCGGCATCTTCATCCTCAATACGGACCGCTATCCGGCGAACACCATGGACCCGGACAACATGCAGCGGTGCCCGGACAAATCACTGCTGACGACGTTCACTTGTCAGGCGGTCACCCCGCTGACGGAGGACACCACCTGCTATTTCTTCGCCTTCGGAGGCCCTTCCGCCAGCCACGCGCATATGCAG
Organism: Alphaproteobacteria bacterium; assembly: GCA_030431435.1. Classification (GTDB taxonomy): domain Bacteria; phylum Pseudomonadota; class Alphaproteobacteria; order Sphingomonadales; family Sphingomonadaceae; genus Alteraurantiacibacter. The sequence continues at coordinate 1,045 of JAUIJI010000090.1, read as the reverse complement.
GATTTCTTCGCTGATCTCGGCCTGCGCGCCTTCAACGAAGACAAGGTGATGATCGAGGCCCAGTGGAAGACCATGCAGGCGACCTCCACCAGGATCATGCCGCTGGCGATGGACCAGGCGGTGCTTAAATATGAAGCCGTGCTCAAGCGATATCTCGCTCATGGTCCGGCCAGCGCAACACAAGAGGAAATGGCGTGAAGACACTCGACCAGTTTGACCTTTCGGGCCGCAGCGGCCTTGTCACCGGGGCAGCATCGGGCATCGGCCTTGCCTATGCCGAAGTGCTGGCAGAAGCAGGCGCGAGGGTGACGCTGACCGATATCGATGCCGAAGGTGCCGCGCGTGAAGCGCAGCGGCTGGTTGATGAAGGTTACGAGGCACGCTGGGACAGCTGCGATGTGTCTGACCTTGACCAGGTGGCCGCCGCATTCGATGCCCATGTGAAAGCCTATGGCGGGTGCGACGTGGTCTTTGCCAATGCCGGGCTGGACGTGGGCGACGGCTTCTGGACGCCGGAGGACACGCGCAATCCCGATGGCCAGATCGATGTCTATTCCAAGGAAAAGTGGGACAAGTCGATCAACATCAACCTGACCGGCTGTTTCAACACCGTGCGCGAGGCAGCGCGAGTGATGAAGGCGAATGAGGCCAACGGGCAGCGCCGCGGCGGCTCCATCGTCATCACCAGTTCCAACGCCGCCGAAGTGAACGAGGCGATCGTCGGCGTACCCTATATGGCCGCCAAGGCTGGCGTGAAGCACTTCATGCGCCATTCGGCCTATGAACTGGCAGCATTCGGCATCCGCGTGAACGCCATCGCCCCCGGCCCCTTCGTCACCAATATCGGCGATGGCTGGGTGAAGAAGAATCCCAAGGCGAAGGAAGCATGGGACAAGCTCGTGCCGGTGGGCCGCATGGCCGAAACCTACCAGATCAAGCCGCTCGCCCTGCTGCTGGCTTCGGATGCGGGCAGCTATATGACCGGCGCGCATGTGATGATCGACGGCGGCATGCAGCTTGGCCCGATCAAGCCACTGAACGATTG
>JAUIJI010000089.1 GCA_030431435.1 Alphaproteobacteria bacterium | reverse complement strand
CTCGATGCGGCTGTTTGCCGAGAAGGTGCTGCCCGAAGTGAAGAGCTGGGAAGCCGAAACCAGCATTGATGATCGCTTCCTGGAAGCAGCGGAGTAAGCACAAGTCACGCGGCGTAGCCGCAGCATTGTGGTTCACACAAAGGCACAAAGGCCACCAAGAGGTCGCGCGAAAACCTCTTCGTGATCTTTGTGCCTTCGTGTGAAATCAAATTCGCCTGCGGCGGCGATAAACCGAAGCGTTTGCGAAAATCGCCAAGCGGGCTAAACGCGCCTTCCATGAGCAAGACACAGACACCGCGCCCGATCCGGGGCACGCAGGACATTTTCGGGCCCGAGGCCGAAGCCTTCGCCTTCGTGGTCGAGACCTTCGAGCGCGTGAGGAAGCTGTACCGCTTCCGCCGCGTGGAAATGCCCGTGTTCGAAAAGACCGAGGTGTTCAGCCGCGCGATCGGCGAGACGACCGACGTTGTCTCCAAGGAGATGTACAGCTTCGAGGATCGCGGCGGGGAATCGCTCACCCTGCGCCCCGAGTTCACCGCCGGGATTGCGCGCGCCTATCTTACGGATGGCTGGCAGCAATATGCGCCGCTGAAGGTGGCAACACACGGGCCCCTGTTCCGTTACGAGCGCCCGCAAAAGGGCCGCTATCGCCAGTTCCACCAGATCGATGCCGAGATCATCGGCGCAGCCGAACCGCAGGCGGACGTCGAGCTGCTGTGTATGGCAGACCAGCTGCTGAAGGAGCTGGGGATCGAGGGCGTGACGCTGCATCTCAACACGCTGGGTGATGGTGACAGCCGTGAGGCCTGGCGCGCGGCGCTGATCGACTATTTCGGCGCGGTGCAGGGCGAGCTGTCCGAGGATTCGCAGGAACGCCTGCACAAGAACCCGCTGCGCATCCTCGATTCCAAGGACCCGCGCGACCGCAAGTTCGTCGGCGATGCCCCGCGGATCGACCAGTTCCTGTCCGACGACGCGCGCGCCTTTTTTGATGCCGTGACCAGCGGGCTGGACGCGGCAGGCGTGAAGTGGGAGCGCGCCGAAAGCCTCGTGCGCGGGCTGGATTACTACCGCCACACTGCCTTCGAGTTCATTCCGGATGAGGGCTCCGCTGCAGCCAACGCGCTCGGCAGCCAGAGCACCGTGCTCGGCGGTGGGCGCTACGATGGGCTGATGGAATCGCTCGGCGGCGCGCCCACGCCTGCCGTGGGTTGGGCTGCGGGGATCGAGCGGCTGGCGATGCTGGTTGGGGAGAAGGGTGAGGCTGGCGCCGATGTGATCGTCGTAGTTGAGGAGGATGCGGCTATGGCTTCCGCTATTGCTGCGCTTGGCAAGTTGCGTGCAGCCAATCTGTCCTGCGAATTGATAGCTTCAGGCAGCCCCCGCAAGAGATTTGACAAGGCTGTTAAGGCGAACCCTGAAGGCATTCTCGCCTTCTCCGTGCGTGATGGCGAGGAGACATGGCGTGTGAGGGGTGATGTGCCGATTACCCAAGATATCGAGAAGGCTCTTTCTTAGCCCTATCGTCACCCCGGACTTGATCCGGGGTCCATTTCTCCACCTGCTCGGTTGGTGCGGGTTGAAGGATGGATCCCGGATCAGGTCCGGGATGACGTTGTAAGGGGATGATGCCCCGCGCTATTCCGTTGACCGAATGACCTTGTAAGAGAACTCCGTGCAAATACCCGCCGAACGCCTGCGCCAGATCACCAACCGCTTCGCCGAGCTCGAAGCGCGGATGGCGTCTGGGCAGCTGGAGGGCGAGGCGTTTGTGCAAGCGAGCCGCGACTATGCCGAGCTGGAGCCGGTGGCGAAGGCCGCGCGCGATGTGCAGGCCATGCGCGAGGAGGTCGAGGGCCTCACCGAAATGCTCGGCGATCCTGAAATGAAGGCCATGGCCGAAGAAGAACTGGTGAGCCTGAAGACCGCGCTGCCCGAAGCCGAACGCGCGCTCGCTGTGGCCATGCTGCCGAAGGACGAGGCTGACCAGCGCCCCGCCATGCTGGAAATCCGCGCAGGCACGGGAGGGGACGAGGCCGCGCTCTTCGCAGGCGATCTGTTCCGCATGTATGAGCGGTTCGCGTCGGAAAACGGCTGGCGGGTCGAGCCGGTCAGCATGAACGCCAGCGACGCAGGCGGGTTCAAGGAAATCGTCGCCAATGTCACCGGCCAGGGCGTGTTCGCGAAGCTCAAATGGGAGAGCGGCGTGCACCGCGTGCAGCGCGTTCCCGTTACCGAAAGCGGCGGGCGTATCCATACCTCCGCTGCAACCGTGGCGGTGCTGCCCGAGCCGACCGAGGTCGATGTCCAGATCAACGACAATGACCTCAAGATCGATATCTACCGCGCGTCCGGCGCTGGCGGGCAGCACGTCAACACCACCGATTCCGCCGTGCGCATCACCCACCTGCCCACGGGACTGGTGGTGATCCAGCAGGACGAGCGCAGCCAGCACAAGAACCGCGCCAAGGCGATGCAGGTGCTGCGCGCGCGCCTCTATGAAAAGATGCGCGAGGAAGCACAGGGCGAGGAAGCCGCCGCGCGCCGGGCGATGGTCGGTTCAGGCGACCGCTCCGAGCGCATCCGCACCTACAACTTCCCGCAAGGCCGCGTGACCGATCACCGCATTGGCCTCACCCTGCACAAGCTCGACGAGGTCCTTGCAGGCACCGCGCTGGGCGAGATCGTCGATGCGCTGACGGCTGAAGACGAGGCCAAGCGCCTCGCCGCGATGGAAGGGTGACATGACCATCGCCGATGCCCTGCGTGATGCCACCGGGGCGCTCGCGGGCACGTCCGGCACCGCGCGGCTCGACGCCGAATTGCTGATGGCGCATGCCTTGGGCGTCACCCGATCGGACCTGCTGCTGCGGCACATGCGCGGCGATGTGCCGGACAGCTTCGCCGCCCTGCTGGAACGCCGCAGGCAATGCGAACCCATCGCCTATATCACCGGCGCGCAGGAGTTCTTCGGCCGCGCCTTCATGGTCACCTGCGAAACGCTGATCCCGCGTGGAGACAGCGAAAGCGTGGTGGAAGCCGCGCTCGAAGCTGCGCCCAACCCGCGCCGCGTGCTCGATTGCGGTACCGGCACCGGCGCCCTGCTGCTCACCGTGCTGGCGGAACGTCCTGAGGCAGAAGGGATCGGCATTGACCGGTCGCTGGGCGCAATGGCGGTCGCCTCGCAAAACGCCGCGCGGCTGGGATTGCAGGATCGCACCCGTATCCTCCACGCCGACTGGCACGAGGCTGGCTGGAGCGACGACCTCGGCCGGTTCGACCTCATCCTCGCCAACCCGCCCTATGTCGAAACGGATGCTCGGCTCGATCCCGATGTGCGCGATTTCGAGCCTGCGGGCGCGCTTTTTGCCGGACCGGATGGCCTTGACGATTACCGTATCCTTGTCCCGCAACTGCCCGATCTGCTCACCGAACAAGGCGTCGCCGTGCTGGAAATCGGCGCCACGCAGCGCGAATCAGTGTCCGCAATCGCCGAAAATGCCGGATTTTCAGTGGAATGCCGGAATGATCTTGCCGGAAGGCCACGGGCACTTATCCTGCGAAGGCGTTGATATTAGGACTTGGCAAACCATTTAGGACTAGCTACCTCTAGTCACAGGCCATCGGTGTGAACCCGGGCGCACGCCCGCAACCGCGGCCTGAACTCCCAAATTTGCTTTTTGAGCGGCGGGAAACGTCATTCGTATATGCAAATCGGAGAATGATGCAGACGCCATGTGGCGCTGCAACGGGGGTCATGCGACCGGAAAGAATGAGAACCGGTCCCAATGAGGAAACGGATTTCCCTTGAACAACCAACGCAATAACAATCGTCGGCGCGGCCGTGGTGGCAATCGCGGCGGTGGCGGTAACCAGAACCAGGCCAACCGGATCGATTCCCGGGCTCGCGGCAATGCGCCGCAGATGCTCGAGAAATACAAGAAGCTGGCCCACGAGGCCTCGCTCAACGATGACCGGGTGCAGACCGAATATTACTTGCAGTTCGCTGACCACTATTTTCGCGTGATCGCCGACGCCAAGGCCCAGAAGGAAGAAGCGCAGGCAAAGCGCAACGCCGAGCGGGGTCAGGACGACAGCGACGACGACAATGACGATCGTCAGGATGAAGAGCGCAGCCGCAAGCCGCGCGGCAAGTCGCGCAAGGACAGCAACTCCGATGGCGACGACGGCCAGCAGGGTGCTCGTGGCAGCGAAGGCGACAGCGATGATGGAGAAAATCCCTTCGCCGCCAAGCCGCGCAAGAAGCGCACGCGCAAGGCCGAGAGCAGTGACGAAGGCGGCGATGACAGTGCGGGCCTCGACCCGGACATGCTTCCGCCCTCGATCTCGCGCGCCGACGACAATGATGGCGAGCAGGACGAAAAGCCCGCGCCCAAGCCCCGCCGCCCGCGTGCCCGCAAGCCGCGCGGTGACGATGGCGAAGAAGAATTGCAGGCCGTAGGCTGATCGCCCGCGCAATTGCTGGAAACCGGGCTTGCCAGCGCCAGCAAGGCAGGCCACCAGTGCAATCGCCATGACGCGACTGACAGGCTTTTTCCAGACCAGACCACGCCGCTACTGGCTGGTTGCCTTGCTGCTGGGCGTGGCATCGGCCACCGGCTTTGCGCCGCTTGGCCTGTGGCCGCTGGCGCTGATTGCCATGGGCCTGTTCGCGGCGATGATCCCCCTTTGCGACAGCTGGAAGAAAGCCGCGTGGATCGGCTGGCTGTTCGGCATGGGCCATTTCACGCTTGGCAACAGCTGGATCGCGACCGCCTTCACCTACCAGTCCAACATGCCCGCCGTGCTCGGCTGGGCGGCAGTGCCGCTGCTGTCTGTCTATCTTGCAGTCTATCCCGCGCTCGCTGCCGGGGCTGCGCGAGCCTTGGCGGGGCAGGCCAAGCGGCTGGGCGGAGCTCTCGCCTTCGCCGGTTTCTGGGTGCTGGCTGAATGGCTGCGCAGCTGGGTCTTCACCGGCTATCCGTGGAATCCCTTTGCCATGATCCTGCTCGGGCCGATGGACCGTCCGGGCCTCGCCGCTCTCTCCCCGCTGATGGGCACTTATGCCCTGTCCGGCCTTGCCGTGCTGCTCGCCGCCGGGCTGGTGCGCCTGCTGCTGCAGAGGCGCTGGGCAGCATCGTCCATCGCCGCATTGCTGCTGGTGGCCGGCATGTACTGGCCTGCGGGCGAAGGCGAGGAGGGCACGCTGCCGGTCACGCTGGTGCAGCCCGACATCCGGCAGGAACGGCTCAACGATTCGCGCTATTACGAGGCCAATTTCGTGCGCCTCGCTGACCTGTCCCTGCCGCGTGACGAAAGCGCCGGGCAGCGGCTGGTGCTGTGGCCTGAATCGGGCATGGCGGACTATCTGGAGGAGGGGTATCCGCAACGCTATTACAACGCCACCACCGCGCTCGGCAGCCCGGAATATGCCCGCGCCCGCATTGCCCGCACCCTTGGAGAGGGCAGCATGCTGCTCACCGGAGGCCAGCGCCTTGCCTTCGATGAAGGGCAGCTGGCCGGGGCCTACAACTCGGTGCTGGCGGTAAATGATGCCGGCGAGATTGCCGGTATCTACTCCAAGGCGCGGCTGGTGCCTTATGGTGAATACCTGCCGATGCGGTCCATTCTCGAACCCATCGGTTTGAGCCGCCTGGTGCCCGGTGCCATCGATTTCCTGCCCGGGCCGGGGCCGCAGACGCTTGACCTCGGCATGCATGGCCGCGCGGGCATCCAGGTCTGCTATGAAATCATCTTTGCCGGACGGGTGGTTGATAGTGCGGCCAGGCCCGACTACATCTACACCGGATCCAATGATGGCTGGTTTGGCCGTTTCGGGCCACCGCAACATTTTGCACAGGCCCGCATGCGCGCGATCGAGGAGGGGCTTCCCGTCCTGAGATCGACCACCACCGGCATATCGGGGATCATCGACGCACGCGGGGTGGTGCGCCATCGTCTTGATGCCCATGAACAGGGCCGGATCGATGCCATGGTGCCCCCCGCCGCCGCGCCCACGCTGTTCGCCCGCTTCGGCAATCTGATGTCGCTGCTCTGGGCCTCGGTATTTCTGCTGATTGCTTTCGTTGCAATGCGCAGGAGGGCAAGTTAGACCCCGCGCGGCAATTTTCTTCCTCAAGTTTCCAGGGAATAGACAAGACCTATGCGCCAATCATACCTCTTTACGTCAGAAAGCGTCTCCGAAGGCCACCCGGACAAGGTGTCGGACCAGATTTCGGATGCGATCGTGGACCTGTTTTTGTCGAAGGATCCGGAGGCGCGTGTTGCCTGCGAGACCTTGACCACCACCCAGCTGGTGGTGCTGGCAGGCGAGATCCGTTGCCGGGGCGTTTACGAGAATGGCGAATGGGCTCCCGGCGCGCTGGAAGAGATCGAGAAGACCGTGCGCGGCGTGGTCAAGGACATCGGTTACGAGCAGGACGGCTTCCACTGGGAGACGCTGACCTTCGAGAACCACCTGCACGGCCAGAGCGCGCATATCGCGCAGGGTGTGGACGCGGGCGTCGAAGGTTCGAACAAGGATGAGGGCGCTGGCGACCAGGGCATCATGTTCGGATATGCCTGCGACGAGACGCCGGACCTGATGCCGGCAACGCTCGATTACAGCCACAAGATCCTCCAGCAGCTGGCGACCGACCGCAAGTCCGGCGCGGCGCCTTTCCTCGAGCCCGACAGCAAGAGCCAGGTCACGCTGCGCTTCCAGAACGGCAAGCCGGTGGCCTGCACCGCGGTGGTGATCTCCACCCAGCATGCGCCCGGCTATGACAAGGGCGAGAAGGAAGCCGAACTGAAGGCTTACCTGAAGAAGGCGATCGCATCGGTGATCCCGGCAGAACTGCTTTCCGACGAGACGGTTTACCACTTGAACCCCACCGGTACGTTCGAGATCGGCGGCCCCGACGGGGACGCGGGCCTGACCGGCCGCAAGATCATCGTCGATACCTATGGCGGGGCGGCCCCGCATGGCGGCGGCGCGTTCAGCGGCAAGGACCCGACCAAGGTGGACCGTTCGGCGGCCTACATCACGCGTTATCTGGCCAAGAACATCGTGGCCGCCGGCCTTGCCACCAAGTGCACGATCCAGCTCGCCTATGCGATCGGCGTGTCCGAGCCGCTGTCGCTCTATGTCGACACCCACGGCACCGGCAAGGTAGCGGACGACACGATCGAGGATGCGATCCGTTCGATCGGCAAGCTGGGCGGCATGACCCCGCGCGGCATCCGCATGCACCTCGGCCTCAACAAGCCGATCTACCGCACCAGCGCAGCTTACGGCCACTTCGGCCGCAAGGCGGAAGGCGACACCTTCCCGTGGGAGCGCACCGACCTGGTCGACGACCTCAAGGCGGCGCTGGGCTGATTTGCCGTACGGGGGATAGCTTGCGTGGCATCCCCTCCCGGCATATCGCTGGACACATCATCCGGGGGCGGGAGCGCACAACGCGTTCTCGCCCTCGATGCGTTGCGCGGCCTTGCCGTGACGGGTATCGCGCTGATGAATGTCATCGCCTTTTCCATGCCCGCGGCAGCATACGTGAACCCGCGCAGCTTTGGCGGAACGGAGCCGCTTGAAACCGCGCTGTGGGCGCTGGTCTTCGTGCTGGTGGAGGACAAGTTCCGCGTCCTCTTTGCGCTGCTGTTCGGTGCGGGCGTGGCGATCCTGCTGGGCAAGGGCGGGCCGCATCCCTGGCGCGGGCATTATGCGCGCATGGCGGTGCTGTTCGTGATCGGCTGGCTGCACGCCTTCCTGCTCGCCAACAACGACATCTTGCGCGTCTATGCCGTGGGCGGCTTGCTGCTGCCCTTCGTGGCAGGGCTGCGCGTGCGCACGCTGGTGTGGCTGGCGGTGACGATCATCGCCGGGCAGCTGGCGGTATCGGGCTATGTGGCGTGGGGCTGGCTCGAATACTGGTTCCGCGTGCAGGCGGGAGCGGTTACGGACCTCGCCCCGCTGATCCCTGCCGAACAGCGTTTCGGCGCTGATCCGGACATGATTGCCGCCGCGCTCGAACGCGGGCGCGAGAGCTTTGCCGAGCGGATCGACCGGCGCTTGTCGGACCTGATCTCGCCCAATGCCGCGGTGATGAGCGGGCTGCCGTCCTCGCTTGCCGCCATGCTGCTGGGTATCGCCATGTGGAAGGACGGCATGCTCGCTGGCGAGTGGGACCGCGCAAGGCTGCGCCGTTTCGCGCTCGTGCTCTCGGCCATCGCGCTGCCGGTGCTGGTGCTGATGGCCGTTGCCGCCATCGCCAGCGGCTTCGATGCGGTGGTGACCGCCTCCATCGTGCTCGTCTGGTCCGCGCCGTTCGACATCATGCTCGGCCTTGCCTGGGCAGCCTTTGCCATGCTGGCCTTCGCCAAGGGCGGTGCGCTGGTGCGCACACTGGCAGCGGCAGGCAGGCTGGCGCTCACCAATTACCTGATGACCAGCCTCGTTTTCGCGGCCCTCTTTGCCAGCTGGGGGCTGGGCCTGTTCGGCGAGGTCGGGCGTACCACAGCCTATGCGCTGGCGATGCTACCGATTGCCATCATGCTCACCGTCTCGCCGCTATGGCTGCGGCATTTCCGGCAAGGGCCGATGGAGTGGCTGTGGCGCTCTGCCTCCGCCCTTACGCTGTTGCCGCTGCGGCGGGATTGACGCTGGCCATGTCCTTGCGCAGGCGGCGCGCGGCGAGGAAATAGTGGAACGCGGCATAGACATACATCGCGCCGGAAACCGCCATCGCCATGGTCAGCCCGTCATCCGGCCCCAGCCGCACGCTCAGCGTATCGCTCAGCCAGCCGACCAGGATCGGGCCGAGCGCGCTTGCCACGCCGTAGAAGATCTGGATCACGGCATAGCCCGTCACCCGCATGCGCGGATGCATCAGGTTCTGCAGCGCGGCATAGGTAATGCCAAGGTAGCCGAAGCCGAGGAAAGTCCCCACGCTGATCATGGCCAGCAGCACCGGCAGGCTCTCCTGCCGCAGCCCGAAGAAATAGACCGGCCCTGCCAGCAGCAGGCACACCGCAGGCACCAGCGCATAGGCCGCCGGATTGCGCTCGCCGAACTTGTCACCCAGCCAGCCGCTCACCAGTACGGACAGGATCGCCGGAGCGCTGGCGATCACGCCGGCATACATGCCCGCTTCCGCCAGCCCGAGGCCGAAATTGCGGATCATGAGCGAGGTGAAGAAGTAGTTCACACCGAAGCCCAGCATGGCCGCAAAGGCAGAGCCGATCAGCAGGTTGCGCGCACTGGGCAGCACCAGCAGGCGCTTGAGCACGTCAAGGAAGGGCGGCACGTCGTCAGCCGCTTCCTTCGGCTGGTCGGCCTTGCGGTCGAACCGTCCGCGTTCGGGCTCGGCGATGAAGAACCACACCAGCACGGCCAGCAGGAAGCCGGGGATCGCCGCGATCAGGAAGGTCGAGCGCCAGCCGAAGGCCTGCGCGATGGCACCGCCACCGGTAAAGCCGATCAGCGCGCCCAGCGGCGGCGCAAGCATCAGAACGGACATGGCAAAGCCGCGCTTGTTGGCGGGGAAATAGTCCGCGATGACCGATTGCACGCTCGGCAGGCCGATCGCTTCACCCAGCCCCACGCCCATTCGGGCCGCGAGCAGCTGGAACCAGCTTGCCGCCGCTCCGCAAACAGCCGTGGCGATGGACCAGACCACCGTGCCCGTGGCGATCAGCGCGGTGCGCGTGGCCCGCTCGGCATAGCGGGCGATAAGCAGGCCCGCGCCGATGTGGAGGATGGCAAAGGCCGTTGCCATCAGCGAAACCTGGCTGTCCGACAGGCCGAATTCGGCCTTCACCGGCTCGACCAGCACATTGACCACGATCCGGTCGATAAAGCCGACGGTGGTGATGCCGGCCAGCACGACGAGTGCAAACCAGGGCGAAGTACTCCGCAAATTCATTGTGTGGATGTCTCCCTCTCTCCGGCATGCAGGATAGGCACGGGAGGGGGCAAAGGGCAAAGGTAATCTGGCGTGGTTTGTCGCTATTCGAAGGCGCGCGAGGCGGCTTCCGCACCCAGCGAAGCTTCAACTTCGCGCCACGATCCCCAGACGTATCCGGTAACGCCGCCTGCCACAGCGCCGAAGAGGCCGAGGAAAAGTCCTCCCAAGGCGAAGGAGACATCCAAGCCTTCGGCTAGCAAACCGATAACTGTTGGGAAGATGATGCCAGCGAATAGCCCTGCGATCACATAGCTTCGATGATTGTCCGCAGGGCGCCCACGCAACACCGACGTCAGGGGAAGGCAAAGCAAAAGGAATGCCGGAACTACGAAGGCCAGGCTGACGAGCCATGGGACCAATGCAAAAAGCAGCATTTCTGGGGAGCCATCAGTAAACGCTGTTACCAGTCCAATGGGAACTGTGAGCGGTAGGAGAGGTGCCCCGCCGGCAAACGAGCCCCAGAAAATAGCGCGCAGGGCGTGCTCTACACCCGGCGACATCACCTCAATCCTTCTTCCCGCCGCCTGGCAACAGGCGCGCCACGCGGCTGCCGAGTTTCATCAGCGTGACGAGCGTGCTCTTCGGCAGGCGGCGCACGTCGTCATACCAGTTGCCCAAAGTATCGATGAATGTGTGCATGTTGCCGATCCGCTCGCGCACATGGGCTGGCACGTCCTTGCGGCCCTTCAGCTTTTCGGCCAGCTCGCCCAGCGTGGCGATGGTCGGGTCGATCTCGCGCTTCTTGCGCTCTGCGGTGATGCGCATGAGCATGTCCCATAGATCGGTTTCCGCGACGAAATGGTCGCGCCGGTCTCCGATCACGTGCTGGCGGCGGATGATGCCGTATCCCTGCAATTCCTTGAGCGCGTTGGAGACATTGGAACGGGCGAGGCCCAGCGTCTCGCAAATCTCCTCGGCATGCAGAGGCTGGTCGGACAGGTAGAGCAGCGCATGCACCTGGCTAACCGAACGGTTCACGCCCCAATGGCTGCCCATCTCCCCCCAGTGGAGGATGAAGGCCTCGGCCTCGGGAATATCAGTGATCCGCATCGCGATTTTCCTATTTCTGTAATTTCAGAAATAGCGCAGGTGGTGCGAATGTCAAGGATGCAGCGTGTGTGTGAAGGTCAGCTCACGTAATGCGCCGAAGTCTTCTCGGCCACTTCCTCTGCCGTCACACCGGGGGCGAGTTCGACCAGCTTGAAGGGGCTGTCATGGTCCGGCCGTGCGAACACGCACAGGTCGGTGATGATCATGTCGACCACGTTCTGCCCTGTCAGCGGCAGGGTGCATGTCGGTATGAACTTGGGATCACCGTGCTTGGAGACATGCTCCATCACCACGATGATCTTCTTCACGCCCGCGACAAGGTCCATCGCGCCGCCCATGCCCTTCACCATCTTGCCCGGGATCATCCAGTTGGCGATGTCGCCCTTCTCGCTCACTTCCATCGCGCCGAGCACGGTGAGGTCGATATGTCCGCCGCGGATCATGGCGAAGCTCGCCGCGCTGTCGAAATAGGCCGTATGCGGCAGCTCGCTGATGGTCTGCTTGCCGGCGTTGATCAGGTCTGCGTCTTCCTCGCCTTCATAGGGGAAGGGGCCGATGCCGAGCATGCCGTTCTCGCTCTGCAATGTGACCTGCATCCCTTCGGGGATATGGTTGGCCACCAGCGTGGGAATGCCGATGCCAAGATTGACGTAGAAGCCGTCCTCCAGCTCTCGCGCAGCGCGGGCAGCCATTTCGTCACGGGTCCAGGGCATAGATTCTCTTCCTTCAGTCGAGTGGTGGCGGGGCGATGAACCACCCCTTGCCGACATGCACTTCCAGCGGCCCGGCCATGATCGGGTCGAGCACGAAGTCATAAAGTTCATCAAAATCGCCGCGATGATCGCCGAGGATGGCGAGCAGGCAATGGCTTTCGCCCAGCGCATAGCGGCGCTCCTGCTTGCTCTCTCCCGCAAAGCGCGTGACGATCAGCGGATCGATGCCATCAGGGTCAAGCGCGCTATCAGTCAGGCGCTGGCGGATGCGGCTGGCGGCGTTGGGGGCATGGCCGCTGATCCAGTAGATCGTGACGCCGCGCTCTCGCAATCGGGCGAGGTAATCGACCAGCTCCGGGCTGGCGCGATTGCTGCTGACCAGTGGCAAGAGGCCGTTCGCCGGGTCAAGATCGACCAGCACGGCTGGCGGGCGGTTGGCACAGGGCTGCAATTCGGGATCGAGGCTCGGCGGATCGAGCAGCAACATGCTCTGCCGCGCGCCGCCCGAAGGCGCTGCCGCGAGCCGCGAGACGGCAAAATCGAAGAATGCACTATATTCCGATGAGGCGCTTGCGGCGGCGGCGGATCGCTCGGGCACAGCCACAGGGCCGGGCATGGCGCTGACGACGGTAAAGCCCGCCGCCTCGGCCGCGCTTTCAAGATCGCCGCCCGCAGTGGTTTGTGCGGTTGCCGCAGGAACAGCGGCGTCAGGCTGCGACAATTCGGCGAGCGCGGCGGCGGGCAGGGCTTCGGCTTGCGGCACGGGCGCTGCCACCTGAACTTCGGGTTCGGGAAGAGGGGCCGGGCGGCGGACGATCTCACCCTCGCCAGCCGGGACCGTGTAGTCAAAGGCCGATGGCAGGCGCGTTGCGACCGGCGCGGGAGGTTGAAGCTCCTCGCGCGGAAGCACAGGGCCGATGAATGCAGCGGAAACGGTTGCCGGGATCGGGGCGGCAGGCGCGCGCAAATCCGGCGGCAGGAAATCGGGGCCGACAGAAGTCAGCCCAGCGGGCGCCGGCTCCGGCTGGTTCACCGCCTCTGGCATGCTCGCGACGAGAACCGGCGGAGGCGCGGCCACTTCTGCGGCCATTGGAGCAGGCTCAGCTTCGGCCACCACCTCTGGCACTGCCGCCAGCTCTGCCTCGCGCCGCGCCATCTCTTCGCGCTCGGACGGGCTGATGTATGGGCCATCGATCGCCGCGAGGAAATTGAGCTTCTCCACGCCGCTGCAGCCTTGCAGGGCGGTTGCGGCCAGCATTGCAGCCACGGCCAGGGGAAGCGGCTTGCCTCGCGACATGGTGTCAGGCGGCCTCGCGCTGCCGTGTTGTCGTGAATTCGATCTTCTTGTCGTAAGGCGCGCCCACGATCATCCGCTGGACATAGACACCGGGCAAATGGATGCAGTCGGGATCCAGCGAGCCCGCAGGCACCACTTCCTCCACCTCGACCACGCAGGCCTTGCCGCAAGTCGCGGCCGGCAGGTTGAAATTGCGCGCGGTCTTGCGGAACATCAGGTTGCCGGTCTCGTCCGCCTTCCATGCCTTGACGATGGCGAGGTCAGCGAAGATGCCGCGCTCGAGGATGTAGGTTTCGCCGTCGCACTCCTTGTGCTCCTTGCCTTCTGCCACCTGCGTGCCAACGCCGGTCTTGGTGTAGAAGCCGGGAATGCCCGCGCCGCCTGCGCGCATGCGTTCGGCCAGCGTGCCCTGCGGGCAGAATTCCACCTCCAGCTCGCCGGAAAGAAACTGCCGCTC
>JAUIJI010000088.1 GCA_030431435.1 Alphaproteobacteria bacterium | reverse complement strand
CCGCAACATGACGCGCGAACAGGTGATGAACGATATCCTGCTGGCCAAGCAGCCGACCAAGAAATTCGTGCAGGTGGAGGAAGTGGCGGCAATGGCGGTGTTCCTGTGCCGCGACGAGGCGCAGAACATCAACGGCGCGAACTGGTCTGTCGATGGTGGATGGACAGCGGAATAGGGCTCCACTCCGTAGCCTGATCAGGGCAGGGGTGGGCGCCAATGGCCCACCCCGTGCACCTCAGCCTTCTTCCAGCGCCTTGCTGACGAGGATGTTCACCGAAACGCGGCGGTTCTGTGCGCGACCTGCTGCGGTGCTGTTATCCGCGAGCGGGTCTGATTCCGCCATGCCTGTCGGCGTCATCATGCGCCAGGGCTGCCAGCTGCACTTCTGCTGCAGGAAGTTGACGACACGGCCCGCCCGGCGTTCGCTCAGGACCTGGTTGTAATCCTCATCACCCACGGAGTCGGTGTAGCCGACGACCAGCAACAGGGCATTGTCCATCTCGGCAGCTTGCTGCGCGGCGGTGCAAAGTTCGTACTCCGCGCGCGAGGACAGGTCCCACTTGCCGGTGTCGAAATACACATTGGTGGTGCCGCGAATGTTGTATTGGTCGATATTCGCGACACGGCCTCGCAGCGCCTCGGTGGCAGCAGCGTTCTCCTCGATCGCCTGCTCGTTCTGGGCAAAGCGTTGAGAGGTGCCGCTGCGGATCATCTGGGCGGTTTCGAAATCGCCGCGCTTGAACTTGATGCGGCTGGCCAGCAGGCCGCCATCCCACTCCACGGTCTCCACGGTGACGGGCAGGCCGTTGAGCAGCGCATCCACACCCAGCCTGTCGCGGTCAAGGCCAAGGAAGCCGCCGGACGAGCGGACTTCGGTAACCGGGCCGACGCGGATATCGCTGGTCGTGCCGGTTTCATCGGCAACCTGGATGCGATTGCCATTGCGCGCAGCAATGAAACCTTCGATTTCAGGTCCGTCCGGCAGACCTGAGAGATCCGACGGCACTTCGCCAAGCACAGTGATGCGATCCTGATCAACATCCCGTTCCTGCTGCGAAACCGGTGCCAGCTCCTGTGCAGCAAGGCTGCTCGTCGAAAAGGCCAGTGCGGTTACCAGGGCCATGGCGCCCGAATTTCTGGTTACACAATTCACGTATTCTACTCCTCGTAATCATAAGCCCGGCACATCGGGCCGTGGCATCGCCGGAATTGGACTTCCGACGGGTTACGCCCCCAGAACTGCAATCACCCTTCTGACAGAAACGTTCTTCTGATTGGTAACCGCAACCTTTATTCCCTGTGAACGTTCCCGCAGGGGATTTCGGGTGAATCCGGCCTCCCGAGGAGCAGTTGCGATGAAGCGAGCCATAGGCGCGGCAACCGATCGTGGACCGCTGTAAATGTGCATCGCTCTGCGGCCATCTCACCACCCCCACTAGCGAATGCCAGATAGTGCGTTTACATGGGCCGCCACGAATCATCACGCACGCAAATTGGTGGCACCCATGGAAATCGAAACCGGCCTTACTTTTGACGACGTCCTGCTGAAGCCGGCGGAGAGCGACATTGTGCCCTCCCAGGCTTCCACCAAGACCCAGCTCACCAAGGGCATCGCGCTCAACATCCCGGTGCTTTCCGCAGCCATGGATACGGTGACCGAAGCCGAAATGGCTATCGTCATGGCGCAGATGGGCGGTATCGGCGTGCTACACCGCAATCTCACCATCGAGGAACAGTGTGCTGCCGTTCGCCGGGTGAAGCGGTTCGAAAGCGGCATGGTCGTGAACCCGATCACCATCGCCCCCAATGCGACGCTGGGCGAGGCGCAGGCCATCATGACGCAGAACAAGATCAGCGGCATTCCCGTTACCGATGGCGGCAAGCTGCTCGGCATCCTGACCAACCGCGATGTGCGCTTTGCAGACAATCCGATGCAGCCGGTGAAGGAACTCATGACGAGCGAGAACCTTGCCACCGTAAGCGAGGGCGTGAGCCAGGAAGAGGCGCGCCGCCTGCTCCACGCCCGCCGGATCGAGAAGCTGCTGGTGGTGGACAGCGATTACCATTGCGTTGGCCTGATTACGGTGAAGGACATTGAAAAAGCCGTGCTCAATCCCGACGCTACCAAGGATGGCGCCGGCCGCTTGCGTGTGGCGGCAGCCAGCACCGTGGGCGACAAGGGTTTCGAGCGCACGCAGGCACTGGTCGAGGCAGAATGCGACGTCATCATCATCGACACTGCGCATGGCCACAACAAGGAAGTTTCTCGCGCCGTGCAACGCGCCAAGGCACTCTCGAGTACGGTGCAGGTCGTGGCAGGTAATGTCGCTACGGCAGAGGCTACCCGGGCGCTGGTCGATGCCGGGGCAGACGCGGTGAAGGTGGGTATCGGTCCCGGCTCGATCTGCACCACGCGCATCGTTGCCGGTGTCGGCGTTCCACAGCTTACCGCAATCATGGATGCCGCCAAGGGCGCTGGCGACGTGCCGATCATCGCAGATGGCGGGCTTCGCACCAGCGGTGATGCGGCAAAGGCACTGGCGGCCGGCGCATCCAGCGTCATGATCGGCTCCCTTCTGGCAGGGACAGAGGAGGCTCCGGGCGAGACATTCCTCTACCAGGGCCGTGCCTACAAGGCCTATCGCGGCATGGGCAGCGTGGGGGCAATGGCTCGTGGTTCGGCTGACCGGTACTTCCAGCAGGACATCAAGGACCAGATGAAGCTGGTTCCCGAAGGCATCGAAGGCCAGGTTCCCTACAAGGGCCCGGCACGTGATGTGGTGCACCAGCTGGTCGGCGGGGTTAAGGCTGCCATGGGATATACCGGCTCGGCCACGCTCAAGGACCTGACCAGGGCGCAGTTCGTCCGCATCACCAATGCAGGCCTTTCGGAAAGCCATGTGCACGATGTGTCGATCACGCGCGAGGCACCGAACTATCCGACGCGGTAAGGGACCGTTGCGATGGTGGAGCTGATCCCCTTCCTGCTGTTCCTGCTCGAATGGCATCCCGATCGTCCGCATGACATCACGGTGACCCGCATCGAGCAGGTATTTCCGGACGAGGAGACCTGCGAGCTTGAAGGGTTGCACATCTACAGCGAAGCCATGTTGTTCAACGACGTGGAGGGCAAGGAGTTCGACTTCAGCTGCCAGCCCATGCCTTCACGCGAAGAAATGGACGAGATGATCGAACGCACTTTCGGCGAGCAGGAACAGTGACTCCATCGGCCCGCGTACAGGCGGCCATCGAGATACTCGACAAGGTGATCGAGGCGGCACGGCGACAAGGCGCGCCCGCGGATCGTATCCTTGCCGATTGGGCACGTGCGAACCGCTATGCCGGATCGAAGGACCGCCGCGCCATCCGCGAACTCGTCTATCGCGCGATCCGCGCTTGTGGCGAGGTTCCACGCAGCGGTCGTGCGGCGATGCTGCGCCTTGCCGAGGACGATACTGGGATCGCATTCCTGTTCGACGGTTCGCAATACGGTCCGCCTGCGATAGGCGAGGGCGAGGAGCCCGCTTCCGGCTCGATTGCACCTGAATGGCTGGAGGACCGGCTGATAGCATCCGGCATCAGCGAGGAAGACGCAGAAGCCCTGCTCGGCCGCGCCCCACTTGACGTGCGGGTCAACGCGCTCAAGGTGGATCGCTCCGCACTGGAACTGCCGATTGCAGCAGAAGAACTGCCTGTTCCCAATGGCTTGCGTCTTCCTTCCGGCACACAGGTTGAACAATGGCCTGCCTATCAGGAAGGCCTTGTCGAAGTGCAGGATGCAGGCAGCCAGACGGCATGTCTCGCGCTGGCCGCGCAGCCCGGCGAGACGATCGTGGACCTGTGCGCGGGTGCCGGTGGCAAGACACTGGCGCTGGCAGCGGCCATGGGAGATTCCGGCACGATTATCGCCGCTGATACGGATCGTGGCCGCCTTTCGCGCCTTGCCCCGCGCGCCGAGCGGGCAGGGGCAACCATCATAAGCGAAGTGCTGATGAACCCCGGCAAGGAACTGGAGGCGCTCAGCGAATGGCATGGCAATGCCGATGCCGTGCTGGTCGACGCGCCGTGCTCGGGTACAGGCACCTGGCGGCGCAATCCGGAGAGCCGCTGGCGTCTCACTCCCGCAGAGCTTGGCAAGCTGGTCGAATTGCAGCAGCGCCTTTTGGGCATTGCGGCTCGGCTGGTGAAGCCGGGCGGGCGCATTACCTACATAACCTGTTCGCTGCTCGATGAGGAAGGGCGGGCGCAAGTC
The DNA here is from genome assembly GCA_030431435.1 of Alphaproteobacteria bacterium. Taxonomy (GTDB): domain Bacteria; phylum Pseudomonadota; class Alphaproteobacteria; order Sphingomonadales; family Sphingomonadaceae; genus Alteraurantiacibacter. The sequence goes on along the minus strand of JAUIJI010000088.1, from coordinate 9,439 downwards.
GACGCGTTCCTCGCAGCAAACCCGCAGTTCACCGCACAGGCACTCGACCTGCCGCTGGGCCGCGCGCATGGTTCAGGCATCAGGCTGACCCCGCACCATGACGGGACGGACGGATTTTTCATCGCCAGTTTATCTGCGGCGTGATAATCCCTTGTTCATTATGGCAATGACACGCCTGAACAACTGGCCCGCACTCAAGGAGTTCGTGATGCGTTATACACCCGCTGCAGTCGCCCTTTCGCTTTTTGCGGCGGTGAGTTCGAGTGCGCTGCTGGGTGCTGCGAACGAACCCGATCCGCGCGCGGAGGCGCTCGCGATGGAAGGGCGTGCAGCGCTCGAGGCCGGCGATACGCAAGGCGCGATCGATGCGTTCGAAGCCGCGCTGGTGGTCGATCCTTCTTACACCAATGTCTATGTCGATCTGGCCGATGCCGCGCGCGCTGATGGCCTGCAAGGCAAGGCGATCCACTATTACCGCGAGGCGCTGGAGCGCGATCCGGACAATCTCTCGGCCATTTCGGGCGAGGGCGCGGCGCTTGCTGAAAAGGGCGCGCTCGACAATGCCCGTCGCAACCTTGCCCGGCTTGAAGAGATGTGCGGTGCCACCTGCAAGGAAACGGTGGAGCTTGCCAGCGCTATCCAGGCTGGCCCCATCGAGCGCGTGGTAACGGCAGAGGCAGTTACGCCAGACAATGACGTGACGGTGAATTGATCAGATCAGCTTTCGGAACCCGTCCACGATCGTCTGGTAGACATCGCGCTTGAACGGTACGATCAGTTCCGGAAGCAGAACCGGTTCGACCCATTTCCATTCGCAGAATTCGGCGTGCTTGTGCGCTTCGAGGTCGATGTGTTTATCCTTGCCGGTAAAGCGGACGAGGTACCACGTCTGCCGCTGGCCGATGAACTTGCCGCCCCACAGCTTGCCTTTCAGGTCCTCGGGCAGGTCATAGAACAGCTCGCGGCCCAGCGTGCCGACGATGTCGAGGTGCCCCGGCTTCACTCCGGTTTCCTCGCCCAGTTCACGGAACATGGCTTCATCAAGGTCTTCGCCCGGATCGACGCCGCCCTGCGGCATCTGCCACCAGTCACCCTCCTTGTTGTCGATGCGTTTGCCGACGAAGGCGTGGCCTTGCGCATTCACCATCATGGTGCCGACACAGGGGCGATAGAGTGCGGGATCGGGTATGGTCATGGCGCTGGCAGATAGTCAAAATGGTGGAGCATTTCCATGCTGGCATTGCCCGGCAGACAGAAAAACTTGATTGCGACAGCGATGGCCGCCGCCTAGGTGGCACGCCAGCAATGGAATTTGGCGCCTTTTGCGGAGGCGCAGAGACAGGATTCGACAATGGCAACCCAGGCGGCTGACAACCCCGCTCTCAAATCCACAGACGGCTCACCCGATGCCGTGGTCGTGCGTTTCGCCGGCGACAGCGGCGATGGCATGCAGCTGACGGGCGGGCAGTTCACCCTGTCCACCGCGCTCGCCGGGAATGACCTTGCCACCTTCCCTGACTTTCCGGCGGAAATCCGCGCGCCGCAAGGCACGCTGTTCGGTGTCTCTGCCTTCCAGATCAACTTCGGCAGCCGCGAGATCAGCACCGCTGGTGATGCGCCGGATGTGCTGGTGGCGATGAACCCGGCTGCGCTGAAGACCAACCTCGATGCATTGAAGCCCGGCGGGCTGATCATCGCTGACAGCGGCGAATTCACGCAGCGCAACCTCGACAAGGCGAAGTATGACGTCAACCCGCTCGAAGACGGCAGTCTCGCCAAGTGGGACGTGCTGGCCTTCGACATTTCCGCGCTGACGATCGAAGCGGTGAAGGATTTCGGCCTCGGCAACAAGGATGCGCTGCGGTCCAAGAACATGTGGACGCTGGGCCTTGCGCTGTGGATGTTCGATCGGGACCGCCAGCCCATCGTCGACTGGCTCAAGGCAAAGTTCAAATCCAAGCCCGAGATTGCCGACGCGAATATCGCCGCGCTCAACGCAGGCCACGCCTATGGCGAAACGGCGGAGCTTTCCGGCCCGTTGAAGAAAGTCACCGTTGGACCGGTCGCTTCGGAACCGGGCCTTTACCGCACAATCACCGGCGCTGAAGCCGTTTCGCTCGGCCTTGTGGCGGGTGCGCAGCTGGCTGGCCTGCCGATGTTCTTCGGCGGCTATCCGATCACGCCTGCCAGCTCGATCCTGCACCACCTCGCGCGATTGAAGGAATTCGGCGTCACCACCTTCCAGGCGGAAGACGAGATTGCCGCGATCTGTGCCTCCATCGGCGCAAGCTATGCCGGCCAGCTGGGCGTCACCAGCTCGTCCGGCCCCGGTATCGCGCTGAAGGGCGAGGCGATGGGACTTGCGGTGATGACCGAAATGCCGCTCGTGATCGTCAACTCGCAGCGCGGCGGCCCCTCCACCGGCTTGCCCACCAAGACCGAGCAGTCTGACCTCTATCAGGCGGTCTATGGCCGCAATGGCGACGCGCCGATCCCGGTGATCGCTGCCAGCTCGCCCGGTGACGTCTTCGAATGCGCCATCGAGGCGTGCCGTATCGCGGTCGAATACATGACGCCGGTGATGCTTCTGACCGATGGCTATATCGCCAATGCCGCTGAACCGTGGAGGGTGCCCGATCCTTCGACTTTCGAGCCGTTCAAGGTCGAGTTCCTGACCGAGAACAACAACCCCGGCGGCAAGGTGCTCCCATACAAGCGCGATGCCAAGGGCGCCCGCCCTTGGATCAAGCCCGGCACGCCCGGCCTGATGCACCGCATCGGCGGCATCGAGAAGAAGGTCGACACCGGTAACATCGATTACTCGCCTGAAAACCACCAGGAAATGACCGATCTGCGCAAGGCCAAGATCGACAACATCAAGATCAAGGACCAGGGCGTGACGCTGGGTGACGAAGGCGGAAAGCTGGCCGTGGTTGGCTGGGGCTCCACTTTCGGGCCGATCCGCCGCGCGGTGGACAACTGCCGCAAGAAGGGCCTCGACGTCAGCCACATCCACTTCCGCCACATCTGGCCGCTGCCCGCCAATTCCGGCGAACTGCTGCGCAAGTACGAGCGCATTCTGGTTCCGGAAATGAACACGGGCCAGTTCAAGACAGTGCTGCGTGACCAGCTGCTGGTGGACGCGAAGCCCTATACCAAGACGAGCGGCCAGCCGTTCAAGATCGCCGAGCTGGAAGCCGCGATTGAGGAGGCCTTGGCGTGACATTGCCCAAGCTGACACCGTTCGCCCTGAGCTTGTCGAAGGGCCGTTCTTCTACTTTTGCGTTGCCCGCTGAAAGAAAAGCAGGGCTTCGACAGGCTCAGCCAGAACGGGTTGGGGAGGATGTGTTGTGAACGAGATTACCAAGATCGAAACCACGCTCAAGGACTGGGAAACCGACCAGGAAGTTCGCTGGTGCCCGGGTTGCGGGGACTATGCCATCCTCAAGGCCGTGCAGCGTACGCTGCCGCAGCTTGGTTCCGATCCCAAGAACACCTGCTTCATCAGCGGCATCGGCTGCTCGAGCCGTTTCCCCTATTACATGGAGACATACGGTTTCCACACGATCCACGGCCGCGCGCCTGCTTTCGCCACCGGCGTGAAGCTGGCCAATCCCGATCTCGACGTGTGGCTGGTGACGGGTGACGGCGACGGATTGTCCATTGGCGGCAACCACTTGATGCATGTTCTTCGCAGGAATGTGAACATGCAAATCATGCTGTTCAACAACGAGATCTACGGCCTCACCAAGGGCCAGTACTCGCCGACAAGCCGCGAGAATACGCGCACGCCCACATCGCCGCTCGGTTCGGTGGACCGTCCCGCCAACCCTTGCGCCTTCGCGCTGGGTGCAGGGGCGCGCTTCGTTGGCCGCGGGATCGACGTGTCGAAGAACCTGCCCGACGTGCTGATGGCCGCCCATGCTCATCAGGGCGCGGCCTTCATCGAAATTTTCCAGAACTGCATTGTCTACAACAAGGACGTGTTTGACGATTTTGCCGCTCCCAAGGGCGCGGAATTGCAGCAGCTGTGGCTGGAGGACGGCGAACCCATGCTGTTCGGCAATGCCAAGAAGGGTCCGGTGAAGGGCCTGAAACTGGTGCCGGAGAAGTTCACCTTCGAAGTTGTCGACGTGGAAGATGGCGACTGGGAAGCTGCCGGCGTCTGCGTCCACGATGCGAAGAACCGCGCGCTGGCGCATATGCTGGTGGAACTGCCCTTCGGTGAATTCCCCATGCCGCTCGGAGTGATCTATGACGATCCGCGCCCGACCTACGAAAGCGCCGTGATCGACGAGCGTCGCCGCTCGATCGAAGGCAAGGATACCAGCCTCGCCAAGCTGCTCGCCAAGGGCCAGAGCTGGACCGTTTCCGGCACCGCGCAGGACCCGCAGTAACGATCCGGCAATACCCCGCCAGAGGGCCTTGCTTTCCAAGCCTTTACGCCCCTAAAGCAAGCGCGGCCAATCCAAGGGGTGAGAATGTCGATAGTCAGCAAGCGCGTGTTGGTAACCGGTGGCGCGGGGTTCCTTGGCAGCCATTTGTGTGACCGCCTGCACGAGGCCGGGCACGATGTGCTGTGCGTTGACAATTACTACACCGGCCGCCGTTCCAACGTGGCGCATCTGCTCGATTCCGACCGGTTCGAGATCATGCGCCATGACGTCACCTGGCCTCTGTATGTAGAGGTGGACGAGATCTACAATCTCGCCTGTCCTGCAAGCCCGGTGCACTACCAGCACGATCCGGTGCAGACGACCAAGACCAGCGTGCACGGCGCGATCAACATGCTGGGGCTTGCCAAGCGCTGCAAGGCGAAGATTTTCCAGGCTTCGACCAGCGAGGTCTATGGCGATCCGGACGTGCACCCGCAGCCCGAGGAATATTGGGGCAATGTGAACCCCATCGGCATCCGCAGCTGCTATGACGAAGGCAAGCGCTGCGCGGAGACTTTGTTCTTCGATTACCACCGCCAGCATGATCTGCAGATCAAGGTGGCGCGCATCTTCAACACCTATGGCCCGCGCATGCATCCGGCCGATGGCCGCGTGGTCTCCAACTTCATCGTCCAGGCACTGAAGGGTGAGCCGATCACCATCTACGGCGAAGGCCAGCAGACGCGCAGCTTCTGCTATTGCGATGACCTTGTCGAAGGCTTCATCCGCCTGATGGACACGGGCGACGATGTGACCGGCCCGATCAACCTCGGCAATCCGGGCGAGTTCACCATGATCGAACTGGCCGAGAACATCATCGACCTCACCGGAACCAGCTCCAGGCTCACCCACCTGCCGATGCCGGCAGACGATCCCAAGCAGCGCCAGCCCAATATCGACAAGGCGCGCGAAGTGCTGGGCTGGGAACCTAAGGTGAAGTTGCGCGATGGCTTGCAGAAGACGATCGCCTATTTCGACCAGCTCTTGAAAGAGATCGACTGACATGGTGCTGCGCGGCGCGATAATGCTGTCCGCGCTGGCGCTGGCTGCACCGCTTGCAGCGCAGGATGACATGGTTGAGGCAGAGCCGACGCTGGCCGTGGTGGAGTTCACCCGCGGCGCGCCCTTCATCGGCATACCGGCAGGCTGCAACGGACCGGACCAGATTTGCCTTGCCGAACTCTACGAGGGTCAGGCCACGCCCGTCCGCCATATCTCCGGTGAAGAGCTTCCGCGTCGCTTCACCTTGCGGTTCACGTCCCATGCCATGCGCGTGCGGCCGGGCGCGCGGATGCTGGTATGGACGCGACCATTCGAGGACGGCGAGAGCACTGGCTACTTTGTCTCCTGGTGGGACCTAGAGCGTTTCGATGGCCTCTACTGCGAGACAGAGGAGATGCTGGAGCGATACCCCGAAGGCCCTGTGCGCACGGCTTTCGAGAACGGCGTTCCCCGCCATGGCCGCGAGACGGCGGACCATGATGCAGCCGATTACCTCTGCATCTGGTCGGACTAGGGCTTTGGGGCGGCTTTCCTACCTGCGTACACGCGTGGCATTGCGGCGCGCATGAAAACCCGCCTTCTCAATCCGTTTTGCCCGATTGCTGGGCCGATTGAGGCGGGGGTTTTTCCGTTACAGAACCGTGTTCCATGTGTTCCAAATGTTAACGCGGCGAAGCGGCAGGGCTGATGGACAACCTTACCCATTCGCTCGTCGGCGCGCTTCTTGGGCAGTGCGGGCTGAAGAAGAAGACCGGGCTGGCCATGCCCGCGCTGATCATCGGCGCGAACCTGCCTGATGTGGACGCGGCGTGCTTTTTCTGGCTCGACGGCGTGGAGCATCTGGCGTTCCGGCGCGGGATCACCCACGGGCCGCCTGCTTGGTTGCTGCTGCCCCTGGTGCTCGCGGGCATTTTGTGGGGTCTTGACCGCTGGCAGGCTAAACGCGGCAAACGACCTGAGGATCGGCGGGAAGTCAGCTTCAAATGGCTCTATATCCTTTCCTTCATCGGTTGCCTGTCGCACCCGGCGCTCGACTGGATGAATGTCTATGGCATCCGCCTGCTCGAGCCATTTTCCAGCCAGTGGTTCTATGGCGATGTGCTGTTCATCATCGATATCTGGCTGTGGGCGCTGCTGATTTTCTCGGTCTGGTTCTCCCTGCGGCGGGAAAAGCGTGGCGGGGATTGGATGAAGCCTGCGCGTGTCGGGCTTTCCGTGATGCTTACCTATATCGGTTTCAATGCAGCTATTACCGGGGTCACCGAGCGTGCGCATGAGGGCGAGGGCGACATCGTGATTGCCAGCCCGCCACCCGTCATGTTCTGGCAGCGCGACGTCATCAGCGGTAGTAACGGGCGCTATCTGATCAACGGCGAGCAATGGGGCGATTTCGACCTCACCGAGGCTGACAAGCCCGATATCGCCGCCGCCGTTCCGCAAGCCGCGCCATTCCTGTTCTGGTCACGCACGCCTTTGGTCCATGTTGCCGATGACGGGCGCTACCTCCTACGCGATGCCCGGTATCTGGGGCGTGAAGGCGGCTTCACGGTCGAGCTTCCGGCAGAGGTTTGCGAGCCAGCCAGTCCCGCGCCGGAACTTGCCGCCGACTGAAGCCGTTCGCTTCCTGAACAGCAAAGGGAATGAAGCGTGGCAGAACCGCAAATCGTCTGGCTGAGGCGCGACCTGAGATTGCAGGACCAGCACGCCTTCCATGCGGCTGTGGCATCAGGACCGGTGATCCCGGTCTATGTGCTCGATGACGAAACGCCCGGCAGCCACGCCTATGGCGGAGCATCGCGCTGGTACCTGCACCATTCGCTGGAAGCGCTGGCGGCAGACCTTGGCCGCCACAATTCCAGACTGGTGCTGCGCAAGGGCAGGGCGGTGGACGTGCTGTGCGAACTGGCCGAGGAAACAGGCGCGAAGTCCGTCCACGCCATCCGCCATTACGAGCCGTGGTGGCGCGAGGCGGAGGACGAGCTGGCGGACAAGCTGGACCTGCAACTCCACCACGGCAACTACCTGTTGCCACCCGGAGCGGTGACCACCGGTTCGGGAACGCCCTACAAGATCTTCACCCCGTTCAAGAACGCCACTTTCGATGCCATCGACAGCTTCGATATCCTGCCTGAGCCATCGCTGACCTTGCCGGATAGCTGGCCCGCATCGGATAGCCTCGCCGATTGGAACCTGCTGCCAACCAAGCCTGACTGGGCAGGCGGAATGCGGGACTTCTGGGATGCTGGCACTTCCGCCGCGCTCGAGCGGTTTGACGATTTCGTGGAGGTGATCGGCGACTACAAGGAGGATCGCGAATGTCCCTCCCTCGATGGCTCCAGCAAGATGAGCCCGCACCTGCACTTTGGCGAAGTGAGCCCGCGCCAGCTGTGGCAGACCATCGCGAAGCACCGCAGTGACGGGGCGCGCTTCTTCAAGGCGGAACTGGTCTGGCGCGATTATGCGCAGACTCTGGCGATGCAGTTCCCGGACTATGGCAAGGCATCCTATCGCGATGGCTATGACGAAGGCCTGTGGCGCGATCCGGAGAGTGACGATCACGCCGCAGCAGACCTGAGCGCATGGCAGAAAGGCGAGACCGGTTATCCGATTGTCGATGCCGGGATGCGGCAGCTATGGCAGACAGGCTGGATGCACAACCGCGTGCGCATGATTGCTGCCAGTTTCCTCGTCAAACACCTGCTGATCGACTGGCGGCATGGCGAAAAGTGGTTCTGGGATACGCTGGTGGATGCCGACTATGCTTCAAACGCCACCAACTGGCAGTGGGTTTCCGGTACGGGCGTCGATTCCAACATGTTCGTGCGGATCATGGCCCCGCTCAGCCAGAGCGAGAAATTCAACGCTGGCGACTACATCCGCGAATATGTGCCCGAACTGGCGGACATCGATGATCCCTATGTCCACGATCCCGAGGCGCATGGCTGCCGTCCGGCGAAGTATCCGGAAAAGCTGATCGGCCACAAGGAAGGCCGCGAGCGGGCGCTGGCGGCTTATCGCGCAATGAAGGACTGACGACAGCACCTGCTCATGCCTTGCCTACACTCTGGGCGATGCGCATAAAGCCCGCATGGCGACACGGGGAGCAGAAACGAGAGGCGCAGGCCTGCTGCAATCCGGACAGCGTTTCGGCGCTCGTCCGGGAGTGGTTGCGCGCTTGCTCGCTCCCGGTCTTGGCCGACTGGTGAACCAGATCGACGCGGGGCTTGTTCGCGGCACCATGCATGCGACGATGCCGGACGGGTCAACCCGCAAGCTGGGCGGGCGAAATCCCGGTTTCGAAGGACATATCCACCTGAAAGACTGGCGCGGCTTGCTGCGCCTCGCCACCGGAGGTTCAGCGGGCTGGTACCAGGCATGGGAAGCCGGTGAATGGGATTCGCCTGATCCGGTGCCGCTGTTCGCGCTGTTTTCCGCCAATGCCCGCGAGCTGGGCGAGGTCGGACGCGCCAAGGGCCCATGGCGCTGGACATCGCGTGCGCTCCACTGGCTCAACCGCAACACGCGGCTGCAGGCCGAGCGCAACATCCACGCGCATTATGACCTGGGCAATGACTTCTACGGCGCGTGGCTCGATCCGACGATGAGCTATTCGAGCGGTTACGACTTGTCGCGAGACGGGCTTGAGGCGTCGCAGCACCGCAAGTGGGAGAGGCTGTCCGAACGATTGGGAACGCCTGAAAGCCTGCTCGAGATCGGCTGCGGATGGGGCGCGCTCTCGGCGCATTTCGCATCGCGGGGCAGCGCCGTGACCGCGATCAGCCTTTCGCAGGAACAGCTGGACTGGGCGCGCGAGCGCTATCCCGGCGTCAATTTCCTCAAGCAGGATTATCGCGACACTGCGGGACAGTTCGATGCCATCGTCAGCGTAGAAATGGTCGAGGCGCTGGGGCGCGAATACTGGCCCACCTTCCTCGATTGTGTTGCGCGCAACCTGAAGCCGGGCGGCAGGGCAGCCATTCAGTATATCGCCATGGCTGACG
>JAUIJI010000087.1 GCA_030431435.1 Alphaproteobacteria bacterium | reverse complement strand
CCATGCCGCTCTCGACCTCGCCCCAAACGGTGTACTGGCGATCGAGGAAACGCGCATCGTCAAGGCAGATGAAGAACTGCGAATTGGCGCTGTTCGGGTCCATCGTGCGGGCCATGGAGCACACACCGCGCACGTGCTTGGCATCGTTGAACTCGGCCGCGATGTCGGGCTTGTCCGAACCGCCCATGCCGGTACCGGTCGGGTCGCCGCCCTGCGCCATGAAGCCATCGATCACGCGGTGGAACACCACGCCATCGTAGAAACCTTCCTTCGCCAGTTCGGTGATACGTTCGACATGGCCGGGGGCGAGGTCCGGGCGCAGCTTGATCACGACGTCACCACCTTCGCCATTGCCTGCGTCCAGAGTGAAGGTCAGCTTTTCGTCGGCCATTGGGTATTCTCCTGATAAAGTTGTTCGCCGCCGCTATAGACTCATACGTGGCAAAGTCACCCGCCCGCTTGCTTTTGGCGCACTTGCCATTAGGCCAGCGACATGGCCGAAACCGATCTCCAGACCCGTGAGGATGAAGACATTGTCCGCGAGGACGGTGCGGAGCTGGACGAGGATAACCGGCTGAAGCCCGAATTCGTCTGCTCCGTGGTCGATGCGCTGGAGGAGGAAGACGAGGGCCGCGCCTACGAGCTGGTCGAACCGCTCCACCCGGCGGACATCGCTGACCTTCTCGAACTGCTCGATGCAGACGAGCGGCGCGATCTTGCCGCCGCTATTTCGGACCTGATGACCGGCGAGGTTATCGCCGAACTCAACGATCACGTGCGCGAGAGCATGGTCGAGGCCCTGCCCGCTGCGGCCGTGGCCGAAATCGCCGAACAGCTCGATACCGACGATGCCGTCCAGCTGATCGAGGATCTCGACGAGCCTGACCAGCGCGCCATCCTCGATGCGATGGATGCGGATGACCGTGCCATCATCGAAAGCGCGCTCGCTTATCCGGAAGAAACCGCCGGACGCCTGATGCAGCGCGAGCTGGTGGCGGTGCCGGAGAAGATGACGGTCGGCGACCTGATCGATTACCTGCGCGACAATGACGACATGACCACCGAGTTCTGGGAAGTCTTCATCGTCGATCATCGCCATCACCCGATCGGCACCTGCCAGCTGTCGTGGATCCTGCGCTGTCCGCGCCATATCCCGCTGCTGGACGTGATGAAGCGCGACCAGACGCTGATCCCGGTGGACATGGACCAGGAGGAAGTGGCGCTGCGGTTCCAGAAATACGCGCTGATTTCCGCCGCCGTGGTCGATGAGAGCGGGCGGCTGGTGGGTCAGCTGACGGTCGACGATATCGTCCACATCATCCAGGAAGAAGCGGGCGAGGACGCGCTGCTGATGAGCGGCGCGGGCGAAGGCGACATCAACGAGCCGATCCGCGATGCCTATTCCAGTCGTGTGCGCTGGCTTGTGGCGAACCTTGGCACCGCCGTTGTCGCCTCCGCGATCATCGCCTTCTTCGGTGCCGCGATCGAGCAACTGGTGGCGCTGGCCGTGCTGATGCCGATCGTCGCCAGCATCGGCGGCAATGCCGGCACGCAGACCATGGCGGTGACGGTCCGCGCTATCGCCATGAACCAGCTGACCAAGAGCAACACCGGCCGCATGCTGATGCGCGAGTTGAAAGTGGCGCTGATGAACGGCGCGACCATCGCGGTGCTGATCGGCATCGCCACTGCGCTGATCTTCACCCCGCAACTGGGCGCAGTGATCGCGGCAGCGATGGTGATCAATATCATCGTATCGGGCATGGCGGGCGTGCTGGTGCCGGTGGCCTTCGAACGGCTCGATCAGGACCCGGCGGTGGCGAGCAGCGTTTTCGTGACCATGATCACCGATTCGATGGGCTTCTTCGCCTTCCTCGGCCTTGCCGTTGCAGCAGGCCTGGTGGGCTGAGCGCGTTAACATTTGGAACGCATGGAACACGGTCCTGCAGTTGAAAAAGCTGCGGGCGGATTTCGCCTGTTTTTCGCTGAGTTGTGTGGGGTTGCGGTGGTTTAAGGCCATGCGCGAGTGGCTGCGCTGGAACGCGGACTGTAGGAAAGGCGCGAGAGACCCCTCCCGCCTGCGGGAGGGGCAGCGAGACTTGGGTTTGCGCGAGCAAGCCCTAGTCGCAGCGGGGTGGGCTGAATCCACACCCATCGACCAAGCCATGCCCACCCCCAACCCTTCCGCAAGCGGGAGGGGGGTTATCTTGCTCGGCTATAGGCAATTGCCAGCCGCGCCGCCGCCCAGATCAGGCCAAGGGCAGCGGTGGCAATCATCAAGAGCCCTGCATCGGGAAGATAGATCAGCAAGGTCCGCAATGGCACGCCGAACAGCCCCGGAACAACCAGCAGCAAGATGACAGCAACGCCTGCCATCGCGGCGAGCGGGAACCACAGGCTGAACCGGCCTGCTCGCCCTTTCCGCTTGGCGCGCAAGACGGCGCGGTGCTTCAATGCCCAGCCGATGCAAGCGACAAGCAGGAGCGGTGCCAGCAGCAACATGGCGAATAGCGAGAAGCGCGCCATCTGCCCGCTATTTCCTTCGTAAGGCAGGCCGAATGCGGTCGCGGCGACGCCAGCCGTCAGCGGGTGGGTTTCCGCAACCCCGAATCCGCTGCCTGAATTCACCAGCGCGATCACCCCCAGCCTCTCGCCGGGTGCCATGCTCGCCTGTGTTTCCACTCCGGGGCTGGTACCGGTGTGATAAGCCGTTTCGCCACCCGCGATCAGCATCCAGCCGAACCCGTATCCGGGCGAAACCGGGCTGGCAGGCCGCATCATCATCGCCTTGCCTTTGGCGCTGAGGATATCGTCCTCGCCGTTCATCATCATCGCAAGGTAAAGCGCCATGTCGTTCGCGCTGGCGACAATACCGCCTGCAGGGGCGTTGATCCGGTGCGTGCGGCCCGGCTCGAATGCCCGCTTGCTCCAGAACCACGGCGTGTGGCCGGTTGCCATTTGCGGATGGTCCTGCCCGTCTGAGACGAAGCTGTTCGCCATGCCCAGCGGCTGGAGGATGTTGGTTTCGACATAGGTGGCGAAATCGCTCCCAGTTACGACCTCCACCACCCTGCCGAGCATGCGATAATTGGCGTTTGAATATTCGTAGCGGGTTCCAGGCGCATGGTCCGGCCCTGCCTGCGCGCTGCGCGCCACCGATTGCGCCAGTTCGTCAGCGCTGCCGGTCCTGTCCAGATGGCGGTCATTGCCTTGCAGCGTGGAATAGCCACTGGTGTGGCTGAGCAACTGACGGATGGTGATAGCGCCAGCCGGTCCATCGCCGAACTCCGTCAGGTAGCGCGAAATCGGCGCATCCAGTTCCACCTCGCCCGCTTCGACAATCTGCATCACAGCCAGCGCGGTGAAGCTCTTGGATATGGAACCGAGCAGGAATGGCGTGTCAGGGGTGACGGCCTCGCCGCTGCCCAGCAGGACCTCGCCGCGCGCACCGCTCTGGACTGCGCCATCCTTGACGACGGCATATGCCATTCCGGGAGCGCCGGAGGCGGGGAAAGCATCGTCGAGATAGGTCTCGATCAACGGAACCTGCGCTTGTGCCTGCACACCCAGCAGCAGTGCCAGCAGCACGCCGAGCCAAGCTGCCCCCTGTTTCCACACCCCCAAATGCCGCTCCTTCTCAATTGCCCCGTCACTGCCTACATCATGCCCATGCCGCTGCACATGACCAAGATTGCCTTCCGCGCCAGTTCGCTGGGTGAATTGCAGGACTGGTTCGATGGCAAGACGCCGGAACGCCGCCTGCGCACGCGCTACCTGCCCAAGCGGCACGAGGAGATGAAGGGCGGCTCGCTATACTGGATTCACGAGCATGCGCTGGTGGCACGCGCGGCGATTCTGGGCTTCGAGCAGCGGCCTGACGGGCACTGGGACATCATCCTCGAAAACAGGCTCCACCTCGTCCACCCCAAGGCCAAGCGCGCCCACCAGGGCTGGCGCTATTTGAAGGACGAGGATGCCCCGAAGGACTTGATGGAGGGTGAAGTGATCGGCGATGCCATGCCCGGCAGGCTGGTGCGCGAGCTGTCCAAGCTTGGGTTGGTCTGACCCGGAACCTGCGCCCTTGCCCGCTCGTTGGTCGGGCAAGGAGGTTCAAAATGACAGAACGCCAGAAAACCCATTCCGACAATGACCTGATCGACCGGATGGAGGACGGCGCAACGCCCTCTCAGCAAAGCCGGTCCGGCGGCGAAGTGAACCGCAAGCTCGGCACCCGCGCCGAACTCAACCGCGCCACCGATCCCGAGGATACCGAAGGGCCTACCGGTCAGGACAACCCCGAAGAGGACGAGAAGAAGGGTCCGAAGACCCGCGCCGAAATCCAGCGCCAGCGGGAAAATTCCGGCAGCTAGGCCATCGCTTCCATGCTGGCGAGCTTCACCAGCGCCGAGGAGTATTCCTCAGGCTTTGCAGCGCCTTGCAGGATATATTTGCCAGCCACCACGAAGGTGGGGACGCTGTTGATATTGTTCTGCCGGGCAAGCTGCTCGTCATGGTGCACGGCCGCTGACAACGCCTCGTCCTTGAGTGCAGCGGCAGCCGCTTCGCGGTCGAAACCCTCGGCCTCGGCGATATCGAGCAGTACCGCATCGTCGCTGATTTCCTGCCGCAGCTGGAAATAGGCGCGCAGCAGTGCCTGCTTCAGCCGCAATTGCGCTTCGGGTTCCGCCACGGTGAGCGCCCAGCGCAGCAGCATGTGCGCCTTGTGCGTGTTCCACACCATCAGCACCGGCTCCTCGCCCTCGCCCTGGTATGTCATCGGAAAGCCCACGTCGGCGCCGGTCGCTTCCACCGTGCGGCGCATTTCGAGCACATCGGCGGGGGTCTTGTTGTAAGCCTTGGCCAGCAGGTCCACCTGGTTGTGGCCTTCGGGCGGCATGTCCGGGTTGAGTTCAAAGGGCATGAAGCGGATCGCAACGTCCACATCGCCCTTGACGCTTTCCACCGCCTTCAGGAACTGCGTGAGGCCAATGGCGCACCACGGGCAGACCACGTCCGACCAGATATCTACCGTCAATTCGTCTGCCATCATCCGCGCTCCAGCCACCATTTCAGCAAATAGTGGGCTATAGCGGTTTCGGGCGGCGGCAGGAACCGCAAGCTGTCCTCATCCGCCGTGCCGGACATGGCCGCCTCCACTTCAGCGCGGCTGAACCAGTCGGCATCGGCGAGTTCGGTGGTGTCGACGGTCAGATCGCGGCTTTGCGCGATGGAATGGCAACCGAGCATCAGCTGGCTGGGAAAGGGCCACGGCTGGCTGGCGATATAGGTGACGTTGGATACGCGCACCCCCGCCTCTTCCAGCACCTCGCGCGCCACGGCTTCCTCTATGCTCTCACCCGGCTCGACAAATCCGGCGAGCGCGGAATAGCGGCGTTCGGGGAACTGCAGTCCTCGGCCAAGCAGCAGCGAGCCTTCGTGTTCTACCAGCATGATGGTGACGGGATCGGTGCGCGGGAAATGCTGGGCATTGCAGGCGGTGCAATCGCGCTGCCAGCCGCCCTTGGCGATCACGGTTGGCCCACCGCAGCGCGAGCAGAAGCGGTGCCGCGCATGCCAGTCCATCAGGCTGCGCGCGCCGCCATAGATCGCGAGGTCCTGCGCCGGCAGCAGCGAAATTTCCTTCCACGCCGGGCGCTGGAGATAGGCGGGCCGGTCATCACCCGCTTGCGGCACCGCGGCGAACAGAGGCACATCGCCCTTCAGGCCAAGAAACACCAGCTCGGCTTCCTCGCCCAGCCCCTCCAGCGAGCACCAGCGCAGCGCATTGTCCGCATCGAGCAGCGGGGAAAGCCCGTCCAGTTCCACCATCAGGGCATCGGGGGATGAGCGGTAGGCCGCCAGCCGCTCGGGATCGACGCGCGCGTGGTCGGCACGGTCGAGGCCGTGCCCGGAAAATGCGATTTTCGCCATCAGCTTGACGCGACCTGCCTCGCGGCGTCAGCGGCCACGGCAAAGGGAAACTCCTGCTGCAAACCATCCATCGGCATGTTCATTGCCTGTGTCATCAGGTTGTGGCGCAGCCCGTTCTTCATGTTGACGAGGCCGCAGGTGCTTGCCGCGCCGAACCAGCCGAACAGCCCATCGGCAATGCCGGTTCCGACAAGGCCACCCGCGCCATAGCCGAAGCTCAGCGGCCCGAACTGGAAGCGCCCGCTTTCGGGCACGGTGTCAGCAAACAGGTCACTCGTGGCGAGGCGCACGGCAGGCTCGCTCATCACCCGCGTCCCTTCGATCACGCCGTAATTGCCGACCATCTGCAGGAAGCGGTCATAATCGCGCGCGGTGGAAACCAGCCCCGCCCCGCCGAAGGGGAACGCAGGCTCATCGAGGTAGATCGAGTTGTCCGGCAGGTCGATCGGCAACAACGTGTCATTGGCCAGCACATAGTTGGCGGTGAGGCGCTGCTTTTCGGATTCGGGAACACGGAACCAGGTGGATTCCATCCCGCAAGGCTCGAAAATCCGCTCATGCAGGAAGGCATCGAAGCTCTTGCCAGTGGCGATCTCGATCACCCGGCCGAGCAGGTCGAGCCCCACCGAATAGGACCACTGCGTGCCCGGCTGGTAGACCAGCGGCATCTCGGCCAGCCCTTCGGCAAAGGCGGCAAGGCTGGAAACAGGCGTGCCGCCCATGATGGCGGGCACACTGATCCGCGATGCTTGTGCGGGAACCAGCCCCGCAGCGGTGTAGGCATCGGCAATCGGCCCTTGCTGGACAATCGAATAGCCCAGCCCCGCCGTATGCGTCAGGCAATGGCGCACGGTGACTTGCCGCACCGCAGGCTCAAGATTGTCCGCGGTGATCGCGCCGTCATAGGTCTTCTGCACCTGCATGTTGGCAAAGCCGGGAAGAAAATCGGCAATCGGCTGGTCGAGGCTGATCAGCCCGTCATCGATGCACATCACCGTGGCCATGCCGGTGACCGGCTTGGTCATGGAATAAATGCGATAGAGCGTATCCGGCCCGGCGGGCGTGGAGCTGGTGAAGCTGGTGTTGCCGCCTGCCAGGAACTGCGGACTATCCTGCCCGTAACCCATGGCGGTGACGATGTTGGCGAGGCGTCCCGCGTCGAGATATTTCGCCATCAGCCCGGACACGGCAGGCCATGCCGGGTGGCTGGAGGATGCAGTGACCATTTGCGCGCGCACTGCTGCGGGCAGCGCCATCATGGCCGATGCGGCAAAGGCCGCCCCGAACAGCTGGCGGCGAGACAGGATAAGGCCCGGCTGGTCCGTGGTGTTCACTCAATTCTCTCCCGAATGATCCGGCGCGGAGACTAGCAGCACGAAGCCTTCCAGCAAGCCCGCAACAGCACTTGAAATGCCCGAGTGCCTTATCTAGATAACACACATGCTCAATCTCGCTTCGATACTGGTCGGCATCTTCAGCCTGATCCTCGTCATTCCCGCGCAAATCCCGCTGCTTGGCTGGGCCAACTGGATTGCCCTGCCCTTCGTGGTGGTCGGCATCGGCCTGGGCGCATTGTCGAGCAAGGACAGCGGCATGAAGTTCTGCATCGTGATTTTCGTGATCGCGGTGATCCGGCTGGCGCTTGGCGGCGGGGTGATTTGATCTGCCTTTTGTCGGCCCGCACTTGATGCGGGCCAAGGCTTGTTCTGCTGAAGTCCAGGCCGAAGTTAGCCCTGCCCCGTGTCAAGCACGGGGCGACGACAATAAGGGAGTTCAGCCAGCAGCCAGCACCCGCTCTGCCGCCTTGGCGAACAGCGTGGGCAGGCCTGCATCCGCGATCCGGTCCAGCGGCCACCACTCCCCCTCGCCGACCGGAACCGCATTTCCGGCATAGACGGCGACGCCCAGTTCGAGGTGAAAATGGGTGAAGGTGTGACGCACCACGCCGCCTGCTTCCCACATGCCTTTCAAGGGCGGCTCGCCATGACCATCACCGCGCGCTGACCAGTCATCATCCGGCAAGGCGCGCATGCCGCCAAGCATGCCCTTGCCCGGACGCTTGACCAGCCACACCGCATCGTCCCGCTCGATCCAGAAGGCAGTGCCTGTGCGGCTGGGCTTGGGCTTCTTCTTCGCCTTCACCGGAAGGCGCAATGGATCGCCGCTCGCCCGCCCTTCGCAGATCGATTGCAACGGGCAGAGCAGGCATCTGGCATCGCGCGAGGTGCAGATGGTAGCGCCCAAGTCCATCATCGCCTGCGCAAAATCGCCTGCGCGCTCATCGGGCGTGATCGCGTCAGCCTTGTCGCGGATCGCCTTGCGCGCACCCGGCAAAGGTTCGTCTATCGCGAAGAGCCGCGCCACCACCCGCTCGACATTGGCATCCACCACCACCGCGCGCCGGCCAAAGGCGATCGCAGCGATCGCGGCGGCAGTATAGGCACCCAGCCCCGGCAGCTTGCGCAACTCCTCTTCGGTTTCGGGAAATCCGCCCATGGCTGCCACTTCCGCCGCGCATTTCACCAGATTGCGGGCGCGCGAGTAGTATCCCAGCCCCGCCCACTCGGCCATCACCTCTTCTTCCGCAGCCGCGGCGAGCGCAGCCACATCGGGCCATCGCTCGGTGAATTTGGCGAAATAGGGGGCGACAGCGGCCGTGGTCGTCTGCTGCAACATCACTTCGGACAGCCACACGCGATAGGGATCGGGAGTCTCGGCACCCGTCACCCGCCACGGAAGGGCGCGGGCATGCCCGTCATACCAGTCCAGCAAAAGCGAAGCGGCCCTATCCTGCATCCGCGCGGCATGGCATAGCGGGCCGCGCAATGGAACGAGACAGCGACAAGCCGGCCGGGAAACCCCCGAAAAAGGCGCCTGCAAAGGGCAAGGCCAAGCCATACCAGCGCCCGCGCGGCGGCCCTGCCCGCCCGGTGGCGGAACTGGTGCCGCAGATCGGGCGCGCGGCCTTTCGCCGATTCGGCTTCGTGCAGAGCAGCGTCGTCACCCGCTGGCACGAGATCGTGGGCGAAACCCACGCCAGGGTGTGTCAGCCGGAATCGATCCGCTTTCCGCCGGGAGAGAAAAGCGACGGCATCTTGCAGCTTGTCGTCAAACCTGCCCATGCCCCGCTGATCCAGCACGTGATCCCGGAAATCATCGACCGGGTGAACCGCTTTTTCGGTTACAAGGCGGTCGCCCGCGTGAAGATCCGGCAAGGCGAGGTTAAGCCTGCATCTGCTGGAGAAAAACGCGCTGCACCGCCTTCGCTCAAGCCCATTCCGATGGAATTGGGCGATAGCCTGCGCGATATTGGTGATCCGGAACTGCGCACCGTGCTCGAATCGCTGGCACGGTCGATAGGATCAAGGGAGGATGACAAGAAATGAAACGGGCCCTGATTGCAGGACTGCTGCTGGCCGCAACGCCCATCGCCGCGCTTTCGGCACAGGTATGGGACGCAACCTTCACGCGCACCGAACAAGGCCACAGGCTGGGCAATCCCGAAGCCAAGACCAGGCTGATCACTTTCGTCAGCTATTCCTGCCCGCATTGCGCCAGTTTCGAGAAGGAAGCCGATGCCCCGCTGCGGCTTGCCTATGTCCAGCCGGGCGATCTCAGCGTGGAGGTGCGCCACGTGATCCGCAACCCGCTGGACCTTGCCGCCGCGCTGACCGCCGAATGTGGCGATGAAAGCAAGTTCTGGGGCAATCACCGCGCCATCCTGCATGCCCAGGATGAATGGCTGCAGACCGCGATCGATGCCAAGCCCGCCACCACTGCACGCTGGACCAGCGGCACCATGGCCAGCCGCATGCGCGCCATTGCCGATGATCTCGACTTCTATGAACTGATGGAACCGCGCGGCTACAGCGTGGCCCAGCTTGACCAGTGCCTTGGCGATGCGGACGCGATGGAAGATATCGTCGCCCGCATGGCGGCAGACAATGCGGCGTTCGAAATTCCCGGCACACCCAGCTTTGCCGTGAACGGAGAAATGGTCCCCGGTGTCCATTCATGGAGCGCGCTGCAGCCGCATCTGGGGCCCGCAAGCCTTCCCGGAGCCGAATAACTGGGCATATCCTGTGTAAAAGGCCGCCCTGAGCTGTGGCGGCGTTTTGTGCGGTCGCCCCCTTACGCTAGCCTTTCCATTCGAAATTGACAGGATCCAGAAATGAAAACCAGCCGACTGCTTCTTGCCACCCTCGCCGCCCCGCTGATGCTGGGACTTGCTGCTTGCGGATCTGATGATGCTGCGGAAGGCGCCGCGCTTGATCCCATCGAAGCACCCGAAGGCTCTTCGTGGGGCGAGATGGCAGAGTTCACCCAGATGGGCGGCATCCAGATGGGCAACCCGGATGCGCCGATCCACCTTGTCGAATATGCCAGCCACACCTGCCCGGCCTGTGCCAACTGGTCGGAGAACTCCGGCCCGCTTGATGATTACATCGAAAGCGGCCTGGTGAAGTTCGAACTCCGCAACCAGGTGCATGACGCGCTGGACCTCACCATTGCCTCGATCATCCGCTGCGGCGATGCTTCCACCGCCATCCCGCTGGCCAAGCAGGGCTGGTCCAACCTCAATTCCATCGTGCAGAACGCGCAAGCCCAGGGCGAAGCGCTGGGTGCCGCCATGTCTGTCCAGGATGACAGCCGTTTCCAGCAGATCGCCCAGGTTTCCGGCTTGCTGGACTTCTTCGCCCAGCGCGGCCTCAGCACCGAACAGGTGAACCAGTGCCTCGCCGATCCGGAGCTTCCCCGCCAGATCGCGGAAAATTCCGCAGTACAGTCAGACGAACTGGGCGTGACCGGCACTCCCACCTTCTTCGTCAATGGCCGCAAGTTGGATGGTACCAGCTGGGCGGTGGTGGAAACCGCGCTGCAGGCCGCAGGCGCGCGCTAAAACAGGAGGCAGGCGACGGCGATGGAAATCAGGAAACTCAAACTTTCCGGTTTCAAGAGCTTCGTCGAGCCTGCCGAACTGCGTGTTGAGCCGGGGCTGACAGGCGTTGTCGGCCCCAATGGCTGCGGCAAGTCCAACCTGCTCGAGGCGATCCGCTGGGTGATGGGCGAAAACTCGCCCAAGTCCATGCGCTCGGGCGGAATGGAAGACGTGATCTTCGCCGGCACCGCCTCGCGCCCGCCGCGTGATTTCGCCGAAGTTGTCCTCCACGCAGCTGACAGCGAAGGCGAGGAACTCAACGTCACACGCCGGATAGAGCGCGGCGCGGGCAGCGCCTACCGCGTCAACGGCAATGACGTGCGCGCCAAGGATGTGGCGCTGGTGTTCGCTGATGCCGCCACCGGTGCGCACTCGCCCGCCCTCGTCAGCCAGGGCAAGATCGCCCAGGTGATCGCTGCCAAGCCTGCCGAACGGCGGATGATGCTGGAAGAGGCTGCGGGCATCGCGGGCCTCCACGTCCGCCGCCGCGATGCGGAAAGCAAGCTTCGCTCGACCGAGAAGAACCTCGAGCGGCTCGAAGACCTGATGGCAGGTCTCGACAGCCAGATTGCCTCGCTCAGGCGGCAGGCCAAGCAGGCCGAACGCTACAAGGAACTGTCCGACAGGATACGGGTGGCCGAAGCGCGCCTGCTGTTCGCCCGCTGGCGCGATGCGGCAAAGGCGGCGGATAACGCGCGGCAACAGGCGAAAGAGGCGGACGGGCAAGTCACCAAGGCGCAGGAAGCTGCCAAGGCTGCGCAGCAGGCACAGCATGCCCTCGCCGAAAAGCTCACCGAACTGCGCGATGAACTGGCGGACCGGCGCGATGATGCCAGCGCGCACGGGCACCGCATGGCGGCGCTGTCCAGCCAGCTCGAGGCAGCTCAACAGCGCCTTGCCGATCTCGACCGCCAGAAGGAGCGGCTGGAAGAAGACAAGTTCGAAGCCGACCGCATGACGCGCGATGCGGCGAAGGCGATGAAGGATCTCGATGCCGCGCTCACCGCCAGCGTCAAGGCGCTGGAGGAAGACGAGGCGAAGCGCCCCTCGCTGGTCAACAAGTCCGAAGATAACGAACGCGCCGGTCGCGCTGCCGAACTGGCGCTGGCCAAGGCCACCGCGGACCATGCCGGCGTGGAAGCAGAATGGCGCGTGGCCGAAGCCGAAGTGGCGCAGGCCCGGTCCCGCCTCGACCGGCTGGCGCAGGAAGAACGCCGCATTGCCGACCAGCGCGCTGCGCTGACGAACGAAGGCGATCCCGAAGAAGCCGTCACCGCCGCCAAGTCCGCCGCTGAAGAGGCTGGCAAGCGCCGCGAGGAACTACGCGAAGCGCTCGAAGCCAGCCGTGCGCGCAAGGACGAACTCACCACCGCACGCGACGAAGCCGCCAGCGCCTTGTCCTCGGCTCGCGCAGAACTGGCAGGCGTGGAACGCGAATTCACCGCCCTGCAACGCGACCGCGAAGCGCGCGCCAAGCGCCAGATGAACTCCTCGGGCATGCCCGCCGCGCTGGACAAGCTCTCCGCCGAAAAGGGATACGAACGCGCGCTCGCCGCCGTGCTGGGCCGCGATGGCAAGTCTCCACTGGGCAAGCCCGATGCCGGCACGGATGGCCGCTACTGGACCGGCGCGAAGGCTCCGGCAAAGGTGGCAGACAGCCTCGCAGACCACGTCACCAAATGCCCCGATGAACTCACCGCCCGTCTGGCGCTGGTGCATGTCGCAGACAGCGATGACGGGCGCGATCTTGTCCCCGGCGAATGGCTTGTCACCCGCGATGGACTGCTGCGCCGCTGGGATGGCTTTGTCGCGCGCGGCGAAGGGGCAGCGGAAGCTGCGCGGCTGGAAGCGGACAACCGTTTTTCCGAACTAGAAGCCCAGCTGCCCGCGCTGCGCGAGGCGCTGGCATCGGCACAATCCGAACATGACCGCCTGTCCGCCGAAGCGAGCGAACTGCAGCGCGGCCTTGTCGCCGCCGAACGCGAGGTCAACGAGGCGGCGGAGGACGAGCGGCAGGCCCTGCGCGCCCTCGATCAGGCCGAAGCGCGGCGTGAACGGCTCGCCACCCGGCTTGCAGAACTCGCGGAGAGCGAGAGCGACCTCGCCGAACAGCGCAAGGCTGCCGAAGCCGAATTGAAGGCGGCCGAGGACAAGCGCACCGCCCTGCCTGATCCCGAAGCTGGTCGCGCCTCGCTCGAAGCGGCACGCGCGAAGAACGAGGCGGCTCGCGATGCGGTGCAGGCGGCGATGGCCACGCTTGCCGCGCATGACCAAGCGCTCGCCGTGGCGCGTGAACGCGTTGCTGCCCAGCGATCTGACAAGGCAAACTGGGAAGCGCGCGCAGGCGAAGCAGCGCAGCGGCTGGCGGGCATGTCCGCCCGCTTCGAAGAGATCGAACAGGAACGCGCCGTCACCGCCGCCAAACCCGAAGGGCTGATGCGCGAGATCGAAAGCGGCGAGCAGGTGCGCGAGCGCCTCACCGCAGACCTCGCCAAGGCGGAAGCGGATGTGAATGCCGCGAATGAGGAAATGCGCGAAGCCGAAGCTGCGCTGCAGGCGGCCAATGAAACGCTTTCCTCCACGCGCGAAACCCGCGCCACGCTGGCCACGCGCGCCGAAAACGAGGAGCAGCGGCGCGAGGAAATGGCGCGCATTTCGGGCGAGCGGTTCCAGTGTCCGCCGCCTCTCCTGCCCGGCCGGTTCGCATTCGACGAGGGAGATGTCGAAGGCTCCGGTGCCGAGAGCGAGGCGATGGACAAGCTCGTCGCCAGCCGCGAGCGGATTGGCCCGGTCAACCTCGTCGCTGCCGAGGAACTGGCGCGGATCGAGGAAGAACACGGCACCAATGCCGCCGAA
>JAUIJI010000086.1 GCA_030431435.1 Alphaproteobacteria bacterium | reverse complement strand
ACATCGCCTTCGAACACGGCGACTTCGTTTTCCTCGAACACTTCCTCCACGATCACCTTGGCGATCTTCGCCACATTGGGGCAAAGGTCCGTCAGCTTGAGGATGCAGCAATTGCCCGCTGCCACCGCTGCCGCGAGCGGACCGAAGACAAGGCCGAGCGGGAAGTTCCACGGGCCGAGGATCAGGCACACGCCGCGCGCTTCGTAATTGATCTGCGCCTTGTCATCGGGGTTGTTCGTCGGCGTCACCAGCGTGGGCGCCATCCACTCATCGAGGCTGTCGATATTGAGCTGGATGTTGTTCGTGATGTTCATCACCTCGGTCACGCGGATTTCGCCTTCCGGCTTGCGCGTATCCTTGAGCACGGCGGCCACGATATCATCCGCATGCGCCTCGATCGCAGCCTTCAGCTTCGCGAGCTTTTCCTTGCGCTCCTCTGCGCCGGACGCCTTCACATCCCACTGGTGAGCCTGCTGCAGCTCGAACACGCGCTTGATTTCGGCGGACTGGTCTGCGGCGGTAAGCGTTTCGGTAGTCATCATGCGTTCCCGTTCTGGTGTGGGTTTGTTGATTTTGCCCATATGGCATGAGCGTGGCCGATTGCCAGTTCCTTGTCGCATCGCAAAGCTTACCGAAAGGCGGTGAGGTGCGGGATTGCCGTTAAGATTTGGAACACATGGAACACGGTCCAGAAGAAGGAATCGCGTCGGCGCGGAAACGGGTCTGAAGGTCGCGATTTCAAGGGTTTGCTGCATGAACATGCCAGACGGGATAGGCCATCTTCCTCGCTGTAGGACAGCTAACCGCTCCGCAATGTCTGCACGCCCCAGTCGCGTTCCAGCAGGTAGAGCAAAATCCGCGCTGCCTGCCCGCGTTCTCTTTCCAGCCCGCCGTCGCGTTCCACCAGCAGTTTGGCATCGTCATTCGCCATCGGCAGCAGGCGGGTGATCTGTTCCATCGTGGCGATGTTGAAAGCCTCGTCACCCGATTGGCGGGTGCCCAGCAATTCGCCTCCGCCGCGCAAGGAAAGGTCTTCCTCCGCAAGAAGGAAGCCGTCCTGTGTCTCGCGCATCAGCGCAAGGCGCTTGCGGCCTGTTTCGGACAACTCATCACCGCGCAGCAGCAGGCAGGTGCTCTTCTCGCTGCCCCGCCCCACGCGGCCACGCAGCTGGTGCAATTGCGCAAGTCCGAAGCGTTCAGCCTGTTCGATCACCATCAGCGTGGAATTGGGCACGTCCACGCCCACCTCGATCACCGTGGTCGCCACCAGCAGTTTCGCATCGCCGCTGGCAAAGCGCTGCATGGCGGCGTCCTTCAGTTCCGAAGTAAGCTGGCCGTGGACGAGCACCACATCTTCGCCGAAGCGGTGTTTCAGCGCCGCATAGCGCGCCTCGGCTGCGGCGATATCGTCCTGCTCATTGTCGCGAACCATCGGGCAGACCCAGTAAGCCTGCTGCCCGGTGGTGAGGTGGCGTTCGACACCTGCCACAACGTCCTCCAGCCGCGCGGCGGAGATCACACGGGTATCGATGGGCTGGCGACCCGGCGGCATCTCGTCGAGACGGCTCACATCCATCTCGCCATATTGGGCGAGCACCAGCGTGCGCGGGATGGGGGTCGCCGTCATGGAGAGCGTGTGCGGCGTGAGCTTGCCCTTGGCGGTCAGCATCAGGCGCTGCGACACGCCAAAGCGGTGCTGTTCGTCAATCACCACAAGGCCAAGATTGCGATACTGCACCGCATCCTGGAAGATCGCATGGGTGCCGACGACGATCTGGATGCTGCCATCCATCAGGCCCATCTGGATGCTCTCGCGCGCCTTGCCCTTGTCGCGTCCTGTCAGCAGCGCGATCTCCACGCCGGTTGGCTTGACCATGTTGCGCAAGGTCTCGAAATGCTGGCGGGCCAGGATTTCCGTAGGCGCGAGCAGCGCGGCTTGCGCGCCTGCTTCCACCGCCGCGAGCATGGCCTCCAGCGCCACCACCGTCTTGCCCGCGCCCACGTCACCTTGCAGCAAGCGCAGCATCGGCGCTTCCTGCGCCATGTCGCCTGTGATCTCGTTGATCGAGCGTTGTTGCGCGCCCGTCAGCGGGAATGGCAGTTGCAGCTTGTCGCGCAAATGCCCGTCGCCTTGCAGGCTCTGCCCGCGCCGCTTGCGGTTGGACTGGCGCACCAGCATCAGCGCCAGCGCATTGGCGAAGAGCTCGTCATAGGCGAGCCTGTCGCGCGCCTTGGCATTCTCGCCCCTGTGCGCCAGCACCAGCGCATCGCGCCATGCGGGCCATTGCTGCTTGTCGAGCACGCCCGGCTCGATCCATTCGGGAAGGTCAGGCGCGGCCAGCAGCGCCTGCGCCACCATCCCGGCGATGCGCGGCTGGGTCAGCCCTTCGGCAAGGCGATAGACCGGCTCTACCTGGTTTCCCGCCAGCGTGCTGCTGTCCTCGGCAATATGGTCCGGGTGGACGATCTGCAGCATGTCACCAAACCGGTCCAGCCGCCCGGCAATCCAGCGCTTCTCGCCCACAGGCAGCAGTTTCTTGGCGGAATAGCTCGCCCTGCCGAAATAGGTGAGCGCGCAGATATTGCCCTTCGCATCCTGCGCCAGCACACGGTACGGCCCGCGCCCGGGATTGCGAGCGGCGCGATGTTCGGTTGGGGTGAGCGCAACGATGATCTGCTCGCCCTCGCCCGCTTCATCGAGATCGGTCACCGCTCGCCGCATCACGAAACGTTCGGGCAAGTGATAGGCAAGGTCGCGCAGGTGATCGATATGCAAGCGCGCCAGTGGTTTTTTAAGCTTCGGCCCCACGCCATCGAGGCTGTCCGTTTCTGCAAACAGGGGATTGAGGATGTCAGGCCGCATGGTCAGGCTCTAGCGCAACTTCGCGCAAGGCGGTAGGAGGCGCGCATGAGCCATTCCCCCGAAAAATCGCAGCGCCTCGCCCGCATAAAATTCCGCGCATGGCATCGCGGCACGCGCGAGGCGGATTACATGATCGGCGGCTTCTTCGACACCTATCACGCCGAATGGGACGAGGCCGAAATGGCGTGGTTCGAGGCATTGCTGGATCATGACGATGTCGACGTGATGGCATGGGCCTTGAAGACGCAGGAAGCGCCCGAGCAATTCCGCGGCCCCATGCTCGAAAAGCTGCAACGGATAGACTACGTCTCCATCTGACTTGCCCTCGGGCGTCCAAGTCCATAGGGCAGCCCGCAACACATTCTGAGAACCCTCCTGCGAGACCTTCCAAAATCGCGCCGGCGGGCAATTGCGCGTGGCAAATGCGCCTTGACCTGTGAGCCTGACAGACCGCCAGATGACTGATTTTTCGCGTATTCTATCCGCCAAGACCCCGCTCACGCTGGCCAGCGTCGCGCGTGGCAGCCAGCCACTTGTGCTCGCCGACCTCGCCCGCGCCAGCACGGGGCGCGCGGTGTTCATCGCGCCTGATGATGCCGCCATGCGCGCCGTGACCGATGCAGCGCAGTTCTTTGCGCCGGAATTGCAGGTGATCGAATTCCCGGCGTGGGACTGCCTGCCGTTTGATCGCGCCAGCCCTGCCCTGTCGGTTTCCGCGCGCCGCCTGTCCGCGCTCTACAAGCTGCAATCGGGCACGCGGAAGAAGCAGTTGCTTGTCACCACGATCAACGCCGTGCTGCAGCGCGTGCTCACCCCGTTCCGCATTCGCGAGGCGGTGCGCGAATTGAAGCCGGGCGTGGAGATAGGCCATGACAGCCTCATCGCGCTGCTCCAGCGGCAGGGCTATTCGCGCACCGACACGGTGGCGGATACCGGCGAATTCGCGGTGCGCGGCTCGATCTTCGATATCTATCCCTCGGGGCTGGAAGGTGGCCTCAGGCTCGATTTCTTCGGCGACGAGCTGGAGAGCCTGCGCCTGTTCGATCCGCAGACCCAGCGCACCACCGGCACGGTGGAAGGCCACCTGCTCCTCCCCGCCAGCGAGGCTTTGCTCGATGACGACACCATCAAGCGCTTCCGCAGCCGTTATCGCGAGATGTTCGGCGCAACCGCCACGCAGGACCCGCTCTATGAAGCGGTGAGCGATGGCAGGCGGCTGGCGGGCATGGAACACTGGATGCCGCTCCTGGAAGACAGGCTGGCCACCCTGTTCGACTATCTCAAGCCCGATGACGAGGTGGTGATCGATTCAGGCGCTCTGCAGGCAGCTGACGAACGCCTCGCCGATATTGCCGACTATCACCGCCAGCGCCGCGAAGTGGCGGGGCAGGCTGCCGGGTCCTATCGCCCGCTTGATCCCGTCTCGCTCTATCTGAAGCGCGAGGAGCTGGACGAAGCCGTCACCGCACAGCCGATCCACAAGGCAGTGATCTTCGCCGAACCGGAAAGCGACACTGTGGTCGACTTCGGCTTCAGATCCGCGCGTGATTTCACGCCCGAACGCTCTGCGGGAAAGAACACTTACGAAGCCGCCGCCAAGCACTTCGCCGCGCTCGCCAAGGTCGGCAAGCGGCCGCTGTTTGCTGCCTATTCCGAAGGTTCGCGCAGCCGCATCGCCTCGATCATGACCGAAGCAGGCACCGAAGTCGTGCTGGCCGAAAGCTGGCAGGAGGCGCTTGGCCAGTCCGCGCCCAAGGCATCGGGCCGCGCGAAGGCGGTGGCACTGGTCCTCCCGCTCGATACCGGCTTTGCGAATGACGAGCTGGAACTTGTCACCGAGCAGGACCTGCTGGGAGACCGCCTCGTCCGCCGCCGCAAGAAAAAGAAGGACGCAGACGCCTTCCTCGCCGAATTGCAGGCGCTCCGGCGCGGTGACCTCGTCGTCCATGTCGATCACGGCATCGGCAAGTATCTCGGCCTCGAGCCCGTGCCCGTGGGCAAGAGCCAGCACGATTGCGTGATGCTCGAGTACCGCGGCGGCGACAAGCTCTACATTCCGGTCGAGAATATCGATGTCCTCTCGCGCTATGGCACCTCCGAGGAAGGCGCGATGCTCGACAGGCTCGGCGGCGAGGCATGGCAGAAGCGCCGCGCACAGCTGAAGGAGCGCATCCGCGAGATCGCGGGCGAGCTGATCCAAGTCGCAGCCCAGCGCGCGCTCAAAAAAGCGCCGGTGCTGGAAGCCGATGACTCCAGCTACAACCAGTTCGTCGACCGCTTCCCGTGGGAGGAAACGGACGACCAGGACGCCGCCATCGAGGACGTGCTGAAGGACCTGTCAGAAGGCAAGCCGATGGACCGCCTCGTCTGCGGCGACGTCGGCTTCGGCAAGACCGAGGTCGCCCTGCGCGCGGCGTTCGTTGCGGCCATGGCAGGCCAGCAGGTCGCCGTTGTCGCCCCCACAACCCTGCTTGCACGCCAGCATTTCAACGGGTTTGCCGAGCGCTTCAAGGGTTTCCCGCTCAAGATCGGCCGCCTCTCGCGTCTTGTCCCGCAAGCGGAGATGAAGGCCACGCGCGAAGGGCTGGAAGCAGGTACGGTGGATATCGTGGTCGGCACCCACGCGATCCTGTCCAAGCAGACCAAGTTCAAGGACCTTGGCCTGGTGATCGTGGACGAAGAGCAGCGCTTTGGCGTCACCCACAAGGAGAAACTGAAGCAGCTGCGCACCGATGTGCACGTCCTCACCCTCACCGCAACGCCGATCCCGCGTACGCTGCAGATGGCGATGACGGGTCTGCGCGAGCTGTCCACCATCCAGACCCCGCCGGTAGATCGCCTGGCCGTGCGGACCTATGTGATGGAATGGGACGACATGGTGATGCGCGAGGCCTTGCTGCGTGAACACCATCGCGGCGGGCAGAGCTTCATCGTCGTGCCGCGCATTTCCGACATGGACGAGGTGGCGGACTGGCTGCACGAAAACGTGCCCGAAATCCGCTTTGTCGCCGCCCATGGCCAGATGGCCGGTGGCGAGATCGAGGAACGGATGAGCGCCTTCTACGAGAAGAAATACGAGGTGCTGCTGTCCACCACCATCGTCGAGAGCGGGCTCGACCTGCCAAGCGCCAACACCATCATTATCCACCGCGCGGACCGTTTCGGCCTTGCCCAGCTCTACCAGCTGCGTGGCCGCGTGGGCCGGTCCAAGATCCGCGCTTACGCCTATCTGACAACGCCGGCGGATACCCAGCTTTCGGAAGTGGCCGAAAAGCGCCTCAAGGTTCTGGGTGATCTCGATTCACTGGGCGCGGGCTTCCAGCTGGCGAGCCACGACCTCGACATTCGGGGTGCAGGCAATTTGCTGGGAGACGAGCAGAGCGGCCATATCCGTGAAGTGGGCTTCGAACTCTACCAGTCGATGCTGGAGGACGCGATCCTTGCCGCCAAGGCAGGCAACATGGGGCTGGAGCGGGACAGCCGCGAGGGCCTGTCACCGCAGATCACTGTCGATGCACCGATTATGATCTCGGAAGATTACGTTCCGGACCTCGCCGTGCGCATGGCGCTCTATCGCCGCCTCAACGATGCGCGCGACAAGGCCGAGATCGAGGGGCTGGCTGCCGAAATGATCGACCGCTTCGGACCGCTGCCCGATGCCACGCAGAACCTGATCCGCCTGATCGAGATCAAGCACCAGGCGATCGACGCGCATATCGCCAAGATCGACGTGGGCGCGCGCGGCACGCTCGTCACCTTCCACAATGACAATTTCCCCGACGGCCCCGGCCTGATCGCCTATGTCGACAGGCTGCAGGATACCGCCAAGCTGCGTCCTGACATGAAGCTGGTGATCAACCGTGCGTGGGGCGATCCCAAGAGCCGCCTCAACGGCCTGTTCCAGCTGACCAAGGGGCTGAGCAGGATTGCCCTGAAGGCGGAGAAGGCCGGAAAGTGATTGGCGCTCACAGAGGCACAAAGGCACGGAGGGTGTTGTGACCTGCCGCGCCGCAGGCGCTCTACCTCTATTCGATTCACGCGGAGACGCGGAGACGCGGAGATGACGCACAAACCCTCCGCGTCTCCGCGTGAGCTCAACCAGAGAATGAAGACGCCTTCGGCGCGGATGACTTCCTCTGTGCCTTTGTGCCTCTGTGAGCGCAAAAAGCCCAAATCTATTCGCGCAACATGAACCCGTCACCCGCAACGAGTGCCGCGAAATCCTCGGATGGCAGCGGTCGCGCTCCCAGAAAGCCCTGCCAGCTTGTGCAGCCTTCGCGCTTCACGGCTTCAAGCTGGCTGGTCATCTCGATCCCCTCGGCGATCACCGCAAGGTCGAGCGCATTCGCCATGGCGACGATGCCACGCAGCACCGCAAGATCGCGGCTGTCGTGGCCGATGCCTTCCACCATGCTGCGGTCCAGCTTCAGATAATGCAGCGGCAGCTTCTTGAGATATCGGAAGTTGCAGAAGCCCGCCCCGAAATCGTCAAGGGCCACGCGGATTCCCAGCTCCACAAGCCCGTCCAGTCGGTTTGCAGACCCCTCAAGGTCATCGACCAGTGCCTGTTCGGTGATTTCCAGCGTCAGACGTTCTGGAACGAAACCCGACCGGGCCAGCGCCGTGGCAACCGATTCGGCGAAGTCCGGCGCGACAAGGTCTGCCGGGGTTATGTTGAAGGACAGCCGCATATCATCTGGCCAAGCCTTCGCCGCATCTAGCGCCTTGTCCAGCACATAGAGCGACAACGCATGCGCAAGGTCTGAACGGGTGGCAATTGCGAACAGCTGGTCTCCACCAATGGCACCGCGCGTAGGCTGGAACCAGCGCACCAGTGCTTCTGCGCCCACAACCGCGCCGCTGTCGCACCCGAATTGCGGCTGGAACAGCACGTCCACTTCCGCGCGGTCAATCGCGCTTGCCAGATCACTGGCGAGCGGGTGCGGCTTGTCGGTGCGGCGATCCCTGCGCCTGCGACGTTCCGGGATGGGTTTGGGCGATTGCATGGACTGCCACTGGCGCACCGTCCCGAATTCGTCACCCGCCTATACGCCTTGCGTTGCAAATCGGGACGGGAGCGGTAGTGTCCGCTTGCATGGGTGGGAATGGCGACATGATCGATACCGAACGGCTGGCGTTGCTTGCATCCCCGACCGACCGCGCGCGCGAGGCGGCAGCGGCACTGCGCGACTGCACCGACTGGGTACCGCTGGACGAGGCGAGCGCCGTGGTGGTGCTGGGCGGCGACGGTTTCATGCTCGATTCGCTGCACCAGATGCTCGACGATCACCAGGTCGTGCCGGCTTACGGCCTCAACCTCGGCACAGTCGGCTTCCTGATGAACAAGTATCGCGGCTGCGATGGTCTCGCCAAGCGGATCGCAAAGGCCAAGCCGCTCACCGTCTGCCCCTTGCGCATGGAAGCGGTGGACCAGGATGGCGGCGTTCACACCAGCTGCGCCATCAACGAAGTCAGCCTGCTGCGTGAAACACGCCAGACCGCAAAGATCGAAATCAGCGTGAACGGCAAGGTGCGCATCCCTGAACTGGCGGGTGATGGCGTGCTGCTGTCCACACCGGTCGGTTCCACCGCCTACAACCTGTCTGCCCACGGCCCGATCCTGCCGCTCGATTCGCAGATGCTGGCGCTGACCCCGATCAGCCCGTTCCGCCCGCGGCGCTGGCGCGGAGCCATCCTGCCCGATCGCAGCCAGGTGAGTTTCCGCATCCGCGAACCGGACAAGCGACCGGTTGCCGTGGTGGCCGACCAGAAGGAATATCGCGACGTTGCCGAAGTGCGGGTGGAAATCGCTCGCGACATGGAAATGACGCTGCTGTTCGACCCCGGACACGCGCTGGACGAGCGCATTGTGGCGGAGCAGTTCGTGGTGTGATTCCAGCTTTCCGCAAGGAAATCGCGGGAGGTTGATTTGCGGGGTTGCCAAAGCGAATCCGCGCCCATATAGGCCCTCACCTGCCCATCGGGCTGCTCCCCGATAGCTCAGCGGTAGAGTAGGTGACTGTTAATCACTTGGTCGTTGGTTCGAATCCAACTCGGGGAGCCACTTTCTTGCCAGATACGAAATCCCACCCGGCAGAGAGCGATCTTTGCCTGTCCTGCGGCATGTGTTGCGACAACACCATGTTCGGCCGCGTGGTGGTGGACGAGGACGAGGCGCGCACCATTCGCAAGCTCGGCATCGAGGTCATCGAATATGACGATGGCGAGCTCAGCTTCAACCAGCCCTGCACGCGCCTGTGCGACAAGATGTGCCAGGTCTATGAGCACCGTCCATGGACTTGCGAAAGCTATGTCTGCGAGACGATCAATGACCTGCGCAAGGGCGATATCGAGCAGGCCGAAGCGCAGGACCGGATCGACACTGTGCTGGACGCCAAGGCTGCCCTCGCCCGGCAGGCAGGCGATGTCGACCTGTTCGAATATCGCAACACCGTGACAGACGCGCTGGAGGAAGGCGAACCCGCCTCTGCCATTCCCGAATGCACGCCCGAACTCGTCCGCCTCGAAACCCTGCTCAATCGCTGGTTCCGCACGGACGATTACGCCAAGGTCGTGCCCAAGGAGGGCTGACG
The DNA here is from genome assembly GCA_030431435.1 of Alphaproteobacteria bacterium. Classification (GTDB taxonomy): domain Bacteria; phylum Pseudomonadota; class Alphaproteobacteria; order Sphingomonadales; family Sphingomonadaceae; genus Alteraurantiacibacter. The sequence goes on along the minus strand of JAUIJI010000086.1, from coordinate 4,563 downwards.
CGCGGGCTTACTGCGCGCTGCGGAACCTGAGGGCGAACTTCTCGCTGGTCGGCTCCACATCGCGCGGTGACACGTCCTTCGGGTCAGCAGGATTGGCGAGCACGTCACTCGTCGCTTCGAGCACGAAACCGGCGCTGGTAACCTGCGCGATCACCGCCATCGGATCGATCCGGTGGATCGTGCTGGTGGCGCTGGTGCCGGTGCCGGGGGCGGAATGGTCCTCCACGAAATAGAGACCGCCGGGCTTGAGCACGCGTGCCACGCCCCGGTTGACGGTGTCGATATCGCCATTGGCAAGATCGTGGTAATTTTCGGTGGTCCAGACGAGGTCTGCCAGTTCGGGCAGTTCCAGCGTGTCATAGCCTTCGACTACGACCACTTCGATGTTGCCATATTCCTCTGCCAGTGCATTGATGCCATCCAGCCCTCCGGGGCGGGTGGCAAAGAAGCCCGGCATCAGCGCATAGATCTTGCCATCCGGCCCCACGCTTTCGGCAAGAATGCGCGTGTAATAGCCGCCACCGGGTGCGATTTCGGCGATCACCATGCCCGGCTCCACACCGGCAAACTCCACGATTTCGGCAGGCTTGCGCAAGGGATCGCGCGCGACATCGCCTTCAGGGCGGCGATCATCGGCAACGGCGGCAGCAATCGCCGAGGATGCTGCATCATGCTGCTGGGCAAAAGCCGAAGGCGCCAGCATGGTGGCTGCAAGAGCTGTAAACAGGGCGCGTTTCATGGGTCGATCCTCCTCAAGAATGATCCGGAGGCTATCGCACAGTAGCGGCAGGGCAAGCCGCAATTTGTAACGGGCGCTGTGTCAGCCCGCACCAGCGCGTTGCGCATCGAGCATCTTGACCGCCTGCAGCGCCATCAGGATCACCAGCCCGATCATGATCGCGCCCGCAAACCACGGAAGGTCCATCTGCAAGGCGAAGAACCAGCCGAAAAGAGGCGGGGCAAGGATGCGGGCAATGGCGTTGGACGCCATCAGCAATCCCATGGTGCTGCCCTGCCGTTCGGGCGGCGTATTGCGGCTGAGCAGCGCCCCCGCCGCGGGAAAGGCCAGGCTGTGGCCGGTCATCAGCATCCCCATCAGCAGCACGCCCGAAACCGGCAGGCGGATGACGGGCTGCAGGAACATCGAAAGCGACAGCAGGCAAAGCCCCATGACGATCACGCGCGCCTCGCCATATCGGGCGACCAGCGGTCCGATCAGCACAAGCTGTGCCAGCAAGCCGCCGCCGCCGATGGCAAGGAAGGCAAATCCCAGGTCGTTGGCGCTCCAGCCGAAATTCGCCTCGCTCCACAGGCCGTAAACCGCTTCCATGGAAGAGAAGGCCGCGATGCCGAAGAAGCTGACAACGAACAGGCGCGAGAGGAGCGGTTCGCCAGAGACGAATTTGAAGGCTTCGGAGTATTTCGGCAATGGCGCGCCCTTGCCCTTGGGTTCCACCGCATCGCGCAACACCGCCATGCACCACAGGCTGGCGAGGATCGACAGGCCGCCAGCGATGAAGATCGGCAGGCGGAAGCTGGCGGCAACCACCTCTTCACCTGCAAATACGCCGCCGATTACCGGCCCGAAGGCAAAGCCCAGCGAGAATGCGGCGCCGAAATAGCCCATGGTCTTGGCGCGCCGTTCCGGTGGCGAGACGTCGGCTATGAACCCCTGGCACACGCTGAGGGTGCCAGAGAAGAACCCGCTGAAGATGCGGATCAGGATTGCCGCCAGAAGCGTGGGCGCATAGGCAAATGCGATATAGGACAAGCCGGCGATGAAGGTTGTCACCACCAGCACCTTGCGCCTGCCCCATACGTCAGACCGGCGGCCCCAGTATATCTCGCCAAAGACATTGCCGAAGGAATAGGCGGCAAACAGCAGGCCGATTTCGAACGGCTGCGCGTCGAACACCTGTCCGTAGAACGGGAGCAGCGGCAGGATCAGGCTGAAGCCCGCGATGTTGATGAACACCGCGACCAGCAGCGGTGCCAGGACGCTCCACCCGCGTCTATCCATGGTAGCGCGGCTCCGGCAGGCCCTGCACGTCGAGGCCATCGATCACATAGTTCCACCCGTCGCCGTCGGCAGGTTCCCGGCCAAGGAAGCTGGGGTCGATGCTGGGCACGAACAAGCGGTCGAGCTTTTCCCCGAAGAACATGCAACTGGCAGGCAGCCTGGTAGGCATTTCAATCACCTGGCGCACCTCGCCTTGCGGCGTCAGTCGCAGGACAACACCGCCCTCGCAAATGGCAACCCACAGGTCGCCCGTCGCGTCCACCGTCGCGCCATCGGGGATCGGGCCATAATCGCTGGTGTTGAAGAACTCCCGCCGGTTGCCCGCCGCGCCGGTCTCCAGATCATAGTCATAGGCGTAGATGACATGCGCCATGCTGTCCGCGTGGTAGAGCGTGGAATTGTCCGGCGACCAGCAAGGGCCGTTGCCCAGCGTCAACCCGCTGTCGAGCTGGGTGATCGTGCCATTGTCGAGACTGAACAATCCGCCTTGCGGCTCGGCAGCCTTGCGATGGCTGGTGCCGAAGATGAAGCGCCCGGCCCGGTCCACCTTGCCATCGGCGAGCTGGATATCGGGGTTGGCCGGCTCCATCAGCGCCAGCGGCGTGACCTCGCCCGTTGTCGTGTCGAGCGCGTGGATGCCATCGACAAGCGCCACGATCGCGCCGCCGCCTTGCCGCAAGGCCATGGAGCCGACCATTTCGGGCACGTCCCACTGGCTATGGTCACCCGTCGCCGGATGCCAGCGCAGCACCTTCTTTTCGAGGATATCGATGTAATAGAGCGCCTGCTCGGCAACGTCCCATACGGGGCCTTCACCCACGGAACGACGCGGCAGGTCCAGCTTGGTAATCTGCATGGCCTTCCCCTTCCCGCCAGCAATAATAACGAACGTTAGGGTTGGGGCAAGAGCATCATTCTAGATCCGGTCGTCATTGCGAGGAGCCGCAGGCGACGAAGTAATACAGAGCCGTCTTGCCGAAAACTCTGGATTGCCGCGCTCCCTTCGGTCGCTCGCAATGACGGGATGGGAAATTTACCTCACACCGCCCCGTGGCAGTGCTTGTACTTGTTGCCGGAACCGCAGGGGCAAGGTGCATTGCGATTGACGTTCTGGTCCGCATAAGGATCGTTACGTTCCGCGCCGCCCGGCCCGACCTGCGCCATGGCGGAACCCGCCAGCGCCCCGAACAACGGCGCGCGCACTTCGGACCCGTCTCCGTCGTTGGAGTTGTCTTCACCCGTCAGCGGGTTGAGGTGGCCGGTCATGAATTCGGGCAGCTTGGGTAGCGGGCGTTGTGCCTGCGGTTGCGGCGGTGCCTGGAATTCGGCGGTGAGCAGGATCTTCGTCACGCTTTCGCGGATCGAATCGAGCATCATCTCGAACAGGCCGAAGGCTTCCTGCTTGTATTCGTTGAGCGGCTGCTTCTGCGCATAGGCGCGCAGGAACACCACCTGCCGCAACGCATCGAGCGTGGCGAGGTGTTCCTTCCAGTGATGATCGAGCTGGCGCAGCAGGATGCCCTTTTCGGCACGGCGCCATGTATCTTCGCCAAGGTCTGCCATGCGCGCGGCAAGCTTGTCGCTGGCGATCTGTTGCAGCCGTTCCTCGATAAGTTCGGGCTCGACGGCATCTTCCTCCAGCCACTCATCAATGGGAGGCTCCTCACCCAGCACATCGGCGACCTTTTCCTTGAGGCCCGCCACATCCCACTGTTCGGGATAGGAGCCCGGAGGGCAGGCCGCCGTAACGATGGCGTTGATGGAATCGACGCGCATGTCCTCCACCACATCGTCAACCAGTTCGGAATCCATCACCTCGGCGCGCTGTTCGTAAATGACCTTGCGTTGGTCATTCATCACGTCGTCATACTGAACGACCTGCTTGCGCATTTCGTAATTGCGCGCCTCGACCTTCTTCTGCGCGGTCTCGATCGCCTTGGAAAGCCACTTGGAGCCGATCGCCTCGCCATCCTCGAGGTTGGAGTTCATCATCTTGGAGAACAACGTGTCCGGGCCGAAGATGCGCAGGAGGTCGTCCTCGAGGCAGAGGTAAAAGCGCGACAGGCCGGGGTCACCCTGGCGGCCCGAGCGACCGCGCAGCTGGTTGTCGATGCGGCGGCTTTCATGGCGTTCGGTGCCGAGCACGAACAATCCGCCTGCATCAAGTACCCTCTGGCGTTCGGCGGCGACTTCTTCCTTGATCTTCGCGATCGCGGCGTCCTTTTCCGGGCCGTCTTCCATGCCGGAAAGTTCGTCTTCCGTGCGGAATTCAACATTGCCGCCCAGCTGGATATCGGTACCACGACCAGCCATGTTGGTGGCGATGGTCACCGCACCGATACGGCCGGCCTGCGCCACGATATGCGCTTCCTGCTCGTGCATGCGGGCGTTGAGAACCGAGTGCTTGACGCCTTCCTTGTCGAGGAACTGGCTGAGCAATTCGGACTTCTCGATCGACACCGTGCCGACCAGCACCGGCTGGCCGATCTCGTTCTTTTCCTTGATCGCCTTGGCGATGGCCTGGAACTTGTCGAGCGTGTTCT